>CAWISY010000122.1:0-13102 GCA_963838455.1 Bryobacterales bacterium
GATCTCGGTGATCGAGACCGAAGAGAAGGTGGCGCTGGCCGCCGAAGAGATTGAGCGCATGCTGGGCGACGGATTGATCGTGATCTCCGATTGCGAGATCGTGCGCCTGGTCCATAGTTTGCCGGACGCCGATGCCGGGCCGGAGGCTGCCGATGCAGGATTACCAGCCAGCTAAGATCCTGCGCCTGCACTTTACCGAAGAGGACCGCTACCAGGGCAAGCCTCTGTACGACGCCATTGTACAGAAGTGCATGGAGCTCAAGATCGCCGGGGCCACCGTGTTCCGTGGACTGGAAGGCTTCGGCGACACCGCGGAGATTCACCGCTCGCACGTGCTGGCCCACGATCTGCCGGTGGTGATCCAGATCGTCGACACGGAGGAAAACATCCGGCGCCTGCTTCCCATCGTGGAACCGATGATGGACAAGGGCCTGATTGCGCTTTCGGACGCCCAAATCCGGCGGGTGGAGAAACCCGGCTAACAACCGCTTCCTCTGGTCGCGGCTCAGTTTGCTAAAGCAGCCGAGCGCACAGCTTGCGTTGTGCGCGATTCAAAACTGAGCCGCGACCGAAGGGAGCAGGCGCTACTCCTTCGCCGCGATTCCGAGGGCCTTCATCTTGCGGTACAGGTGGCTCCGCTCCAGGCCTAGCATATCCGCCGCGCGGGTCACGTTGCCCTTGGCTTCATCCAGCTTCTTCACGATGTAATCCCGCTCGGCGGCCTCGCGCACCTCGTGCAGGCTACCGAAGGCTTCAAGAGGCCGGTCCGCGGCGGACGCGCGCCGGCTGCGGTCCAACGGTATGTGGCGAGCGTCGATGCGCGGCTGCGGATTCATGATCACGATGCGCTCCATCAGATTGCGCAGCTCGCGGATGTTGCCCGGCCAGGGATAATCTTCCAGCGCGTGGAGAGCCTCCGCGGTCAGCTGCTTCGGTTTTCGTCCATATGCCGTGGTGAACTCGCGCAAAAAATGTTCCGCCAATAGGCGCACGTCCTCGGTGCGCTCTCGGAGCGGCGGAACGTGAAACGGGATCACGTTCAGGCGGTAGAACAGGTCTTCGCGGAAATTGCCGCGCTCGATTTCTTCCTCCAGGTTCTTGTTGGTGGAAGCGACCACGCGCACGTCCACCTGAATCCATTCCGAGGCGCCCACCGGCTCGAAGCGCTGCTCATCCAGAGCGCGCAGCACTTTGGCCTGGGTCTTGAGCGACATGTCGCCCACTTCGTCCAGGAACAGGGTTCCTCCGTCGGCCTTTTCGAATTTCCCGATTTTGTTCTCGTGGGCGCCCGGAAAGCTGCCCTTGCGGTGGCCGAACAGCTCGCTTTCAATGGCCTCTTCGGGAATCGCGGCGCAATTGACTTCGATGAACGGCTCCTCGACACGCGGGCTGGCGGCGTGAATCGCGCGCGCGATCAGTTCCTTGCCGGTTCCGCTCTCGCCGAAAATCAGCACCCGTCCGTTGGTGGCGGACATCAGCGCGAGCTGCTGCCGCAGGGCCTTCATGGGAACGCTGTCGCCGATAATGCGCGGAGCGAACCCGCCGGATTCCTTCAGCCGCGCCACCTCCAGCTCCAGCCGCCGCTGCTCTACCGCGTTATGGATCACCACGGTGATTTTTTCGATGGTGAGAGGCTTTTCCAGAAAATCGAAGGCGCCGATCTTGGTGGCGCGCACGGCGGTCTCAATGGTGCCGTGGCCGGAAATGATGATCACTTCCGGGCGATCCTCGATGGGGATCTCCTGAATCCGGGTCAGCGTCTCCAGGCCGTCCATGCCGGGCAGCCATACGTCCAGCAGAATCGCATCGTAGCCGTTGCGCGTCAGCTCCTCCAGGCACTCCTCGCCGCTCGAGACCGCCGCGCAAATGAAGCCTTCGTCGGCGAGCGCTCCGCTCAAAGACTCGCGGATGCCCGGCTCATCGTCGACGATCAGCACGCGCGTCGACTTCACGCCCGAGCCTCCACTTCCGCGGGCATCGTATCCGGCGCGGTCACGGCAGGTACTTCAATCAGGAAGCGCGCGCCGCTGGGTTTGTTGTCTTCCACCCGAACGCGAGCGTGGTGCTCGGCCAGAATGTGGCTCACGATCGCCAGCCCCAGGCCGGTTCCGCGCCCCTTGGTGGAGAAGTACGGCAGGAACAGTTTCTCCTTATCTCCCGGCGAGACCCCGCAGCCGGTGTCAGCCACCAGTAGTTCCACGGTATCGGCGGCGGCGCGAGTCCGGATCAGCAGCCGCTTCAGAGGCGAATCGCGCATGGCCTCCGCCGCGTTGTCCACCAGGTTCACCAGCAACCGCTTGAACTGCTCCGGATCGGCATTCACGGGAGGCAGATCCGGCGCCAGGTCCATGCGCAGATCGATGGCGTCCAGCCGCCCCGCGAAAACGTCCAGCGCGTTGCGCACCACCGTATTCAGGTCCGTAGGCACGGGCTGCGCCGCTGGGAAGCGCGAGAACTGCGAAAACTCATCCGCCAGCGCCTTCACCGATTCCACCTCGCGCGCGATGGTGCCAGCGCATTCGCGCAAGATTCGCTGAGCGTCGGGAGGGAAGCCTCCGCGATCCAGCAGCCGGCCGATGCGTTCCGCCGAAAGCGCGATGGGCGTGAGCGGATTCTTCAACTCATGCGCGATGCGCCGGGCTACCTCATGCCAGGCCGCGGCCTTTTGCGCCCGCAACAGCTCGCTGGTGTCTTCCAGAACCAGCACGAATCCGGGCGCGCTCTGCCCCTCCGCCGGAAGCGCGGAGACGGTCGCGGCCAGGTGCCGGGTATGCTCCGGCGACTCCAGATCGAACTGGCTGGCGGCCAGCCCGGTGCGCTGCGCCCGCTTCATCAAGTAGCGAATCTCGGTGGTGTCGTCGGGTGAAAACAAATCCTGCAAATGCCGCGCCGCCTCGATCTTCTCTTCCGGAAACAATCCGCGCAGCGCGCGATTCACCCTGCGGATGCTTCCGTCGGCGGTGAGCGAAATCACGCCGGTGGGGATGCTTTCGAGAATCGCCTCGGTGAACAGGCGCCGCCTTTCGAGCTCGCGGCTGTTGGCCTCCAGCGCCTGCATCATTTCATTGAAGGCGCGGATCAGCATCGCCAGCTCGTCGATTCCCTTCTCCAAAACGCGGTGGCTCAGGTTGCCTTTACGCACTTGACCCGCAGCTTCCAGCAGCGCCGAGATCGGCACGCTGATCTGCCGCGCCAGAACCAGCGCGATCCAGGTGGCCACGAACAGGATAAATAGAGCGATCAGCGTCAGGAACAGCGTGTACAATCTGCGGAAGTACTTGGCCCGGGCAGCAAGATCGTTGTAGCGCTCGATGGGCCTTTGAATCTGACGCATGGTTTCGGCCAAGTCGACACTTGGACGCACGCTGACCACCAGCCAACCCCCGCCGGCCAACGACGCACGGCCGGTGAAGGTGTCGCCGTGGCCGCTATCCTGGCACAGCACCCGGCCGACGCCCTGCGAATCCTCGATGCTCAGCTCCGCGATCCGGTTGGGCGCGCAGGCTTCGGCCAGATCCCCGTCATCGCCGAGCGCGCCGGGCTGCACCGAGAGCCAGTTCGCCAGCGCCTGCGCGCGCCCCTGCACCTCATTGCCCAGCGCAATCGACGTATTGGTTAGCTCGATGCGAATGTCGTCGGCCGGAGCGCTGAACCATTTATCCAGCGCCCGGTTGAGGATGCCGCGTCCGAACAAAAACAGGAACACCACCGGAACCAGGCTCAGCGCCAGCGCGCCAAACACCAGTTTCGATTTGATGCGCGACCCTTCCCGCCCGCTCTGCCGCTCTAAGTAAAGCTTAACCGCGGTCTTGATCAGCCGCGCCAACAGCCAGATGGTGAGGATAAAGATGACCGTGGAAACGGCCATTAACAGGAATGTCTGGGTGGCGTCGGTGGGCACGTATTCGAACTTGAACGAGATCTGCCACACCACCAGCGTGACCAGGACCAATAAAATCGCGGCGAATACGTAGCGATTCCGCATGCGTACTCCAATTATGACTCTAAAATCACGATCGCCATGGCCTGTTCGGAGGTGTGCGTCAGGGACAAAGAAACGTTGCGCACGCCCATCCGCGCGGCGATCTCCGCGGCGACCCCGTGCAGCTTCAAGGTGGGACGGCCGGAGGGGAGATTGGCGACCTCAAAATCGTGCCAGCCAACGCCGCCATGCCAGCCCGTGCCCAGCGCCTTCATCCCCGCTTCTTTGGCCGCGAAGCGCGCCGCATAGCGCTCCCAGCGGTTGGCCTTGCTCTCGGCGTAGGCGATTTCGGCGGGTGTGAAGACGCGCTCGCGCAGCCGTGCGCCGTGCGGCGCCTCCATGGCCTGTTGGATGCGGCGAACTTCACAGAGATCGGTCCCGATGCCGGCTATCATAAGCTCGCGTTATCACAGCGTAGCACTCCACGTTTTTTGTCGTGTCCTAAATCCGATTGCCCAAATCCAAATGGAGGTTCGCGTGCGTAGAGTTGTTAAGATGGCTGTTAGGCAGCCTTAGCGAGCGAGGCGATGCACATACCTGATGGATTTCTGAGTACCCCGGTCTGGTCGGCTTTGGACCTGGTGAGTCTTCCCGCGGTCGGCCTGGCGGCTCGCCTGGCCCAAAAGGAGAGCCCCACAAGCAGCCGGGAGAGCAAGGTTCCATTGATGGGGGTCATGGGAGCCTTCGTCTTCGCCGCGCAGATGATCAACTTCCCGATCCCTCTGGGCACCAGCGCACACCTGGTTGGCGGCGCGTTGATGACCATCGTGCTGGGTCCGGCGGCGGCGTCGGTGGTGATGACCGCGATTCTGGTGATCCAGGCCTTCGTCTTCCAGGACGGCGGCATCATGGCCCTGGGCGCGAACGTCATTAATATGGCGATGATCGGCGTGCTGGCCGGGTACCTGCCGTACCGGCTGTGGCGTTCGCATTGGCGCTCCGCCGCGATTTTCTTCAGCGGCGTGCTCAGCGTGATGGTCAGCGGATGCTTCGCGCTCTCCGAACTCGCGTTATCCGGAGTGCCCATGCGGCCGGGGTTGGTCGCCCTTTCGCTGGGGCTCTTTTCTACCGCGGCGTGCGCCGAGGGCGTCATCACGCTGGCCGCCGTCCGCGCCATCGAACGGCTGAATCCGAAGTTGGCCGAAGCCGCTCAGCCCGGCAAATTTGGGCAGCCCGCCTGGACCGGCTCCCGAGTAGTGGGCGCCGTCGCTATCGCCGCCCTGCTTCTGGCCACGTTCGGAATCCTGTGGGCGTCGGCCGCGCCGGAGAATCTGGAGCATATGGCGGCGCAGTTTGGCATCGTGGCTCACGCTCCGGTGTGGCTGCACGCGCCGCTGGCCGACTACGAATTCCACGGCTCGGCATCGCTATGGGTACGCAAAGCCTCTGCCGGAGTCGCCGGCCTCGCGCTGATCTTCGCGCTCTGCGCTTTGACGGGAAGGTTTCTGACACGCCAAAGGAGCGCCTGATTTGCATCACCTCGAAGTGGAAGGCTGGAGCCGGGGCGCGAGCCCCTTGCACCGGCGCGATGCCCGCTCCAAGCTGGCTGCGCTGGCCGCGTTCCTGATCGCGGTCTCGACCACACCCGTGCATGCCGATCCCACGCGCCTCTGGATCACTTATCTGGGCTACGCCGCGCTGCTGGTTTCCGCCGCGGCCGCTTCGCGCGTGCCCCTCGCGGGACTGATGCGCCGCGCCGCCCTGGTGCTTCCCTTCTCGGCGACGTTTGCCCTGTTCACCTGGATCTCCGGCGACCCCAGCCGCGCCCTAGCCATCGCGGAAAAGAGCTTCCTCTCGGGATTCGGTGCGCTACTGCTGATTGCGACCACCCCGCTCGCCCAGTTGCTGGCGGCGCTGGAACGGCTGCACGTGCCGCGGATGCTCATCCTGGTGACGCAGTTCGTGTACCGCTATTTCTTCGTCATCTCCGAGCAGGCGCAGCATATGCGTCTGGCCGCGCAATCGCGATGCGGTTCCACAGCGCCCGCAGCGCCACGATTTCAGGCCGCGGCCGGAGCGCTGAGCGTGCTGTTCCTGCGCTCCTGGGAGCGTGCGGACGGAATTTACCGGGCGATGCTCGCGCGCGGCTTCACGGGCCGCTTCGCACCCTCGGTCCATCCCCACTTCCACGCTGCCGACTACGGCTTTGCCGCGGCATCCATGGCCGCATGTCTCGCCATCCGGCTGGCAGCATGAGCGCCCCAGCACTCACCGTCCGCGGCCTGCGCCATCGCTATCCGGACGGCACCCAAGCCCTCAACGGCATCGATTTCGAACTGCGCTCCGGAGAATGCGTGGCCCTGCTCGGGGCGAATGGTTCCGGTAAAACCACCTTCGTTCTGCACCTCAACGGATTGCTCGAGACCGAGCCAGGGCAAGGATCCATCGAGGTCTGCGGCATGCCCGTCAACCGCAGCACTCTCGATCAAGTGCGAGCCAAGATCGGCCTGGTGTTCCAGGACTCCGATGAGCAGTTGTTCATGCCCACCGTGCTCGAAGACGTCGCCTTCGGCCCGGCCAATCTCGGCCTCCCGCCCCACGCCGCGGCCGCGCGAGCCAGGGACATGCTGGAGCGCGTGGGCATGTCCGCCGCGCTCGGCAAAGCGCCGTATCATTTGAGCGCGGGCGAGAAGCGGCGCGTCGCCATCGCCGGGGTCCTGGCCATGGAACCGGAGATCCTGGTGCTGGATGAACCGACCACCTTCCTCGACCCTCCCGGCCAGCGCGATTTGGCGAGTCTTCTTTCCGGTTTACCGCAAGCGAAGATCCTGGTCACCCACGACGTCGAGTTCGCCCGCAGCCTGGCCACCCGCGCCGTATTCTTCGAACAGGGACGCGTGGCCGGTGAAGGATCGGTAGACGAAATTATCCGCCGCTTTGACTGGCAGGCGGGCTTTCGAGATGCCGGCTTTCGACAATTAAAGTGACCGGCCCGTCATTGACCAGCGAAACGGCCATATGCGCTTGGAAGATTCCGGTCTCGACTCGCACCCCGGTGCGCCGCGCCGCTTCCACGAAAGATTCGTACAGCGCACGCGCCTGCTCCGGAGGCGCCGCGGGATCGAAGCTCGGCCGCCGGCCCTTGCGGCAATCGCCGTACAGGGTGAACTGCGAAACCGCCAGCATCGCTCCGCCGGTCTCGATCAGGCTCAAATTCATCTTGCCCGCGCTATCGGAGAAAATCCGCAAGCCGGCGATCTTGGCCGCCAAGTAATCGGCGTCGGCGGGCGTATCCGGCTTCCCCACTCCCAGCAAGACCAATAGACCGGCGCCGATCTCGCCCACTACGGCCCCGTCGACTTCGACTTTTGCGCTGGTCACCCGCTGCAGCACGGCTCGCATAGACGCAGTCTACCGAATAGAGACGCAGTCTATCGAATTAAGGTAGCCACTGCTTGAGCCCCCTGGCGACTTAAGGTTCCAACTCCCCGGAGCTAGAGGGTTCGCCTTATCGTCTCAGCGGGCTTCTCGGCGAATAATGGAGCTAGCAGCTCCTCGAGTACTCTGCTCTTGAGACCATGATCTATAGCAAGCAGCGAAAACGGCACCGGGTCCCCGGCGGATATTTTCACCTGGAAGAGGAAAGAACCAAGACGCGCGTCTCCGGTTACGGCCACGGCGACGACATCAAGCTCAAAGACGAGTATGGCAACATCTGGCGCGGCTCGGCTACGCGCGCTGATGATAACTCCATCGCCTACCGCTTCCGCGACGGCCGCGGAAATTCGCTGAGCGGCGTCTCCAGCGACGCGGTGGTCACGCTGCGCGACGGAAAAGGAAACATCTGGAAGGGCTTCATCGACTGAGCGTTCCGGGCCGCGTCCCTTCCAAGCACTCGCTGTACGCTCCAAACTAATCACCCCATCGGTTTGCGCCGATGGAGAAGCAGATGAAGACCGCATTGCACTGGTTCCCCGTCGCGTTGGGACTCGCCTTTCTGCTTTCGCTGGGATATCTTCAACGGGACCGGGCACTGCGGGGAGAAAACGATTTTGTGCAGCTCTACACGGGGGCAAAACTTGTGGGTACGCCCGATCTGTACTCGCGGGACGCGAATCTGGCCGTGGTGCGGGCGACTCTCGGATTCACGATGGACTCCGTAATCTATACACGCCCCCCGTTCTACGCCGCTTTGTTGAAGCCGCTGGCTCTGCTCCCTTATCGCGCCGCCTATGCGCTCTTCTCGCTGAGCATGGTCGCAGCGGTGCTTTGGTTCGTGGTCCGGTTTTCGAAAGAATGCCCGGCTCTGCCATTCTTCGCATCGTTGAGCATTCCCGTGCTCACGGCAGTGTGTGATGGACAGGACACTCCGCTCCTGGTGGCGATCCTCGGCGCTTCTCTGCTGCTGACGCGAGCCAACAGAAACTTCCTGGCCGGACTGATCCTCTCGCTCACCGCGATTAAGTTTCATTTGTTCCTGTTTGTGCCGGTCCTGCTGGTCGCGCAAAAACGCTGGCGCATTCTCGGCGGGCTGATCGCCGGATCCGCGGCTCTGACCGGCGCCGGAGTCCTGGCCGGCGGGACCGATTCGATATGGCAGTACGTGAAAGTCCTGCGCGATCCGTGGATCAACCCGTCGGCCACCATCATGCCGAATCTTCACGGGTTGGCCGAAGTGCTGCACGGGGGCACGGTGCTGGAGCTTTCGCTGGTGGTTCTGGTCGTGGCCGGGTTTGCCTGGATCGTGCGGCGCAATAGCAACTACGAATTCCTTCTGGCCGCCAGCCTGGTGTGCGGCCTGCTGGTCAGCTTTCATTCCAGCGTGGCCGACGATACCATCCTGCTGGTGGTCTTCGTTTGCGTGGTGCGGAGTTGTTCCCACCCGCCGCTGCGCGCCGCCGCGGGGCTCATCCTGACTCCAATTCCATATTTTCTGGTTTTGGCGGACGCTCCCTACAGCGCCTTCTTGCCGGTTGCCCTGCTCTTGCTGCTGGGCCTGTTCTGTGTTGCGGCCGGGGAGGGCTCCCGGCAGAGCGTGGTCGCCGAGCAGGCCTCCTGCCCGGCCTGACGGCTCTCCTGACCAACGGGACTAATTCTCTCCCGCGGTCTCCAGCACGATCTGCCACAGCAATTCGACGCCATCGTCCAGAGTCTTGGGGCTGATGCGCTCATCCTTGTCGTCGCGGACGCGCCCTTCGCCCGGCTCGCGCAGGAACAGAGGAACGCCGTAGACTTGCATGCCGCGCGAGCGCAGAAATCCGCTGTCGGTTACGGTGAAGCCGCGTGAAAGAAACGGCGCGATCACGGAGTCGCGAGGATACACCCGCTGAATGGCCCGCTCCATCGCCGTGTACAGAGCCGTCATGCGCGAGCTGGGCTGCGTGGTCGGCATGGGCGGCCCAGGGGCGAACGTCACTTCCACAGAGGGATCGTTGACGATCTGCCGGAACCGCGCCAGAACGTCCTCCCGCGTTTCGGCGTTGGGCAGCCGGTACACGTCCATCAACGCCTCCCCATTCTGATTGCTGATGGGGGAAACCGTGGTGTGGAGCATCGCGTCCAATTCCGCATCGTGCATGCGCACCTGGGCCGCGGCAGCTTGGGCGGTTGCCGCGTTCTGCAGCTTGGGCAACAAAGACTTCAGCCACGCGTAATCGGGAAGCTCGGCGAGCGTGCTCAAATACCGGCGCGCGACTGGGTTCAGGAACACCGGCTGGTCCGCCTTGGCCAGGCGCGACACCGCGTCCGACACGTGGACGATAGGGTTATCCTGCCGAGGAACCGCCCCGTTTCCCACCGTGCCGCGCGCCGTTAGAACGATGCGTAGCGGAGTCTTCTCCGCCGTCTGAATCCCGAAGATCTTGGTGCCGTCCTTGGTTTCCATCAAAGAACCGCCCTCGTTCAGCGCGAATTCCGCGTCGATTTTCGACCAGGCGTTCTGGATCAGCCATTGGATGCCGGTCATGCCGGCTTCTTCATCGGCCTCGGAAACCAGGATCACGTCGCGGCTCAGCTTCAGATTGCGCCGCTTGATTTCGACCATCACGGCCAGTTCCGCGGCGAGAAGCGATTTCGCGCTCAGCGTGCCGCGGCCGTAAATGTAGCCGTTTTTGAGCTCGGCGCCGAAGGGGTCCGCGGTCCATTGTTTGCGGTCATCGGCGGAGACCGGCGCCACGTCGCTATGGGCCAGCAGCAGCAGCGGACGCCCCTTGCCGCTGCCCTTCAGCCGAGCCACGAAATTCAAGCGTTCCTTGTCACTGCCCAGACGCTCGGCTGGAATGCCGAAGGCGTCGGCCGCCTGCTTGAGATAATCCGCCACGCGCGTTTCGTTGCCCGGAGGGTTGGAGGTGTTCAGCCGCACCAGATCCGTCAGGTACTGACGCGTGCGGTCGCCCAGCGAGCGGTTATCGTCCGCTGCCGCCGCCCTTGCCATTCCAGACAACGCTATTGCAGGCAGCGCTATCCCAGGTAGAAGCAGCCACAGTGCAGCGAAGAAACGGCGCATTCGACCAGATGTTAACATGCTGGTCCTCCAGACTCCAGCGGAGGAGTGTGTTAGAGTGCGGAACATGGCTAGCCGTAGCGTCAACAAAGTGATTTTGATCGGGCATCTCGGGCGCGATGCCGAAACCTCCTATACCGCCTCGCAAACCGCGGTTACAAAATTCTCCGTGGCCACCAATCGCCGCTGGAAAGACCAGCAGACCGGCGAGTGGAAAGAAGAAACCAACTGGACCAACGTGGTGATGTGGCGCGGGGAAAACGTCGCGCCGTATTTGACCAAGGGCAAACAAGTGTACGTCGAGGGGCGGATTCAGACCCGCAGCTACGACGATAAGGACGGCAAAAAAGTGTGGACCACGGAGGTGGTCTCCGAGGATGTGATCCTGCTGGGCGGACGCGGCGAAGGCGGCGGTCCAGGACCGGACGATTACTCGCAGGAGGCTCCCGCTCCCATGCGCAGCGCGCCTCGCGCCCGTCCCGCGGCGGCGCCCGCCGCCCCGCCTGCCGAGGGCATCAACGACGACGACGTCCCGTTCTAGGCGCGACCGCGGACGATGAGGGGGAAGCACTTCACCGAAAAGCAGGGGCAGTATCTGGCCTTCATTTACTACTACACGAAGATGAACGGAAGGCCGCCGGCAGAGGCCGATATGCAACGTTATTTTCAGGTCACGCCACCTTCGGTGCACCAAATGGTGGTCACGCTGGAGTTGAACGGCTTCATTGAGCGCACTCCTGGTCAAGGGCGGTCAATCCGCCTCCTGATTCCGCGCGAGCAGTTGCCTGACCTGGCGTAGGGAACCTTCCCGCGCAATCGGCGTCTAAAGCGTCATGCTTCGCGACCTGGTCCATTCGTTGCGCTGGCTGCGTGCGCACCCTCTTTTTGCGGCGGCCGTGGTCGCCATTCTCGCCCTGGGCGTAGGCGCGAACACGGCCGTTTTCAGCATTGTCGACGCGGTGCTGCTGCACTCGCTGCCGTATGAATCTTCGGCCGGACTCGTACGCATCGTCGGCGCCAGCGCCAAGCGCCCCAACATCGCTCTCTCCGCGGCCGACTACCTTGCGATTCTGGATCAACAGCGCGCCGATCACCGCGATCTATTCACCGTCATGGTCCCTCTGGTCCGCGACTTCGGCGTAACGCTCACTGGCGCCGGCGAGCCGGACCAATTCACCGCGCTCCGCACCACCGGCGGGCTGTTCTCTATGCTGGGTGTGCAAGCCCGCATCGGGCGAACGCTCAACGCCTCCGACGATCAGCCCGATGCTCCCAAGTTCGCCGTGCTTAGTGACCGGCTGTGGCAACGGCATTTCCACGGCGACCCCAGCGTGATCGGCCGCACTGTCAGCGTTTCCGACGAATTGTACACTATCGCCGGCGTCATGCCCCCCGAGTTCGACTTCCCCGCCCCAGAGATCGAGATGTGGCTGTCCGGGCGCTTGACCTTCGCCTCCGGCGGAGCAGTTCAAGTGGCGGCGCGCCTGGCGCCGGGAGTCTCAGTCGCGCAGGGGCAAGCCGCTCTCGAACCGATCGCGCACCGCCTGGAACAGCAAAATGGCGACCGTGAGGCCGGCCTGCGCCTCGACGTCACTCCCTGGAGCGATGTCGTTCCGCGCGAGAGCCGGCTCACGCTGATCTTCATTTTGGCCGCGGTCGGCCTGGTGCTGTTGATCGCCTGCGCCGACTCCGGCGGTCTGTTGCTCAGCCGCGCCGTGGAGCGCCAGCGTGAAATCGCCATTCGAGCGGCTCTGGGAGCTGGATTCTGGCATGTGACGCGGCAGCTTCTCATAGAGGGTTTAGTGCTGGCCGCCGCGGGCAGCCTCGCGGGAATCGCGGTGGCGCGCGCGGTCCTTGAGATCCTGACGAAGCAAGTGTCCGGGCTGCCCGTCAATCTACCTCATTTGCAACGCATCTCCCTGAACGGCCGCGTGCTCCTGTTCAATCTGGCGCTGTGCCTGGTGCTGGCGCTTTTGTGCAGCCTGGCGCCGATGCTGTTTGCCCGCCGCATCGATCTGCAGTCCGCGCTGCGCGGCTCACAAGGCGTGCGCCAGCGGCGGTCCGCGCGCCTGTTCTCGACCCTCATCGCCGCGGAGACCTTTTTCGCGTTCCTGCTGCTGATCGCCTCCGGCCTCATGCTGCACAGCCTGGTGCGGCTCCAGCAAGCCGACCGCGGCTTCCGTCCGGAGCATGTCCTCACCCTGCGCGTGCCGGTCGACGGCAAGGGCAAGTATGAGACCAAGGCGCAGCAGATGGCTTACTATCGCGACATCCTCGACCGGCTGCAGCGCATCCCCGTCGTCACGGCCGCCGCCTTCGTCAACAATCTGCCGCTTTCCGGGGCGACTACAACGCTCAGCTTTCAAAAGGGCGGCACGATGGTGGAGGCCCGCACCGTCAGCTCCCAATATTTCACCGCGATGGGCATTCCGCTGGTCGAGGGCCGCTTCTTCACCGATGCCGAGGAGGGCAAGCCGCCGGGCGTCATCGTCAACCAATCCTTTGCGCGCCAGGAATTTCCGGGCCGCGACGCGATCGGCCAGCATCTGGACGGCGACAAAGGACCCGGCACCGGTCCGGAGATCATCGGCGTGGTGAAGGATTCCTCCATGGCCAAATACGATGACCCGGTCAAACCGGAAGAGTACGTGTCGTATCAGCAGGTCTTGTTTGGAACA
>CAWISY010000123.1:0-18677 GCA_963838455.1 Bryobacterales bacterium
GGTATCGCTAGGTCGATTAGCGGACGGGAAAACGCCTTGACCCACGGTACGGGAAAAATCCGACGGCGTTGCCAGCGCCGCCCGGTGCCACTTCAGGCGTCAGGAGGCACTGCGTGGCTAACTAACGTCCTGCTGTATCCTATGGGCAGACAGCCATGAGCAGATTGGAGACGGTCGAGGTCCAGATCAAGCAGTTCACCGCCGACGAGTTGCGCGCATTCAGGGAGTGGTTCGTCCAGTTCGACGCCGATGCTTGGGACCGGCAGATCGAAACTGACGTCCGAGGCGGGAAGCTCGATGCCCTTGCCGACCAAGCCCTGCGTGACCACCAAACTGGAAAAACAACAGAACTGTGAGGCATCGCGCGACGCCGGATTTCTGGGCTTGCTATCGCGCGCTACCCTCCAGCATTCAAAACACAGCCGACCGGGCCTTCTCGCTCCTCAAGGCCGATCCCCGGCACCCTTCCCTGCATTTCAAGAAGGTTGAACGATTTTGGTCCGCTCGTGTTGGCTTGCACCATCGAGCGCTAGGCGTGGACGTACCTGAGGGCGTGCTTTGGTTCTGGATCGGCAGCCACGCCGACTATGACAAGCTCGTTGGCTGACCCCACCCTCAGTGCTTCGACTGATCTACTTCGCCCTCGATGCAGGCGAACTCGAGATGCTCGAAGTTGGGGTCCAGAATGCGGCTGTAAAAGTAACGGATGGTCCACGGCCGCGTGTAGTATTTCGGGTCCTCGATGGTGGCCTCGTACTGAAGATTGTTCGAATCGATGGGGGTAATGCGCTCCACCACGTGAATTGCGTCGCTATGGATATTCGCGGACTGGTCGATCCAGGTGCGCGCCACTTGATTGGTCACGTCGATGACCAGGGTGTCGCCGTCCCACTTTCCGCGCGAATCGCCCTCCCACAGGTGGACGCTGGCGGCAACGTGCGGGCGGCCATCCATGGGCACGATGCGATAGGCGTGCATGAACTCCCAGGTGAACACCGTGTATCCCGGCGGCTGTAGAATCCGCATGCCGAAAGGAGTGTACATCTGGTGCGGGACTCCGCCCAAGAAGCAGTGCGCGTCGGACTCTTCGACCATGTGGTTCTCGCTCAGATCGACCTGCCTGGCGCGAGCCTCGGGCGTGTAGGGAATCACCCCGTCCGGCGGATCGACGATGATGCCGGCCGTGCGCGGAATGCCGCTCTTGGGGTGGCCGTCGGTCTTCTCAATCGAGTACATCGACATCGAGTTGCCGATGGTGCGTTGCGACCAGGCCCCCTGCAAATCCGGTTTGCCGTCGGGAAGGCGCGGAATCGGCCCGCCCTGGACTTCCTGCGGCGAGACGTAGGGGTTGCCGTTCAGGAGCGGATTGACGGGCCCTCGCCCGCGTCCACCACCGCGTCCCGCACCACCGCCGGGAGCGCCGCCTTGCGCCAGCGCCAGCACGCAGCAGACCGTCGCGATTCCTGTGATCCTGAGGAGTCTCATTTCTTGTCACCTACCGTAAACGTCGGGCCTTCTTTATCCGCGTAGCACTCATGCTCCATGATCTGCGCGTTCTTGGCCGTGTTGCGATTGAGGGTCACGGCGATCTTGAACGGCCGGGCGAGCACTTTCGGATCGGTCATGGTGGCTTCGTAGGCGATGGTGTTGGGACCGGTCCGCGTATAGCGTTCGGTCACCTTCAACTCTTCGCTGTGATAGTTGCCGGCCGCATCGAACCAGGTCTGGTCGTTGAAATTGGCCACATCCACCACCAGCGTGTCGCCATCCCATTTGCCGCGCGAATCCCCCAGCCAGTTCTCCAGACCTTCTAAGTGCTCGCCTCGCATGTGGATGTTGCGGACCACATGCGCATATTGAGAAAGGACGGCTATCACGGGCTGATTGGCGGACTCGACAATCTGATACGGGTAGGCTATATACATCAGGCGCGGCACGCCCGGCAGCCAGCATTTCTTGAGAGGGTCGCCGGTGGCCTTCGGAGCGTTCGCCCTTTGCGCGAGGGCTTCCGGCTTGTACGGGATCTTGCCGCCGGGCGGATCGACGATGATGTTCTTCCCGTTGACCGTGCCCTGGAGATCCGCATCGACATTGCCCTGCGCCTGCCAAATCCCGTTGAGGTCCGGCTTGCCGTCGGCAAGGCGCGGAACCGAGTAAGCCTGCTTGCCTTGCGACTTTTCTTGAGCAGGCGCGGGCACACTCATGCCGCAGAGCGCCAACCCCACTGCGATCCAAATCTTCATGTCTAAATTAGTGATCTTCGTCTACTTGGTCTGCGGACCCGGCTGTCCTGCGTTGTTGCCTTCCGACGACCCGGCCAGCAGAGTCTTGCCGTCCGGAGTCCGCACGCTGCGCGCATTCACCGTGTTCGAGCCGTTCTTGGCAAGCGTTCCTGTGACCACGATTTCCGAACCCGGCGCAATGGCATTCGGGCGCCAGCCGTTGCGGTACAGCGTGTTGGGAGGGCCGGTCTCGATATCCCAGGTCTCCACTTTACCGGTGGCCGGATTGACCGCCTCCATATGAATCCAGGAATGCGGATTCACCCAATCCATCTTAGTGAATTTGCCAGTGAGCGTGATCGGTTTGGTCGAGTCGAACTCGGCCGAAAAAGAGTGGTGCGCCGCGAGCGGTGCGGCTGCCAGCAGCAGCCCCGCGATCGCGCCGATTGTGAACTTATCCTTGAATTTCATTACAGCCCCCGCAGAGTTTCATTACGTCCCTCGCCTGAAATATTGACGCTATCACTTGGGTCCTGAGAGAGTCAAGCATCTTGCATGCAAGCGGCTGAAGAAGGCCGCTTGCCCTCGCCTCCGCGAATCCCGCGTTATATGCTGTAGTCCATGAATTTGCGCACCCTGTTGCTGCTCTCTGCACCGCTGGCGGCTTTCGTTCAGAACGTGGCTTTTGCTCAGAACGTGACGTTCGACCGCCTGCTGCACCCGGAAAAGGAACCTCAGAACTGGCTCACCTACTCCGGCTCACTCAACGGCCAGCGGCATACTCTGCTCAACCAGATCACTCCGGCCAACGTCAAAAACCTGGAGCTGCAGTGGGTGTGGCAGGCTCGCTCCACCGAAAAATTCGAAGCCACGGCGCTGGTCGTCGACGGCGTGCTGTACACGATTCAGGCGCCCGACGACGTTTACGCGCTCGACGCCGTGACCGGCCGCATCTTCTGGACCCTCCCTTATCCGGACGCCGTCAATGGCAACCCTTGCTGCGGGCGCGTGAACCGCGGGCTCGCCATCCTGGGCGATACGCTGTTCATGGGCACGCTCGACGCGCACCTGCTCGCCATCGACGCCAAGACGGGGAAAATCATCTGGAACACGCAGGTCGCGCAGCCGACGCAGACCGAGCGCTACGTCATCACTCACGCTCCACTCATCGTCAAGGATAAAGTCATCGTCGGCACCGCCGGCGGCGACACCGGCGTGCGCGATTTCGTCGCGGCCTTCGACGTCAAAACCGGCAAGCTGGCCTGGAAGTTCTACACCATCCCCGCGCCCGGCGAGCCCGGCAGCGAAACCTGGTCCGGCGACTCCTGGCAGAAGGGCGGCGGAGCCATCTGGAACACCGGCGCCTACGATCCCGACCTCAACCTCACGTATTGGGGCACCGGCAATCCTTACCCGGATTCCAACGGCGACGCGCGCATCGGCGACAACCTCTATACCGATTCGGTGGTGGCGCTGGACGCCGACACCGGGAAGCTGAAATGGTTTTACCAGTTCACGCCGCATGACCAGATGGATTACGATTCGACGCAAGTCCCGGTGCTCGCCGACATGCAGTGGAAAGGGCGTCCCCGGAAGGTCGTGATGTGGGGCAATCGGAACGGCGTGTTCTACGTGCTGGATCGATCGAGCGGCGAGTTCCTGCTCGGCAAGCCGTTCACCACCGCCAACTGGCTCAGCGGATTCGACGAAAAGGGCCGGCCCATGCGGGTTCCAGGCAAGGAGCCGACACCGGAAGGCAGCCTGATCATGCCGACCGTGCTGGGCGGGACCAACTGGTATCCGCCGTCTTACAGCCCCTCCACAGGCCTGTTCTATCTATCGGCTTGGGAGAACACCGGGACCATCCAGGTGAAGAATGGCCGCGGCTCGGCCTACGGCGGACCCAATCCCATGGCGCAAGTGAATCTCGCTACCAACACCAAGCGCGAATCCGACGGCATCGGCGTGGTGCGCGCCATCGACCCGCACACCGGCGACAAAAAATGGGAGTTCAGATGGCCGATATCACCTGGGCCGGCGTGCTGACCACCGCCTCCGACCTCCTGTTCAGCGGCGGCCGCGAAGGCTACTTCTTCGCGCTGAACGCCAGGACCGGCGAGCTGCTGTGGAAGGCGTCGCTCGGCGGGCAGGTGAATTCGGGACCGATGAGTTACATGGTGAACGGGAAGCAGTACATTGCGGTCAACGCGGGTAGTGCGCTGTTCGTCTACGCGCTGCGGTAGCGGATGTTTTCGCGAGGCCGGGCGGAACCACTGATGCTATCGTGTGAATAGATCGCTACGGCGCGGCTCATGATCGTATCATTTTCGGTTTCAAATTTTCGATCGTTTTCCTCCGAGGAAACCATTTCCTTCGTTGCGAGCAGACGTCTGACCGGCCAGCATTACGACCACACTGTTCCGATACCGGATTCCAGTGAGCGAGTACTGCGAGCCGCCGTCATCTACGGAGCTAACGGCGCCGGAAAATCAAACCTCTTCAAGGCTCTCGCCTACACAGAGCGGGTTGCGTGGCAGCCACGGCCCAGAGACAGCGGAACCGGGCGGGAGATATTTCGCTTGGGCGGCGGCCAAGAAAAGCCGACGACCGCCGACCTCCAGTTCGTTGCTCAAGAAAAGTTCTATAGGTTCGGATTCAAGGCGGATGATCAGCGAATTATCGAGGAGTGGCTTCTTCAAGTCATCGGAGGGGAAGAGCGAACGATTTACGAACGCACCACGGACGAGCGGGGTAAAGTCACTATTGACGCCCGAGGGTTAGAGGGAGGTGAAAAGCTCAAGGCGCTCGCCACCGTCGGAGCACCGCAGAATCAGTCTTTTCTCGCAACCATTCGGGCGACGATCGACCGTTCTGAACTGAGCGGAGAGATCGGTGACGTCCTGAACTGGTTCGAAGAAGACCTGATTCTTATAGCTCCCCACACACCGGTCGGCTCCTTGGCGAAAGTACTACAGGCCAACCCGGACCTCACACGCTTCGCCGGCGACTTTCTGAAATCGTCCTCGACCGGCGTTGGCCACCTGCAGGTAGACCAGGCGGAAATCGACGAGGACGAACTCCGCCGCTCTTTGCCTGACTATGTTGTGCGCCAGGCGATGGATCCGAGCGCCCAGCCAGCCAATGGCCCCCTCGTTTTTGCGAGTGGAGACGGCAATGTGGAACTGGTGGTTGAGAAGGGGCATTTCTACCGACTCTCGGTTTGGGCCGCCCATGCAACCCAAGCCGGCACCTCCATCCCGCTCGATCTAACCCAGGAGTCCGATGGCACTCGACGTTTGCTCAATCTGATTCCCGCCCTGCACGAATTGCAGAAGCGGGATGTGACGTACTTCGTAGACGAAATCGACCGCAGCATGCATCCGATCCTCGTTAGGAACTTCCTGGATTTCTTCCTGAAGTCCTCAAGCGGTCCGCGCCAGCTCATCGTGACGACCCACGAATCGAATCTCCTGGACCTCGATCTCCTGCGCCGCGATGAAATCTGGTTCGCCGAAAAAGATCGAGCCGGCGCCACCCGCTTGTACTCTTTGGTGGACTTTGAGATCCGGAAAGACTCCGAAATCAAAGAGCACTACCTACAGGGCCGCTTCGGCGCTATACCATTCCTGGGCGACCTCGATCGCCTGCGGGAGGCGGAACCGCAGCCGAAATGAGCCTCACCCATCGGAAGGGGAGGCCGTTGGTACGCGATGCCCAGCGCCTTCGCGACGATCGGTTGTTCATCGTTGCCTGTGACGACACCTACGCTCCGAAGCAGTACCTCAACTTCCTCCGCCTTTTTCTCGGGTGCAGGTACATGTGGTGGAGACAGAGGATGGTACCTCAGCCGCACCGCACGTTCTTGAGCGGTTACTGAGCTTTGATCATCAGGACCACGATGAACGCTGGCTTCTTCTTGACGTCGACCACTGTGCGACTGGCGGCCACGTCGCCAGCTTCATCGGCGCCATCAGGGATGCCCAGCGAATGGGCGTGAGCGTCGCGTTGAGCAAGCCGTGCTTCGAGTTGTGGCTGCTCCTGCACCATGACGATGAGTTGGCCGTCCAAGCGTTTTCTGACTGCACGGATACCGAGGCTGCACTGCGCCGGATACTCGGCGAATACAACAAGACCAACCTCAAGCAGGCGCATTACCCGCTGGACAAAGTCGCGGCTGCTTGTACAAGGGCGGAGGCGCTGGATCAAAGCGTGGCAGGAGGCGAAATCCCGTCCGCGAACACAACCCGTGTCTATCAGCTCTTGAAGGCGATCGCAGCCAAGGCTATCCGCTCTCAGCTTCCTGCTGCGCTTTGGCCGCTAGTCCCCTAGCTTCCGACGACCACGCGCCGGGCCTCAAGGCTCGTCTTCCGTATCGAGGCGCTTCACCGCACCCGCGGTGAATTTCTCGAGATCCTCATCCGACCACGAGTCTGACCAATCGATTCGCGTTCCCTTCGGCAACGCGGCGAGCCGCTGCGCCAGCGCGTTGAGGGATCGCTCCGCGCCGGTCCTCACTCCGGGCCAACCCTCACACATGCCGCACCGCCTCCATCGGATCCACCTTGATCCACGATCTCGACGACAGATACGCGACGATGAGGGCCACGCCCAGCACTCCGGCGGCGACCGGAACCAGCACCGTCCATTCGACCGCTTGGATGCCGTAGAGCTGGGATTTCACGACCGTGGTTCCGGCCACACCCAGCACGATTCCGGCGGCTATGCCCACCCCCGCCACGATGGCCGTCTCGCGCAAAATCATCTTTGCCAACTGCCACGGCCGAGCCCCCAGGGCCACGCGAATCCCCAACTCCTTCCTGCGTTCACTGACCGAATACGATACCGCCGCGGCCAGTCCCACAATCGCCAGCGCGAGCCCTAATCCGCCCAGCGCCGCCACCACGCCGGCGGCGACGCGCTGCGCCAGGATGGTCACGCCAGTCCAATCGTCATACGTCGCGGGACGCACCGGCGCCTGGAACCCAACCTTGTCGTGCATCGCACGACCCAGCGGCTCCTCCCACAATTTCGGGTCGCCTCGGGTCCGCACGATAACGTTGACCAGTTCCTGATAACGCTGCGCCAGCGGGTAATAGAGGAAGGACTGGGCCGACTCCGCCAGGTCGTCGTATTTCCCGTCGGCGACTACGCCGATCACAGTTGCCGGACGAGCCGGGTCGTCCGTCAGCAGGGTCTGGCCCAGCGGGTCCTGTCCGGGCCAATACATTTCCGCCATTTTGTGGTTTATGACCACGACGCCGGGAGTTTTCTCCTGGTCGCGAGAATCGAACACTCTGCCGCTGAGCCGGCGGAATTCGAGCGTGGAGAAATAATCCGCATCGACTACGGCGCTGCGCACTGGCGTACTTTTGTCCGCGCCCGGAAGCCGCACCTGCGCCTGCCCCTGGCCGAACAGCGGAAGCTCCGAAGCCAAGGTAACCGCTTCGGCTCCCGGCAGCGCTGCGGCGGCCCGCCGAATCTCCGCGTATTTCAGTCGACCTTGCGCCTCCGAAATTCCCTCCTGCTTCACGAACAGCGCTTCCGCCACCAGGTTGCGCGCGGCAAAGCCCACATCCGCGTGGCGGAGATTGTACAGGTTGCGCGTACACAGCCCCATGCCCACCAGCACCAGCGTGCACACCGCCACCTGTACGATGACCAGGGCGTTCCGACGGGCATTTTTTCGGGTCCCGCCCACCACCACCTCGCCGGCCAGCATCTGCGACAAGTTGGGAGAAGAGGCGTACAGGGCCGGCACCAGCCCCGCCGCCAGAAGCGCGATCAACACCAGAACTGCCGTTCCGGCCACCACACTCCAGCTCATGTGCAGATTAAGCCCCATTCCAAAGGAGCCGTACATCGGCAGGGTGATCGTCACGTTCGAAAACCGGGCCACGGCGGCCGCGGCGATAGCGTAGCCCAGGACCCCGGCCGCAGCGCACAGCATCGCGCTCTCCAGCAGAAGTTCTGCGATCAGCCGTCCCCGCTGCGCGCCCAAAGCCATCTTGATGGCAGCCTCGCGCCGGCGCCCCACAGCCACAGCCAGCAGCAGATTCGCGACGTTGGCGCAAGCGATCAGCAGCACCAGCAGCACCAGCCCCATCAGGATGGCGAGAATCAGTTCGGCTGTCGGAATCATATCCGGAGGCAGCAGAGTCGCCCGGCTCACCGCGATGCTGCGATCTTTCTCTTCCTTCGGGTAGGCCAGCCGCAGTTGCCCGGCGAGCACACGCATCTCGGTCACGGCTTCCTGCCGGCTCACGCCCGGCTTCAAGCGAGCCATCAGAATCAAGTGCCGGTCCTCATGCTTTGGCGATCTCTGACTGGGTTCCAGCGACAGCACCAGATCCGGGTTCAATCCATACAGCGACCCGGTGAACTCCGGCGGAGCGACTCCTACTACGCTGTAGCCCGCGATGTTTCGCCCCACCATCTTCGGGTTCGAGCCGAGCCTTTTCCAGCACGCGTACGTCATCACCGCCACGCGCGGCTCCGCACGGTCGTCACCGGCGATGAACAGCCTTCCCAGCAGCGGCTTGATTCCGAGCACGGAAAAATAGTTCTCGGAGACCGGCCGCGAGATCACCCGGATGTCGCCATCATCGCCAGACTGAAAATTCACGCTGACGGAATTTGGCGCGGCGGCGATATCGGTGAAGACGTGATTGTTGGCGCGGAAATACTGATAATCCGGATACGAGATCTCCCGGCTGTCGCTGCCCGGCGCGCTCTCTGAGATGGTCACCAGGCGGTCCGGTTCAACGCCGGAGGGCGGAAGCAGAAGGAAGGTCGTGGAGGCGCTCAGGCTCACCACGCCCAAAGCCATGGCCACGCCCAGCGACAGAATTGCAACTACGGTCACTTTCCAGTTCTCGCGCAAGGTGCGGAAGGAGCGGCGTGTCGCGGCCAGCATGACCCGACCATTGTGCCACGCGCGTAAGCGGCGGTAATTGGTTCGCCGCGCCATTGATATAATTTGGCGGTGCGTCATCCCCTGCGTCAACCCCTTGGACGGGCCCTTCAAGCGGTGGTGGCGGCCGCTAGTTTCCTCTTGCTGTGCGCCGCAGACTGGCCCACCGATGGCGGAAGTCCGCAGCGGAATAACTGGCAGAAGGATGAGACCATCCTCAGCAAGGGAAACGCCGGGAAGCTTCAACTGCTATGGAAGTTGAAGCTCGATAACGTCCCCCGCGAGATGCATTCCTTGTTCCCGCCGCTGATCATTGGACAGGTGAATACCGCAAGCGGAGGGCAGGTGAACACCTCCGGCGGCCCGAAGCAGATCGCGCTGGAAGCCGGAGTTTCCGACAATCTCTACGCCATCGACGCCGACAAAGGCGAGATCCTTTGGAATCGCCACTTCGAGTATCCGCCGCCCGCGCGCGCCGGACGCCCCACCGACCCGCTCTGCCCCGGAGGGCAGACCGCGACGCCGGTCATCGGTGCGCCGGATGCTTCCGGCAGGCGCATCGTATACGCGCTAGCGGGCAACGGCGCTCTTCACTCCCTCAACCTGGCCGATGGCGAGGAGGTTGCCCCGCCCATCCCCTTTGGGTATCCCAACGGAAAGTCCTACGCGCTGAACCTGTGGAATCGCGTGATCTTCACTACCACCTCGCAGGGTTGCGCCGGAAACCCCAACCAGATGTGGGCCGTGAACCTGGACGATCCGGATCACCATGTGATGACGTTCAACCCGCGCAGCGGAGGATTGTGGGGCCGGCAGGGCGCAGCCATCGATTCCACCGGAACCGCATGGGCTCCCACCGGCGACGGCGTTTACGATCTCGCGAATCAGCGCTACGGCAACGGATTGATCGGCGCGGCGGTAGTGGACGGCTCGCTGAAGCTGAAGGATTGGTACGAGCCGACCAATTGGGCATGGATGCAGAAGAAGGATCTGGACATGCAGGTGACTCCCGCCATCTTCACGTATAAAGGACGTGAGCTGATGGTCACCGGCAGCAAGGAATGCCGCGTGTATCTGATCGATCCCAAGTCGGCGGGAGGGGAAAATCATCAGACCCCGCTGATCCGCACGCCGCTGCTGTGCAATGAGGAGGCGAACTTCGCCTCTGCGGGAATCTGGGGCAGCATGGCCACTTGGGAGGATGCCAAGGGAACTCGCTGGGTGCTGACTCCGTTCTGGGGCCCGGTGCATCCGGAGTTCAAGCCGCCCATCTCTTACGGCCCGGTGCGGCATGGCGCGATCGTTGCGTTCAAGCTGGAGGAGAAGAATGGCAAGCTGGTGCTGAATCCAGCATGGATGTCGCACGACATGGATCAAGCCGAGCCTCCGGTGATCGCCAACGGCGTGATCTTCGCCTACGGCAGCGGCGAAAACACCGCGCAGGCCTACCCGGATCGAGGCTTGCAGGATTCCAGCCCCTTGCGCATCAAGGCCTCCGGACATGCCGTGCTCTACGCGCTGGACAGCGAAACCGGCAAGGAGCTGTATTCGAGCGGCGACACCATCGCCACCTTCGCGCATTTCACCGGCTTGTCGGTAGCCAATGGGCACGTGTATCTCGGCACCTACGACAGCGTTCTGTATTGTTTCGGGCTGGCGGGCCATTGATGAAGACGCTGCTGATTGGTTGTGCCGTGGCGTGCGTGGCAGGCGCGCAAGGCCGCTCCAACTGGAATAACTCCGGCGGCGACGCGCAGCACACCGGCTGGGAACGCGCCGACACGCGCATTTCGAAAGACACGGTAAAGGATCTCCAGCTTCTGTGGAAGATGAAGCTGGAGAATCAGCCCAAGGGGCCGCATCCGCTGCAGCCTCCGGCGCTGATGGGGCAACTGATCTCTTACCGCGGATTCAAGGAATTGGCGTTTGTGGCATCCAGCTCAGACATTGTGTACGCGATCGACGCGGATCTGGGCAAGCTTTTCTGGCAGAAACACCTGGAGTACGCGAATCTGCAGCCGCAGAGCAGCGCTTCTTCCTGGGCTTGCCCGGGAGGGTTGACGGCGATGCCGGCCATGCCTACGCCCGCGGCGCGCGGCCCCGCTCCGGCTCCGGGAGCGGCTTCTTCAGGCAGGGGTCCAGCAGCCGCGCCCGCACCCCGCGGACCCTTCACCCCGATAGGCGTCGCCTCCGTCTACGCCATTTCCAGCGACGGCCGGCTGCACCGGCTCAACACTTCAACCGGCGACGACGTCGCGCAGCCCATGGGAGTCCTGCCCGCCAACGCGCGTCTGCAGAATCTGACCATTGAGCGCAACGCGATCTACACCACTACCAGCCAGGACTGCTATCTAACGCCGAACGCCGTGTGGGCCGTCGATCTGACCACCGATCCTCCCAAGGCGGCTTCCTTCCCACTTGGCTCTATAGATGGGTGGGGCCTGGGAGGACCCACCATCGGCATGGATGGCACAGTGTACGTCCAGACCAGTGATCGACTCCTGGCTTTGACCGGGAAGGATCTCAAGCTTAAGGAGTCCTTCTCTACAGGTGCGGCGCAGGCAAAGAAGGATCCCGACGTGAATGCAGTTTCGCCGCTGGTGTTCCCGTACCAAGACGGCGAGCTCATCGTCACCGCGGGCAGGGATGGACGGTTGCATCTGCTGAGCGCGAAATCGCTCGGGAAATCGCTATTCGATTCCCCGCCTGTGGCCGTCGCAGCGGGTGGCATCTGGGGCGGGCTTGCGAGCTGGCAAGATGCCGACGGCGTGCGCTGGGTGCTGGCGCCCGTATGGGGCGGGGTGAATCCAGAGTTGAAAATTCCGGGAGCAGGTGGCTCGTCTTCGGGCTGTATTCTCGCGTTCAAGGTAGAGGATCAGAACGGAGCGCCGGTGCTGACGCCGGCCTGGATCTCGCGCGAGATGAATTCGCCCGAGCCTCCCGCCATCGCCAGCGGAGTCGTGTTCGCTCTCTCCTCCGGAGAATTCACGCGCCAGACGGGCCGTAACGGTGAAATCGAAGAGCGCGCGAAAAACGGGACTCACGCCGTGCTCTACGCTCTGGATGCCGCCACCGGCAAAGAATTGTATTCGAGCCGCAATCAGATCTCCGGCCCCGCAGCGCTGACCGGCATCACGCTGGCGAATGGACGAGTCTACTTCGCAACGATGGATGGCACCGTGTACGCCTTCGGAATGTACATGGAGCATTGAGGCTCCACGCAACCGTTCGACCTCTGGCTAGAACCACCGAACCCCACTTGCAACTCATTTGCTGATTTTTGTTGGCTTGTCCGAGGAAGGTTACTTAACATGGACCAAAGAGGTCGTAGATTGTAAGTGTTGCAATATATTGTTGCGGATGAGTCACAGATGCGGGCGGGACAGCGGGCCTCTGCGTTTCGTCATAAGTCAGTTGCGATGCGTTTGCAACTAGAAGGAGCAGCCCAAGCAGGATCATAGCGCAAGCTTAGGACCGAAACAGCGATTCGGGTCTCCATGGCAGTCTTTTGGCGAAGCACCGTGGAGACCCGTCCATCGACGGCCCGAAAGGCTGGCGATCCTCTTAGTATAGAGCAGCCAGCCCACGGTTTCCGTAAACCGAAATCATTCAACCCGGCCCGGGCGGCTGCCGCTCGAGCTGTGCCTTTTTCGAGGAGAGGGATCAGTGCGTTTGAACAACACGAGAGTGGTCTGGAACGCCGCCGCCGCGGCCCTATTAGCGATAACGGTGTGGGCTAACGCGTGGGCCAACGACGGAGGCAGTATATCGGGGACGGTGACCGGCCCCCGCGGGGCAGCCGTGCCAGGAGCGAAGGTTACGGCGACCGAGACATCGACGGATGTAACGCAGACGCGCTCCACCGACGTCCAGGGATTCTACTCGTTTCAGAGTCTGCCAGTCGGCAATTACGATGTCCAGGTGGACGCTCCCGGATTCCGTCCGCTAAGGCGAGCTGGCGTAGTCCTCGACGTCGACAGCAAGGTTGCGGTGGATATGCCGCTCGCCCTTGGCGAGAAAACCGAAACCATCACGGTTTCCGAATCGCCCACTCGCGTCGAGACGGTCGACACGCAAATGGGCGAAGTGATCACCGGGAAGCAGATGACATCGGTGCCGCTCAACGGCCGCAGCTTCACCGATCTGTTGAACCTGCAATCCGGCGCGGCGCCTGTGACTTCGCTCACCTCAGCCACGCAGCAAGACGTTGGCGTCAGCGCGTTTTCTCCTTCAGGGGGGCTCAACCCCGGCACCATATCGATCAACGGACAGCGAGAATTCGCGAACAGCTTCGTAGTGAACGGAAGCGACGTCGAAGAAGACGTGAACATGGGCGCCGCGATCGTCCCCAATCTCGATTCCATCGCCGAGTTCCGGATCCTTACAAGCAGTTTCGACGCCGAGCACGGCGAATTCAGCGGCGGCCAGATCAGCGTGGTCACCAAGTCGGGTTCAAACTCCTTTCACGGAGATCTGTTCGAGTTCCTGCGCAATACCGGCCTGGACGCCCGCAACTTCTTTTCTCCCACGCGCGGGGCATTTCGGCAAAACCAGTTCGGAGGAACGCTCGGCGGCCCGATTCGCAGGAACCGAGTCTTCTTCTTTGACGATTATCAAGGCAGGCGTCTGACGCAGGGGATCGATACCGGCGAGATCCCGGTTCCCTCGTTGCAGGATAGAACCGGTAATCTGTCGGACCTGGCAAGCTCCTTCACTACCGTCGACCAGAACGGCAACAGCGTCCCGACCACGGTCAGCGGTCCATACTGGGCCAACCAGCTTTCGCAAAAGCTTGGGCTTTCGGTGAGCGCGGGTGAGCCGTATTACTTCGCAGGCTGTACCAACTCTTCTCAATGCGTGCTGCCGAATGCAACGATTCCGCAAAGCGCGTGGTCCGCGCCTGCATCGAATCTTCTGAAGTTCATCCCATTGCCGAACAATGCCAACGGAACGTTTGCAACCTCCGCGTATAACGAAACCTTGAGCGACGACAAGGGCGCGTATCGTTTGGATGGCACAACGCGCTGGGGCATGCTATCGGCATACTACTTTATCGATGGCTGGTCGCAGAACAATCCCTATCCGGTGGCGCAAGGCGGAGCGAATGTTCCGGGCTTCAACGCGCGGAATCTGGGGCGCTCCCAATTGCTGGCCTTGGGCGACACCAAGACCTTCGGCTCGACCGCTGTCAATGAATTCCACCTCAGCGTGATGCGCGATGCGACCGACCTCGGCCAGCCCGTGGGCGGAGTTGGGACCAGCCTGGCGTCGCAAGGCTTCGTCGTGGGCGCCGGCACGCCGGGCATCGTCCCGCTGTCACCCAAGACCGAGGGCGTCGAGAGTGTCGCCTTCAATAACTTCTCGATCGGAACCAACACCAACGAATTGAAGCAAGTCAATAACACCTTCCAGGTGCGCGATGGATTCTCCAAAGTTGTCGGCACCCACACGCTCAAGATCGGAGCCGACTTCCACTATGACCAGGTCAATACCAATCCGATCGCGCAATTGAACGGCACCTTCATTTTCTACGGAAGCGAGACCGGCGTCGACTTCGCGGACTTCCTGCTCGGCATTCCGAGTCAATACAACCAGAGCCAGCTCCAGCCCTTCTACGGCCGTAATAAATACGCAGGAATCTACGCGCAGGATAGCTGGCGCGTGACCAGGAACCTAACGCTGAATTACGGCCTGCGCTGGGATCGCATCGAACCCTGGTACGAAAAATACAACCAGCTAGCCACCTTTGCACCGGGTCAGCAGTCGATAGTCTTCCCGGACGCTCCGGCCGGCATTCTGTTTCCGACCGACCCTGGAGTCCCGCGCACCATCGCTCCTCCCGGCAACCTCGACTTTGCGCCGCGCGCCGGTCTCGCGTATACGCCGAGCGCCGATCCGAACAGTCTGCTGGGCAAGATCCTCGGCGGCGCGGGCAAGACCAGTATTCGCGCCAGCTACGGAATGTTCTACACCGCCATCGAAGCGCTTTCGATCGGCATCTCGAGCGCGAATGCGCCCTATGGGACCACCTACACCAGTCCCGCGCCGCCGCTGTTTGCGACCCCTTTCATCACCGCCGCCAGCGGCCAGAATGCCGGTCAGTATTTCCCGGTTCAACTCGCGCCCTTGAATAGCACCGCCAGCCATCCCGACACGACGCTCGATTGGTCGCAGTTCGAGCCCATCACTGGAATGCCGAACTACGCGATGAACAATCGCATTCCGTATACCGAGGAATACACGCTCTCCATCGAGCGAGCCCTCGGGAACAACACGCTGCTGGATGCCAGCTACGTCGGAAATCAAGCTCACCACCTTTTGGTTTTGGAAGAGGCCAATTCCGGGAACCCCGCACTCTGTTTGCAACTCAGCAATCCGGCCAATCTCGCTCCCGGCCAGACGCCCTGCGGGCCTTTCAACGAGAGCAATGTCTTCGTGACGGCTTCCGGCCAGACCATCAACGGCACGCGCGGGCCTCTGGGGCCGGCCTTCGGCAGCGACACGCTCGAAACCACCATCGGCAACTCCAATTTCAACTCCTTGCAGGTGACGCTGCGGCACCAGAGCGGACCGCTCCAGTTTCTAGCCGCATACACCTACGCGAAGTCGATCGATCAATCTTCGAATCTGGGTGAGGAGGTGAACCCTCTGAATCCGTCCCTCAGCCGGGCTCTTTCCGCTTTCGACATCCGGCACAACTTCGTGGTCAGCTACACCTATCAGCTCCCGGCGCCCCGGCTGCTCCATGCGAAAAACCGTTGGACGCAGGGGTGGGAGATCTCAGGAATCACCCGCATCAGCAGCGGGCTGCCGGTGACGCTGGTCAACTACGGCGACAACTCCCTGCTGGGAGCCGAGCCGAACGGCATCAATAATTACGGTGTCGATGAACCGGACGTGGTGTCTGGTCCGCTCAATCTGAATCACAATCCGAGCAACGGGCAGCCCTACTTCAACACGTCGCTATTTAGCGAAAATGCTCTCGGCACTCCGGGCGATGCGTCGCGGCGGTTTTTCTCCGGCCCCGGAATGATCAATTTCGATATGGCGCTGACCAAGAGCCTGCGTCTCACCGAATCAAGGTCGCTGCAATTCCGGATGGAAGGCTTCAACGTCTTCAACCACGCTCAATTCTTCGGCCCGCAAGCAGTCGACGGCAACATCAACAGCGCGACTTTCGGCCAGGTGGTCAACGCAGCTTCGCCGCGCCTGATGCAGGCCGCCGTCAAGTTCGCGTTCTAACGAAAGGCGCCCAACCATCATGAGACTCACTAGGGCTTCCAATCGCCTAACGCATCCCGGTCGTTCCCGATAATCTCGCTTGCTTCCTCCGCTAAATCCGGCATCAGCGCCACGGCCTGCCGGGCGGCTTGAATCGAATCCTGGTAGCGATGACCGTCCGACAGGACAACCGCCAGGTCCAGGTAACTGCGCGCATTGATGGACCGCACGGTGTCTTCGTACTTGGCGCCGGTCGGCTCCGGCGCCGGAAGTTGCGGCGGAACGATGGCGTAGAGAAACGCAGCCGCGGCCACGCCCAAGCCCCATCGCCAAGCTTCCGGCAGCGCGGGCAGCGGCTTCGAACCCGCCGTGAGCTCAATTCGCTTCCACGCCAATCCGAGAACCATCAGCAGCGAAACCCAGCAGATCAGTTGCGAATAGTCGCAGTAGCCGACGAAAGTTCCCAAATCATAGCTGTTCGCCAGGTACCACGGGAATCCTTGCGACCACAGGTTGTACACCAGAAACAGAAAGATGCCGCTGGTCGAGTAAAACAGCAGCGCCGCCAGCCATCCCTGTTCCACCACCCACGGCGCCAGCCAAGCCAGATACTGCACGCCGAATCCGCTGGTGACCGAAAGGAACAGCAGAAAAACCAAACCGATCTGCGAGAACAAGCGCGGCTGCGAGAACAAGATTGGCTGAGACCGGGCGCGATGCATCCGCCACGAAACCAGCACCACCAGCCCGAGCGCGAGATAGGCGCCGCCGGCCGTGAACGCGGCATTGAGCGGCATCAGCCGCGGAAACATCGCCGCGAGGTTGTCCAGAATGTAGGAGAATCCCCACATGCCGTAGGCGCTGCGGTATCCGAAGACATTGGCGACGACGATGCGCGGGTCCTGGTAAAAGTAGGGCGCCCACGCGAGCAGAATCACGGCTGCGCCAGCAGCGCAAAATTTGATCTTATTGCTCCAGCCGCGCAGGGTGAGCAGAACCGCCGGCGCGGCAATCAGCGGAAAGATTTTGACGCAGTGCGCCAGCGCCAGCGCCGCTCCGGCTGCCCAGGGGCTCGCGTCCTTTTCCACCAGGTACACGCTCAACAGCACGAAGAACATGACCACCGAGTCGGTGTTGCCGTGAAACCCGGAGATCAGGATCAAGGTCGGCGCCGCGGCCAGCAGAACCATCGCCCACAGGATCGACTGTTCGCGCACCCGCCCGCCCAGCAGCTTCCACACCAGCCATACATTTGCCGCGTCCGCCAGAATCGCCGGCACGCGCAGCCAGAACGAGAAAGGCAAACCGGTGACCATGCTCAACCAGCTCAACCCGTGCAGCACGTGAATCATCGAGGGTGCTGGAGGAACTGTCGGCGGCGGGTGAGGCGCCGGATACAACCGTGCGGCAGGGGCATCTTGCCCTGCTGAAACGCTGGTATTACCGGCCGGAGGCGCGGCGGCCGGGCGAAATCTTTTTCCCCGAAGATGATGAGGTGTGGCCGGTGAAGGCGATCCTGCGCGGGGTGGGGCGGGTGGCGGCAAAAAGCGTGGGCGGGGCTCCGGCAGCGTAGAAATAAAAAACGGCGATGTCTAATGGATTCATCTTGTTACGCACTAAAAGTGCAGTAGATTGCGCGCCCTATTCCGGAGGGTATGGGGTGGGGGGTATTATTTTTCCGGTCAACAGACATATTGCAGAATGTTACCGAGTGGTCATCATGGCGGGCGGAGATTCCCCTGGTTTTCTCGGGCCGTGTTGTGGCGGCTGTCATGGAGCGGATTTCCTTCCCCTTAAATGCCGACGCCCGCCGTTGGGCGGGCGCAATTCAACTCACGGTTTCAGTATGGACGGGCTGCGCTGGGGGGGTCTGTGATGGCGGATACAGGTGTGAGGCAGCGTTGGCGGGGTCAGGGGAGGCATCAAACCGCGACTTTTCGCACTTGTGAAGGCCTCTCAGGGGTGCTGGTCTGGGGTAACGGCGGGAGGATCGTGCCAGAGCGGGTGATACCAATCACAATAGTTAAGTTGCAACTTGAGTGTTCGAGCGCTCGAAGAGTGGGTTCAGCAGGGATACTTAAGTTACCACTTAAGTATTCGAACCCCGTTTGGTACCCCTGGGTCACCCGGTTGGCATCCCTCCCGGGTCCCTCCGCCGCGGTGGACGAAGGACCCGGGGCACCCTCAATCATGTACCGAACGAGACCAGGGCCACCCGCCTTGAAAAACTGGACTTGGATTTGGAGCGCGGGCTGGGAAGCCCGCGCCACAGCCGGCCAGGAGGCCGGCGCTACAACTTCGTAACCTCTCGGCTTCCCGCGAGA
>CAWISY010000124.1:0-55038 GCA_963838455.1 Bryobacterales bacterium
AAGCCGTTCCAACGACCAAGTGGTTACAGAAGGGCCGGGTACGGTAGAATGGTAAAGTTCGGGGCGTGGCTCAGCCTGGCTAGAGCGCCTGGTTCGGGACCAGGAGGTCGGTGGTTCGAATCCACTCGCCCCGACCATTTATCCCTTTTCCCCTCATTAGGCTACCGCGATTAGCGGCTTCGAAGACTCCGCAGCGGCTTCCGAATTGTGCCCAGAACTGTGCCTACTCCGGCCAGCCCGAGCGCGCTCAATGGCATCTCGGACGGTTTGAACCTGTGGGTGGACATAACGGCGCGTTGTCGAAAAATCGCTGTGGCCGGCGAGATACGCCAACGTGTACGGGTCCATAAAAGCCGCCCAGCGTGTTAGGCACGTATGGCGAAACGTATAGAGCGGGAAACGGGTCACCTTGGCAATCGTGCACGCGTTGGGATGTTGCTTTTTGAGCGTCGATTTTTCTACGTGGCCGCTTTCGGTCGCAGCGGGGAACACCCACTCTTCTGAAAGTGAACCCGCACGGCGCATTTCGATTAGGGCAGTAGCTCGATCTGTAAGCGGAATGGTCCGCCGAGCGTTGGCGGTTTTTCCAAAAGGTACGTGCAGGGCGCCATCGCGGATGTTTTCCCATCGATGTCGGAAACACTCCTCCGGCCTCAGTCCGCAATCCAGCAGCACGGTCGCGATATCTCGCAGGAGGAACGGATCACAAGGTGGAATAGGAACCTTGCCTTGTTTGAGGAATTTGATTCCCGTGAGTGCGCGTTTGTTGGCGTCGAGTCTTCCCACTCCAATGGAAGCTGCAGCAGCGAGGTATGCTTCCTCATCGGCCGTACTCAAGACTGTCTCTCGATGCGCTTCCCCAGGAGGCATTCGCACTTTCGGCAAGGCTCTTTCTACCCTGCCCCATTCAGTCGCGAGGGCAAACAATCGCCGGAGAACTTGTAGTTCTCGATTCACGGTGGCGATTTCTCTTCCTGCGTCCAGCCGATGGCGAGCGTAGCCGGCGATCATCTCGCTTCGAATGGAATCGAGCGGAACAGCCGACAGCCGAGTGTATTCGAGCAACCGAGCTGTTCCGTTTTCGTAGTAGGAGAGAGCGTTCTTCTTGGCGACGAACGTGGACTGGCAATACGGGAGAAAATCGCGCTTTGCAAAGTCGCGCAGCGTTGGCGCCGGCTCGCGATCTCGGATACCCACCTCGCCTTTAGCGAGTGAGGTCTTGTGCGCGGCCTCCATCTGCTCGGCGACGCGTTTGTTGGACTGCTTAATGCTTTCCCGGAACACCTGTCCTCGCCAGGTGAACCGGTACCACCACACTCGGCCGCGCTTGTAGACTCCCATCGCTAACCGCCCGCCTCCGCGGCGAGCCATGACATTGGTCGCGTGGTAGTAGCTTGAAAGTCAACCGGGAATCCCGGGCGATGTGGGAGCAGGATCATTCGCCCGCCTCCGTCGCGAAGACGCCGCGTGCCCGCGGACGCGCGATGTACTCTGGAGTCGCGCATGAGCACGGGATTGCCTTGCCGTCGACCATCCGTGCACCTTCGCCCGCGGTCCGTGGAACCGCAAATGTACCACCGATAGTCTCGGGCTGCCGCTTTCAGGGGAGTTCAATCGGATGGCGTGGGTACTGAACAAGCTCGGGCCGTCGGCGCTGATTTATCCTGGCCAGCAACAGCATGCTCGTGCTGCCATCCAATGGCTCTCCGGGCAGATCCATCAAGAACGCGTATTCACGCACCTGGGTTGGAGAAAGCAGGGAGCCGATTGGGTGTACTTGCACTCCGGCGGAGCTTTGGAGCAGATCCACCGCCTACCGGAATTCAGGTGCAGGTTCCCGTGGCCCTTCAGGATTACCAGGTCACCCAACCGTCCGATCCAGACACTGGTGCCCGAGCAATCCGTGACAGCTTGCGCTTTCTCGGGGTTGCGCCAGATCGGATTACCTTCCCGCTGCTGGCCGGCGTGTACCGTGCCGCTTCAGGAGGGGCTGCTTTTAGCCTTGTTCTGACGGGCAGAAGTGGAGCCTTCAAGAGCACGCTTGCGGCACTTTGCCAGCAGCACTTTGGTGCCGGGATGGACGCAACCCGGTTACCGGCCAATTTCGCCTCCACCGCAAATTCCGTGGAAGCGTTGGCATTTCTGGTCAAGGACGCGCTGCTGGTGGTCGATGATTTTGCTCCCACCGGGCTGCAGGGTGACCGCGAGCTGCACGGCGTCGCCGAGCGAATATTCCGAGCGGCCGGCAATCAGCAGGGACGAAGCCGAATGACTAACGGATCTACAACTGCGTCCTCTCAGCCGCCTCGTGCATTGGTGTTGGCAACGGGAGAAGAGGTTCCCAGGGGCCTGAGCATTCGCGCCCGGCTCCTGATCCTGGACGTAAACCCTGGAGACGTGAATTGCTGTGCCCTTACGGGGTGCCGGGAGGTACGGCCATGGGGGCATTTTTGGTTTGGACGGTAGGACGGCACGATTCCCTCCAGCAGAGGCTTCGACTGCGAGCGCAGGAACTCCGCCATCAATACGACGCAGGCGCTGGTCACGGCCGGCTGCCGTCGGGGTTGGGGGAACTGCAAGCGAGTTTTGAGTTGGTCCTTGAGTTCGCGGTCCACGCCGGTGCCGTCAGTGAGCCGGAGAGCGAAGTGCTCCGCGAAAGATGCGTAGCCGCATTCCTCGAACTGATGGCAAACCAGGCGAAATATCACCACGCCGCCGATCCAGCCAGACAATTTCTCAGCCTTCTCCAAACGGCCCTTCGCCTTGGCCACGCCCACGTTTCTGACCGCGCTGGAAGAGTGCCTGACCAACCCTCGGCTTGGGGATGGCGGCGAACGTCGCCCGCCCGGTGGTTTCCACAAAACGCTCGCATCGGTTGGCTCAACGGCGCGGACCTGTATCTTGATCCCGCGGCAAGTTACGAAGTCGCTCAACAGATGGCAGGAACAGGAAGCGAGCGTCTGCCTGTAACCGAACAAACACTCCGGCACCGCCTCCGGGAGCCAGCGCCTGTTGGCCAGCATCGACGGCGCCCGTCACATGCTGCTGGTGCGCCGCACCCTGGAGAATCGCCCTAGGAAGGTTCTCCACCTGCGAACTCGCAACCTGTTGAGGTGACATTTAGGATTCTTGATTATGCTCAAACGCACCAGGAGGCTCGCGGACCATCGCCGCCCCCCGCGGAATCCTCTGTTTGTAAGAACTCTCGAATCGTCGAATCCGAACTCTCACCCGACGTGTGCGCTTACCCCGCCGCAGCGCCACCGTTCTGCAAATCGGGCAATTGACGATGGAGTTGACCATCCGATGACGGGCGCTTACACGCCAACCGTTGAAAATACAGCGCGATTGCGCCGCTAGAAGACGGCAGCCCACTTGCCTTTTTGAGGGCATGATTTGTGAAACCCCAGCCCCAGGCAGATTCACCGCGAATGACAACTTCCTCCGAGAAGCTGCCCTGATCGCCAGATTCCTTGACGGGCCAGACGATGAGTCGTTTACCGGCCTCTATAAACTCTTCACACCGCGGCTGGTCGCGTTCTACCGGGCACGCAACTGCGATCCGGGACTTGCGGAAGACCTCGCACAGCAAGTCATGCTCACCGTCTACCGCAAAGCGGCCCAGATTCGCCATCGGGCACTATTTCGCGCCTGGCTTTACAGAATTGCGCACAACGCTCTGTGTCGTCACTACGGCCAGCGGTCGCGCGAAGTCGAGATGCGATGGAGCAGGCGCACAGCAAAGGCAATCTTCATCGCGATCTGAAACCCGCCTCAGTCAGTCCGAGAGATACAGCATCGAGGTCGGTGAGTCAGGTGCAGCGTCGATGCTGGTGTTCGGCGTCATTCCGTACTGGGTATAGAAATCCTGCCATGCGCCGTTGGGAAAGGCGGGTTGTGCCGGATTGAACACGAGCACTTCATAGCCAGCCCCAGCCGAACGGATACCGGCGATGACAGTAATGTGGCTGTTCCCGTTGACCCAAAGCGGACCATGCCGCTGGAGAAGATCCCGCACATAGGTTGGGGATGGCGTCACACGCCCTACCATGTCGAGTCCCAGATCGCGGGCGAACTCGGCAATCTGGCTGTCCTGTATGCCCGGGTTGTTATCATAGAGCTTGCTCCATTTCGTGACGAGCGAAGGGTCCGGGTGCGCCAGTTCGGACGATTGCGTCTGCCGCTGGCGCCACGAGATGAGCATCTGCCCGCTGGCATACCAGCACGACATCGTTTTGTCCTGCGGTATAAGCAGCATATTAGGCACAACGTAGTAGATGCTCAAAGTCTTAGGCCCAGGCGGCAGGTAGACGTAGCCTTTGTCCTTGTTCCTGGAGAACATATAGTTGTTGCCGTCCGCGGTAACCTTGTCGCATTTGACGTATTCCTGGAGATACCAGTTCACCTCGAGCGCGGCAACACGGTTATCAGCGGGCAGAGTTGGATAGTTATAGCGAATGAGCTTCCATGGATCCATTCCGAGGCTCCGGGCTAGAGTGACCCAGCTTTCGCCATCTGCCACGTCGTGCCGAATTCCTCCGGGCACGTCTCTTGGCGATGGCGTTGACGGACGTCGAATGCAGCTTGGATTGATTTTGCTCATGCGGCACCTCCGATGCCTTCTCCAGATCAATTTTCGAGCCGGTCCCGGCGAATGTCAAGAGATGCTAGAAGGAACGTTACTAGCCTAACCAGTCCGCGAGATCCGCCGAGAGACCTGGAAGCACGAGCACTAAATCCGACCCGCTGTCGCCGGCGCTGCATTATGTGTACGGCGACGTGCTGATTTCGGCCGGCCGGTACAAAGAAGCGTCCGCACACTGCGCGAAGTCATCGGACATGGCCGAATGTCAAGGTCGCGTATTTTTAGCCGACGGGAGAATCGATGATGCGATTAAGATCCTCGCATCAGCCTCGAATACGCGCTACCTGGGTTACGCGTATGGACGCGCCGGACGCCGCCGGGAAGTTGAGGAACTAGCGGCCGTTTCCCCGGACGCGCTCCAGCAGGTTTTGATCTATGCCGGGTTGGGGGACAGGGACGGAACTATCAATGCTTTGCAGCGCATTGTCGAGTTAGGGCCGGTTCGCGTCTGCTTAACGCTTTCACTCCCTGAGTTGAGCTTCATCCGCGAAGACCCTCGCGTGAAAGCCCTTCGGGCAAAGGCCGGTTTGCCGGAATAGGCCCCCACGACTGAGGCAACACTAACGGGATCTTCAACTCTCCTCCCAACCCTTAGTCCCCGACCTAGGGACCGGGATTCATGAGATGGCTTCTGGTCTGGCAGCAGCCCTCGCCGACTGGTTCGCATTGGCGGCGCACGGCGCGGCAAAGATCTACAGCTCCGAGTGCATCGTCGGCTACTCGGACAAAGGACCAAGAGAGAGCGGCAGCCGGATAGGTCCCCAGAAGGCGTAGGGGGGCGGCCGCTCAGAGCCGATTATGGCAATTAACGCGCTAGTGGTCGTCTTCGGGCGCGTCAGATGTTTTAAGTAGAGGCGGAAGAGTGACGCCCACGCCCGGTCCCGCAACCTCGCTGAGGTCGCCCTCGAGCACCGACCCGGTTGAGGTGAACGACAACATGCAACCCTGCCACCGGCTGTCCGTTCTAATCCACCGCCCGCCCGCTCATAGCACCGGCACGGATGGTTGAGCATTAGCGGGAACAGTTCCGCGCATACTTGAACCCGCTGGGCGAAGCTCCCATATACTGTAGGCACCGTGGGCAACGATACTCGCAACGGATTGTGGGAGGGGGTGGGGCCTTCAACATTCTCACGCCAACAGTGGCCCCGAACACGGTCGGCCCTCTTGGCCATAATCGCGGTCATGGCCGGTCCAACGTCTCTTCGTGCCGGCGTGTCCATCACCGAATACCCGATACCCATGGCAAGCAGCACCTACCCTGTCGACATCACGCCCGGACCGGACGGGGCGCTATGGTTCACCGAAAACGAGAGCAATAACATCGGCAGGATCACCACGGCGGGGGTCTTCACCGAGTACCCTTCCTCCACGCCCGGCAACAACGTCGACGGCATCACCGCCGGTCCGGACGGGGCGCTGTGGTTTACCGAACAGAGTGGCGGCATCGGGCGAATCACTACCACCGGAGTCATCACTCACTACGGCCAGACCACGCTCAGCGAACCTGTTGGTATCACCACGGGACCGGATGGGGCGCTGTGGTTTACCGAACCCTACCGCAACAAAATCGGGCGGATCACCACCGCAGGGGTCGTGACCGAGTACCTTGTCCCGACGGCCGACAGCGAGCCCTACGGAGTCGCGGCCGGGCCGGACGGAGCGCTCTGGTTTACCGAGGTCTACGGTAATAAGATCGGGCGGATCACCACGAAAGGGGTCTTCACCGAGTACCCTATTCCGACGGCCGGCAGCGAGGCCTACGAGATCACGGCCGGCCCGGACGGAGCGTTGTGGTTTACCGAATTCTGGGGCAACCAGGTCGGGCGGATCACCACCGCCGGGGCCATCACCGAGTACCCTGATCCCATGGCCGGCGGGCCCGACGGAATCACCGCCGGGCCGGATGGAGCGCTGTGGTTTACCGAGTCCTATGGGGACAGCATCGGTCGAATCACGACGGAAGGCGTCATCACCGAATACCCGAGTCCGGCGCTCCTTGGTTCGCTCGGTATCACGACCGGGCCGGATGGGGCGCTATGGTTTACAGATGAGGAAGGTCAAATCGGTCGCCTTGGACTACCCCCCTACGTCTGCACCAACACTGAGCCCCCGGTGATCACATCGATCAACTCGGCCAGCTCCTTCGGCGGATACCCGTATTTTGCATCCGGCTCCTGGCTGGAGATCAAGGGGACGAACCTTGCCGACCTGACTGACCCGCGCCTTTGGGCTACCGCAAATCCTGGTCAGTGGACCGCGGCGGATTTCAATGGACCGAACGCTCCCACCGTCCTTGACGGAATCAGCGCCAGCGTCAATGGAAAGCCGGCCTATGTGTGGTATCTTTCGCCCGGGCAAGTCAACGTTCAGGCACCCGAGGATTCCTTCATCGGGAGCGTCCCGTCACAGTCACCAACTGCAACGCCACCAGTTCACAGTTCTACTTCCCGCGCCAGCCGCTTGCGCCGGGTTTGCTTGCACCCGCGAGCTTCAACATCGGCGGCACTCAATACATGGCGGCCACGTTCGTCTCGGACGGAGCCTATGTGCTGAACACCAGTGCGGCGACGGCATTAGGCTTGAACGGCAGGCCAGCGAAGCCGGGGGATCTGATTATCGCGTACGGAATCGGGTTCGGCGACGTGACTCCTTCGATCCCGCCCGGGGTAATGGCGGAGCAGAGCAACGCCCTCGTTAACCCCGTCGCATTTTCCTTCGGTTCGGCGAATGCGACGGTCGCATACGCCGGCCTGGCGGGGAATTTTGTTGGACTCTACGAGTTCTACATCACAGTGCCGTCAAACTTGGCTAATGGCGATTACCCGATCAACGTGACGCAGAATGGGACCAATGTGCCGCAGACAATGTATCTGACGGTGCAGAACTAACACCAATCGCCCGTCGATGGCGGCGACACCATCGCCCACTTTGCCCCCTGTTATCGTTTCCTTATCGGCATCCAATCGATCCGACTCAGCCGAAGTCGGATCACGACCCGTCAGCAGTAGTCGCGTCCGGGTGAAGCGTCAAATAGCGGTGGACGTCTGAGATGACGACCGACCCTTCGCCTACAGCAGAAGCCACGCGCTTCACCGAGGCCGTTCTCACATCTCCCACTGCGTAAATCCCGACCGCGTTAGTTGCGTAGGGAGTGCTATCGAATCCTTGCGGACCACCCGTGATGACGAAGCCTTTCTCATCCAGAGCAACAACCCCTCGGAGCCACGACGTGTTCGGTTGAGCACCGATCATGACAAACAGGGCTTCGATAGCCATGGTCGTTTCCGATCCGTCGCGGCGATTCGCCCACGTTACTTGTTCCAGATGAGATCTGCCCTCAAGCGAGACGACTTCGGTTTCGGTCAAAATCGTGATGCGTCGCGACTCTTCAATTCGCGAGAGGAGATATTGCGACATGGTGGCCGCCAGCGATTTGCCGCGAATCATAAGGTAGACATGGCCGGCGGTTTGCGCCAGAAACAGGGCAGCTTGTCCGGCGGAGTTGCCGCCGCCAACGACAACAACCTCTTTGTCGTGACAGTATGCCGTCTCCATGCCCGTGGCTGCATAGTAGATGCCCTGATTTTCAAACCTCTCGAAGTTCCCGAGCGGCAGCTTGCGGTATTGTGCGCCGGTGGCGATGACGACTGCACGAGCGCATAGGGAAATGTCGTCTTCCAGGGTGATCCTGTGGACAGTGCCATAGCGTTCGACGGTAAGGGCTTCGCGGGACACAGCGAAGCGTGCACCGAATTTCAGGGCTTGCAGCAAGGCACGGTTTGAAAGTCTTTGCCCGGAGATGCCGGTGGGGAAGCCGAGATAGTTTTCTATCTTGGAACTTGTGCCCGCCTGTCCTCCCGGCGCTATGCCTTCGATGACCACGGTGCGGAGGCCCTCCGATGCGGCGTAGACGGCAGCGGCGAGACCGGCAGGACCGCCTCCGACCACGGCGACGTCATAGATGATGCTCTTGTCCGGCAACTCCGAGATACCTAGTTCGTCGGCGAGTTTCGAAACCTTGGGACGATTCAGGACTCGACCATCGCTGAAGGCCACAGCGGGCCAGGAGTCCGCATCCAGCTGAGGGAGCGCAGAGGAGCTTTTCCAGGCTTCAACCGAAGTCACGTGATGCGGATAGCCGTTGCGCCGCAGGAAGCGTTGCACCTTGAGCGTTTCGGCTTCGCCTTCATAACCGATCAGCCGCACCCCCACTTTGCTCTGGGACGCCAGACCGATGCGGCGCCAGATGAACGCCTGCAGGATGAGGTTCGCGATGTCGCCTTCGGCGCGCATTAGACGCCGCAGATCGCCGCGTTTCACTTGCAGCAACATACTCGGAACAGTCGTGCGGCCGCTCACCAGAGTTGGTTGATCGCTCAGCATGTTGAGCTCGCCCGTGAACTGGTGATCGCCGAGATCAGTCACGGTTTCGCCCGTGTTCTCTTCGTTTCCAGTGTAGATGGTGACGTTGCCACGGAGGACAACAAACATGTCGGCGCCACGCTCACCACGCGCAAAGATCGTCTTGCCGGCGGGTTCCGCAACCTCGGACGCGTACCCGCGAATGATTTCGATCATGGCGTCGGTCAGCGGCGGGAAGGCCATTTCAGGTCGGAAGACCGGGAAGTCGAGTTGAGCCGACGGATCGGCGAAGGCGGTTGCCATGGTCCCATTATGGGCTAAAGCTCGGAAGTCGCCGCCGGCGGAACTTAGCAGCCGATAAGGACACTTAACGCGCTGGCACGGCGGGGCCTCAAATGATCGACGCTCCAGGGAGGTGACCGCTACTCTCGCTGTTCCACGTGCGAAAATGATGCTCGATGGTGCGTCCTGAAAGACGCGTTCTTCTAGCAAGTGAGAGTCTTCCCCGGGTAGGCGCCGGAGCGCCCGGTAGCAGGCCCCACTTTGAAGGAGAGATCCGACAGACCAGAGCGGGGCGTCGAAAGCCTGTGAAAGAGCAGGGAGCAAGGAAGCGGGCCGCAACATTAAGTGAACGCTGCAGCCACGTCATATTTTCAGCCGAAAGGTGTTTGAAAGGGCCGAGCCGGTCGATCCCTAAAGGGCTTCGAGCCTTTCTCAGGATTTGAATATCGACCGTTCACTGGGCGTGCTCTGAGCGTTGAAAAGACCCCGCAGCACCATTAGTACTGCCTATTTCAATGGATCGCCTGTGCCCATTTTTGTGCCCACGCCCCGCTTGGAAGGCTCGCGCTCCATTGCTTGCACCGAGACGCTGACATTGCGTAAGCCTTTGACAACTCGCGACAATTCGCAACTGTGAGCAACTGCGCGAATCCCTTGTAAGTTGCTGAAAATGCGCTGGACCGTGGTTCGGGACCAGGAGATCGGTGGTTCGAATCCACTCGCCCGACCATTTCCTTCCTTATTTACCGCAGTCGGACGACTACTTCCCGTCCACCGAAAATGCGAGCAGTACATTACCCGGAATTCCGCCGAACTCGTTGTAGCCCGAATTGACGAACACGAGGCCGCCGGCGACGGCTGCCCCAGTCGCATCGATGGATCCGCCATGCGCCGGTTTGCCGTTGACGGTCGGGAACTCGTGGGCCGTATCAAAGTCCCAGATCACACTGCCGTCCGCGCTGGAATAGGCGCGCATGTGGCCGTCGAGGGCGCCTGAGAACACCGCTCCCGCGATCGCAGTAACCGCCGCGGATTGCGCGGGAGAGCAGATGGCCTGAGTGACCGGGCAGCTCGCCGGCCTGGAACTCCAGACGATCCTGCCGGACCTCAGGTCGATCGCATGAAGCCCGCCGCCTTTCTTCGGATCGATCGCGAGGCGGTGCCCGCTGGGTGACGTGGCGTCCGGAACGTTGCCCAGACCGGCATCCGAGATCGCGACATAAATGCGCTGGTTGTCCGCGGCCGAACCCCATTGGCTGCCGCCCAGCAGGCCGCCCGAGCTGGCGCGGGTTTGCCATAGAATTTTGCCGTCCGCGTCAGGATCGATCGCATGCACCATGCCGGACTTCTGCCCGATGACCAGAGCGCGCTTACCTCCGCCAAGTTGCACCAAAATGGGAGGCTGCCCGAAATCGAAGTCGGGCCCGTCCTCGTCGGGACAGCTTGTGCGCACCCGGCTGGAGCAACTGCTGTTATAGGCGTCACCCTGGGTGAGCTGCCGCGACCACAGCGCCTTCCCCGTCTTCAGGTCGAAGGCGAGCACGGCGTCGCTGGTCTCCGTCACCGGATCTGAGTAGTTGTCCCCCGTGGCGGCATAGAGCGCACCCCTCTGTGCATCGATGGTGGGTGTGGACCAAATCGCGGCTCCGGATGGACCCGGCCCCTTGCCTCTCGCCTTTGCCGGTTCCGGTATCGTAAAGCTTTGCCAGATTGTGCGGCCAGTCGCGGCGTCGAGCGCGACGACACTGCCCTGGAACGAACAACAGACGGTTTTGGGGTCCGCAGCGAGCGACTCTTCAAGGGAAGAGAAACCCTGATAGATCACCCCTTTATAAAACTGCGGGGTCGCCGTCACCTGCGCGAGCAGGTGCTCCACCGGCCGCGTCTTCCACAGCAACTCGCCCGAGGCAGCGTTCAGGGCATACATCACCGCGCTGCGATCTCCGAAAAAGATCGCCGGGACACCATTGGCTTCCGCGACGGTTACGCCGGATCGAATACCCGCCGTCGCTTTGAAGGCCCAGTGGACGCACCCGCTGGCGGTGTCGATAGCGTAGACATCGCCGGCTAGCGTGGTTGCAAATACACGGTTGCCGGCTACGGCGGGCTGGCCACGCGCCATCGTCACCGGGCCGAGATTGAACGCCCATTTGAGCTTGAGCCTGGGCACGTCGGTTGCCGCAAGCCCTGCCGCCTTCGCGTCTTGATAGCGTGAATTGGTGACGGCCGGACTCCATCCGGGCCACGTCATCTCGCTAGGCCTAAATGCAGCGTTCCCGCTGCAGCTCTTTTCAAACGCAGGCTTTTGGCCCGCGTCACCGGCAGGTGCAATGTACACGAGAAGGGACAGCACTTGCTGTGTCGACAAGCCGGCGGTCTGCGATTTCATGGCACCGTTGGTCAGAGCCGCATAGACCGCCTGACCCGTCATTTGTTTGATTACACCAATGGATGGAATGCGCCCCTGGGGCGAATCGTGACACGGCGCACAGCGTTCCTGATACAGCGCCGCACCTTGCTGTGCTGCCGGAAGGCCCTGCGCTTCGATGAGCCTCGCGAGCGCCAAGGTCACTAGACACACATATCTAAGGCAGAACCGCACGGCGTTTTCCAGCTTATCGTACATCGGCCCATACGCAAAAACGCCGGCGGAATGCCGCCGGCGCTCTTGAGATTTAGTAGCTAGGACCGGTTAGAACATAAACCGGAGAATGAGCTGACCGTTGCGCGGCGCAGTTCCAGCGCCGTTGAGCGTGGCGATGTAGCCGAAGCCGCCAGAGTTGTATGTGTTCCCAGCATAGGTAGCTGTACTGATCGGGGTAAGAGGATTCCCCACTGACGGCGCCGACAGGCGAAGGCGGTTGAAGACGTTAAAGAACTCCGCCCTAAACTGAAGCTGGTACTTTTCCTTTATCCTGAAGGTTCGCGCAAAGCTGGCATTTTCAGTCGGCTGCCGCTGCCAGCGGAAGTTGTTCAAGAACGGAGCAGTGTTGCCCCACTGTCCCGTGGCGTTGTCAGTCCAGGCGTGCGGATTCAGAATCGCTGTGGTCTGCGGGTTGAAGCATCCACAGTTGGGGTTCTCGTTAAACAGAGGCTGTCCGGGCACATAGTTCTGGAAGTTATTACAGAAATTGCTCGTAAATCCTCCAGCGGTTCTGCCCAACTCCGAGCAGAGGTTATTAAGCGAGGCGGGAATTCCAAGCAGCGAGCCGCTCTGGTAGGTTGCGACACCTCCCAGCGACCAATCCCGTATGAACTGCGAAACCACTTTCATCCCTTTGACGTCAGAGTGGAGCCCAGGCGTTGTATAGGTGAAGGTGATCGTCGTCGTCAAAGGCCGGACGTATTGATTCAACTGTTTGTTGTTTGCATAGTTATAGATGTCCCCGGTTATGGCCTGGCTTCCCAGATAGAAGGTGCTATCCGAAGCGGCACCGATGACTTCTCCTTTGGCCCAGGTGAAGTTGCCAGCAGCCTGGAGACCGTGTGAGAACCGCTTGGTCATCTTCACTTGGAGCGAATCGTACCAGTTCTTCCCGATGGGCGGTCCAAGCCACGGGGAAACGCCGTCCCACTGCGGAACTGGCCGCAGAGCCTGCTGCAATTGCTGTGACGCCGGGAAGCCCCCATACACGGCCGGCTCGGTCGCTGTGCCATTGATGTTTACTGTCTTGGCAAATTGGGGGAAACGCTGTTGAACGGCCACGCTGCTAAGCGGGTCGAGGAGCAGGGCGGCGTCGGTGGGGTTGTTGATGTTGAGTCCGTATTGCGATTGCAGAAATTGCGGCGTCATCCCATTCATGGCGATCTGATCCATGTTGGGCGCCGGGAAATAGGCGCCCCGGTTGCCGACGTAGCTGGCTTCTGCGACCAGACTCTTGGTTATTTCGCGTTGTACGCCAATGCTATAGGTGAGGACTCGGCCCGGACGATTGTGCGGGTCAAAGAAAACGAAGGGCAATGCAGAGTCTGGAGCCAAGATCCCGTTGTTAGCGATGGGATACTTGAACTCATTCAGGTTAGGCCAAACGACCCCCACGTTGCCGTAGGGGTTGCCCACCGCGTAGGGGTTGCCACCCTGGAGACCGTTCTGCGCCGGGATCGCGGTGTTCTGCATCGGGCTGATTCCATAACCGTTCGAGTAGATGGTATAGTAATCGGCCGCGCTGTACAAAACGCCGTTGGGCGCTTCTGCCACATCGTACTGGATGCCGACGCCGCCGCGAAGGACGGTCTTAGAATTGATCTGGTAGGCGCCGCCGAGGCGTGGGCCGAAAGCGTACGGATAGTTGTGCGAGAACTGGCAATTGCATGTGGCTCCGTAGACTACGGCGCCGTCATGGCCAGTCACCGGGTCAAACGTGCTGAACGATGCATCCTGCATGCGCCCGTACTGTTCCTTCATATACGTCTGATAGTCGTAACGCAGGCCGTAATCCAGCGTCAGCCTGCGGTTGACCTTCCAGCTATCCTGGGCAAACAGAGCCAAGGAGTGATATCCCAGCTTGGTGTCGGTGGGCGCGTTGAGATTTAAGGTGTCGGGCAGCCCGGTAAGGAAGCTGGCGTATGGGAAACCGGTTGGGTTTGCGAAATTGAGCGTCTGTGTGTTTTGGAATGGATCACTTGTCTCGGCATTGCTGAAGGTGAAATTTCCGTTCGCGCGCCACAGGCTCGGCGTCGGGTAGCCTTCCTGGGTATAGTCACCGCCGAATTTGAAGGTGTGGTTGCCGTGGACCCACGTCAAGCTGGTGTTACCCGTCGGCTTCTCTTCATACGCAGTTGCACTGAAGGTCGAGCCAACACCGGGGCTATAACCGCCCGCCGTGAAGCTATAGATGCCTCCGATATCGGGCATGATGTTGTTGGCTTGGTAGCCACTGAGTCCAAGGCTTGCCTGAGAAAAAGGCGGGGCAACGTGCGGCTCCGACGTTTCGAAGTAGCCCACGCCGACATGGAAAAGCAGAGTCGGGGTGATGGTCTGGTCGTAGTTCAACCGGCTGGTATGGTTCCAAATGTTTCCGTTAGCTCCGCCCAGAGCCAGCGGTTGAATTCCACCGTTGACGTTGGGCGTATACGTGTTCAGTTGGGAATAATATCCCGAAATCTTGATGGTGGGACTGATGGAATGGTCCAACTTAATGGAAACGTTGGTGGTGTGCTCCAAGCTGGTGTACGCCGGAACGTTGTAGTTGTTAATAATGCCGGGTGCGTTCGCCTGGGGAAACAGGTTCTGAACCGCCAGCGCAACCTTATCTAGCGAGGTAGCCGGAATCGTGTTGTTCGGGAAAGGAGTACGAACCACCTGGCCGTTGACGAGACGCGTAGAGTAGGGGTCAAAGATTTGGCCATAAACAAGCTGGGTCCCCGCGGGGTCCACTGCCGAGCTGGTGGAGGCAACCGGGGCAATTGCCGGCCACTTAGCACAGGTACCGCCAGTGGCGCCTACACCCCCGCCAGTGTACGAGAGGCACTCCGCGTTGGCGAAATTGCCCGACTGGTAATCCGCCGTCGGGACACTGTCCGTTGTGGTTCCGTTCAGGTTGCCCTGGCGGAATTGTTCAAAGTTGAAAAAGAAAAACGACTTGTTCTTGCCGTCATACACTTTGGGGATGTCGATCGGACCACCCAGGGTGAACCCGTAATCGTTGCGGCGGATACGGTTGCGGATGTGCTGCCGGTCATCGGCCGCCGTGCAGTATTTGCCGTTTTGGACGCATCGGTCGGTAAAGGGCGTCCCGGCGTCTAGAGCTTCGTTCACAAAAAAGTCGTAAGCGCTGCCATGGTACTGGTTGGTGCCGGATTTCATCGTGTAGTTGAAATATCCGCCGGCAGCCTGCCCGTACTCCGCATTGAAGTTGCTGGTCTGCACCTGCACTTCCTGAATGGCGTCCACGCCACCCTGGCTGTTCTGCTGGGCAATCTTCCAAATGTTGCTGGTGGAGTCCTGTCCTTCGATACGAATGTTTTCGCTATTGGCGGGCATGCCGTTGATCACCACCGCGTTGTCGTTCGCAAAGAAGGTGCCCGGAAGGAGGATGATCTCCTGCAACGGATTGCGGATGTTACCCATGCCGGTGGCCCCGCCGCTGCCGTTTGTGGTCAGAACGGGAAGCTGGTCAATGTCGTCGGTGGTCATGGTGTGGCTGACTTCACCGCTCTCCGTCTTCATCAACGGCGCCTCTTCGGTTACATTCACTGTTTCGGTGACACCGCCAACCTGAAGTGAGACGTCCTGGCGAGTCGCGGTCGCGACGGCCACTTCGAGATTGCTGCGGATATATTTCTTGAAGCCCGGCGCCGTCACCGTCAGTTCGTACTTGCCCGTCGGTACTGAGATGACATAGTTACCTGTACCCGAGGTGCCGCCGTGAAATACTTCGCCCGTGTCTGTGTTCTTGGCATCAATCGATGCGTTCGGAGACGCAGCGCCCTGCTGGTCGGTGATGGTTCCGGTGATGGAACCTCTGTCGCCCTGGCCGAAAGCGGCGAGCGCAAACAGGAACAGACATGCGATCGCGCTAACGCAGCGCATCGCGAATTTGAAACGCATTGACGCTCCCTTTTCTCTTGTGATCATTGACCCTCCCCCAAAACATGTTTATGCAAGTTCGTTGAACCCCAAAACCCCAAATACCCCTAAGCCGAAGTCGGCAGACCCCGTTCTCAGATGACAACTGGGTGGCAGACTATCACGGTATTGCATGCAAGGTCAATTGATTCTCGTTGATACTTGCTCACAAAGAAAATCATAGTCAGGCGTTCCGGGAGGGCTGTACAATGAAACGGGCCGTAAATAGGGCTCAAGATTGACTTTCCGCCGATCACTGAATTCCCATTGGAGGCTGTAGATGGAGCCAAAAGTTTTACGAACGGGCCTTCTGGTGACCGTGCTGATCGGCGCACTGGCCGGCGCCGGGGTGTGGTGGCGGATGCGCCAGGTAACCGGCGCGGCGGCGCAGGCAGAGGGGCGCTACGCCGATCCGGCGGTATGCGCGGAATGTCACCCGGACATCGCGGCCACGTACCAGAAAACCGGGATGGGACGATCGTTCCGCCGCATCCGGACTTTGAAAGACATTGACTGGCCGGCTCCCGGAAAGCCTTGGCATCATGCGGCTTCGGACACCTTCTTTGAGATGGTCCAGCGGGACGGCTCCTGGTTTCAACGCCGTTGGCAGATTGGATTCGACGGCAAGGAAACCAACGTGGATGAGAAAAGCGTGGACTACGTGCTCGGTTCCGGCAACCATGCCAAGACCTTCCTGCATCTGACCGAAAAGGGCACGCTACAGGAATTGCCGCTGGGCTGGTATGCCGAGAAGGGCGGCTACTGGGCGATGAACCCCGGTTATGATCGGCCCGACTACGCGGGATCGGTGCGCCCGATCTACTACGAGTGCATGGCTTGCCACAACGGTTATCCGAAGATTCCGGAAGGCGAGCGTAGGGACGTAAACCAGGCGACCTATCTCCAGCCTTTGCCGGAGGGAATCGATTGCCAGCGATGCCACGGGCCCGGACAAAACCACGTCGACCGAGCGTATGAGGGCGCCGCGGCGCAAGTGGTTCGCGCGGCCATCGTGAACCCGGCCCGCTTAAGTCCGGATCGCCAAATGGAGGTTTGCCTGCAGTGCCATCTTGAGACCTCCAATGAAAAGCTGCCTCACGCGATCGTGCGTTTCGATCGTCAACCGTTCTCTTACGTACCGGGTCAGCCTCTGGACGGCTACGAGCTGATCTTCGATCGCGCGCAAGGAAACCTCAATAACTTTGAGGTGGCGCAGGCCGGATACCGGCTCCGCGAGTCGCAATGCTTCTTGAAGAGCGCCGGGAAGCTTCGCTGCACCAGTTGCCATAATCCTCACGACATTCCGCGAGGGCCGCAGGCCACCGTGCACTACAACCAGGTTTGCGTCGGCTGCCACCAGGCTGTGACAGCAGCGGCTTCTGCTCCGCACACGAGCGAAGCCAACTGCGTGAGTTGCCATATGCCCAAGCGGCGGACCGACGACGGGGTGCATGTGGTGATGACGGAGCATCTGATCTCGCGCCGTCCGCCTCCGGGAGATTTGCTGGCCGAAAAGACCGAACGCGCGGAAACCCAGCCTTACCAGGGAGAGGTGGTGCCCTACTACCCCGCCAAGATCTCCGCGACGCAGGACGATGAGCTGACGCTCGCGGTCGCGCAGGTCCGCGAACAGAGCAATCTTAAAGCGGGCCTCCCGTTATTGGCATCGCTGGTCGAGAAGGACCATCCGGCAAGACCGTCCTATTATGCGGAATTGGCGGAGGGTTACGTCGCATCCGGCGATCCGGCCTCGGCTGTCAAATATTTTGAGGCGGCGGCCAAACGCGATCCCGACTCGTCAAACCGGCTGATCCAATGGGGAGACGCCCTGATGCAAACCGGACAGTGGCCGCTGGCGGAAGAGAAACTGCGCCGCGCCACCGAACTGGCGCCAGAGGACCCGGCGGCCTGGGGAAAGCTGGGATGGGCTCTGTGGCAGCAGAACAAAGCCGCGGAAGCACAGGCAACGATCGAGAAAGCGATCAGCCTGGGTCCGGAGGTGCCCGAGTTGTACAACAATCTGGGCCTGGTTCTGTGGGGCGTTGGCGACAGGTCCGGGGCGGAAAAGCAATTCCGGGCCGCACTGCGTATCCAACCGGGAATTGCGGAGTGGCGGCTGAATCTGGGCCGCGCGCTGGCGTCGCAGGGCCAACTGGCGGAAGCACGCTTTCAGATGGAGGAAAGTCTCCGCTTGAAGCCCGGCTACGCGGAAGCCAGGTTGGACTATGCGCGCGTGCTTACGGATTTGAATCGCCCCGCCGATGCCGAGAAACAGGCCAAACTGGCGGTTGAAGCCAATCCCGGCTCCGAAGCTGGCCATGAGATCCTGGGGGCGCTCCTGTACGGCAAGGGCGACCTAGCAGGCGCGGGGCGAGAGTTGTCTGAGGCAGTCCAGCTTCAGCCCGGGGATGGGCGGGCGCAGGTAGAACTGGGGATCGTGTTGGCGCGCCAGGGAGACCGTGCCGGCGCTGTTCAGCATTTGACGGCAGCGGCACAGGGGCCCGACCCGGACGCCCGAGCCGCCGCGGAACAAGCGTTGCGCGGGCTCAGGTAAATCCCGGACGCGCTTCAGTCGGTGCATGCGAAATGGATTGGCGACGGTGGAAGTCCGGCAAGCAGCCGCCACGCTTCCCGCCAGGCAGTGCGGGCATCCGGCGACTCCCGGTTCTCTTCGACAAACGCGCGAAAATGGGTGATGGCGGCGCGCCGTAGCGCTTCGGGATCGGTTGGCCTGTCTGCGCCATTGAGAAAGATATCCGGGTAGGTGAGCATCAGCTTGGCTGCGTAGGCGCGGGCCATGGTTAGGTGGACGTACGATTTCCAGCGGCTGGCGGGAAAATCTTGCAGCAGCTTTTCTCCGAAACTAATCTGGCCGCCCTGCCAATTATTATGGCCATCGTCAAAAGAGCACGCATTCTCAAAGCGAGCAACGCGGGCGCCTTCTGCAGCGTCCTTGAGAGAAGGCTGGCCCTTGGGGACCCCGCCAGACCAGTCGAAATCGAATGATAATCCACGTGGCGCCAGAGCAGAGCGAGCTATGACCAGCAGGCGTGTGTGCGCGCCGGGTGCGGGGATGGGGCCTCCGGGATCGACGGCTAGTACGATGCGCCGATTCGCGCGTTCCCAGACCTCATAAGGGCTCCAGTAACCCGAACCCCAATCTCCATCTCTTCTCTTAAACTGGGAAGGCTCGCCGGCCGGTCCCAGCGACGCACTGAGGTCCGCGGAAACCGTTTTGGCGAGCTCGCCTGGACCCGCGGGATCATCCACTTCGTACCAAAGCGCTAGCAGCCGGCACTGGCGCAAACGACTCTCGTCCTGGTGGCCGGGCAGTGGATCGCCAGGCTTTCCTGCCGGAACGTAAAAGAACGCCTGCCGGGAAGCTTTGACGCCGCCGGGGAAAGCGAACTCTGCAACGCTGGCCGCGCACCACAGGCCTTGAGTTTCGTACTCGTTGTCATAGGCCGCATTCTTTAAGCGCTCCCCTGGATGCAGATTGCGCCAAACAGCGAGATCAGGTGCTGCGTCTAACGCGGGGATTTCGGAAAGCACAAGCCCGGCTAAAGAGCTGGGGCCTTTCGTCTGAGCAAACAAACTTCCCGAGGCCGTCAAACTCAGTACGAAAACTACACGACATACGGCCTGGAACACTCCGGGGAGAAACTTGATTCTGGGGAAGCTCACTGCCCTGACGCTTTCGATCACATGCTATCAAATCGAACCCGCGCATTCACCCAAGCTGTGGCGCCAGGCTGTGGCATCGTTGCGCCGGTCGCCAGCGGCTCCGGGCGCGGCCTCGACCGGTCAATAGTGAAAATCTACTTGGCCAGGGCGCGTGCTGGCTGCAGCGCCAGGCACGCGTCCCGATTGCCCAGGTCACATCCCTGGCGGAAACGCGCCTGGGCAAGGGGTACATTTTTCGGCGTTTCAATTCCCTGCTGGTGCATAATGCCGACGTTGAAGCAGCCCGGTCCGTAGCCCTTGTCGCAGGCGTTTTCGAGAATCTGCCTGGCCTTGACCATGTCCTTGGGAACACCTTCCCCGAAGAGATAACTTTCCCCGATCTGTCCGCAGCCCCGCGTAAATCCGGCCGCGCAGCTTTGCTCAAAGAGCGTTGCCGAATACTCGAGGTTACGGCTGACTCCGTCGCCCCCGTAATAGAGTGATCCAAGCATGAAACAGCTCTGTCCGTCTCCACGGTTGCAGAACTGGAGCAATACACCGTCTCCGTCGGTTTTCACCAGATCCAAAACACTGCTGCACGCGTTCTCGAAGCCGAGATCGCAGGCGTGCTTAAAACTCCGGGCCGCATTCATCGGATCGCGAGGAAGTCTCTTGCCGTCGCTCAGCAACACTCCCAGGTTGAAGCAACCGTCGGCGGAGTTGTGCTGGCATTGTACGTCGAGAGTACGGGCCAGGACGCGGCAGGCTTCGGTGTGCCCCGCCCCGCAGGCTGTCGCCCAGAAGGCGGGGTCGCTGCCCGGATGTTTACCACCAAGAAAGCCAGTGACAAACATAAATCCGAAAAGAGCCACCCAGATCCCCATGAATCCAAAATTCGCCTGTTGCGGAGTCCAGGCCGAAAGCACCTGCAGGGGCCGGAACTGAGCCCACCTTTGACGGGCTACCCAGGAGCTGAGAGCAATGCTCAAGCGATCCAAAACCCGTACCGTTAAATTCAGCACGGGAACGCAGAGCAGCTTGTCGTAAAACGTCGGTTGTCCCAGGCTGTCCAGCCATCCATACACGAGGAATACGCCGGCGCCGTATGCCGCGCCGAAGATGAACTTCCCGAAATTCTTGCGGGGAGACGTGGCCGGATCGGTCACCAAGAGATGCAGTCCCAGGAAAACGGCCGGATGGATGTTGAAGTCGATAAAACGATACATTCCGGTGGAACCGAGGTAGGCGGCGTCGAGCAGAAAAAGCATTCCCGCCGCGGACAATGTGACCAGAGTCACCGAGAACAGGCCCTGCACGACCAGCCCGAGCACGAAAATTTCGAGGTAGATATTCGGCGGATTATTGAAGGTCGTCGAAATCTCCGGGCCCCAGGTGATCGGCGTAGAGCGAGTTGCGAGCAAGACTATCGAGGTCAGGAACAGGGCAAAGGCAGAGGGATTGAAGATGTGCGTAAGATGGCCGTCTCGTTTCCACTTCAGGAATTCCTTGCCGAACACGATAATCGCGACCATGACGAACTGCAGGTAGAACCAGTCGTCGCGAAACCACAGGAACAGATTCATGCTGAAGATAATCGGAATCGGGCCAAAGCCAAGAATCCAGTTGTCTCGCCGGAACCAGCAGACCAGCATGTCCAGGACGTAAAGAAAGACCACCTGGGCGGCAATCAGCGGGATTTCGTGGTAAACCTCACGCCAATACCAGCCCCAGTAGGCGAACACGCAAGAGTGCATGATCATCTGCACCCAATGCACCCGCCGTGGAACGAATTCGAAGGTCAGGTTTCGCCCGGTCCGGACCACGTTCCACCATAGAGCGCAGAGACCGGCCAGCAGGCAGGCCGCGGCTGCCCAAACAGAGCCGTTCAGATCGGGATTTTCGTTCACGCGCGGCAGCAGCGTGAAACCCGCAAAGATCAGCGTAAAGAGTGCCGGGAGCCAGAGCGGCGAGAACCTCGGCTTTACGCCCTGGCTGACGGCATTTTTGTGTATGGACACATCGCCCCGGGCGGCGGTATGTATTGGTCTAATCCCATGCGGGGTTCCCCGGCCCCGTGCAGACGACTTCATGGGACCAGAGCATATAACAAAAAATCGCCGTCGTCGACCGTGCCTTTAGGGACGCCGGGACAACGGGGCCTGGCGCGGGCTAGGGACGTTCTAAAGGCAGGTCGGTTTGGGAGGCTGCCCCGGAGTCCAGACTCAAGAGCAGAGCCTGGATCTGTGGAAGATCGCGGGCCGCTGCGTCCAACTTGATGTAGTTCGCGATGTGTTCCTTGGCAGCCGGCAGATCGCCCTTGGCTAGCGCGATTCGTCCCAAGACATACTCAGTGCGGAACATCTTGTGTGCCGCGTCCATGCTCTGGGCGGTCTTGACGCTCTCCTCGGCGCCAGCCAAATCCTTTTTCTCGAACCGCGTGATTGCCCGATGCAGATAAATCTCGGGATAAAAGCGCTTTTCAATCGCCACCAGCGAGTCTTCGTTCTTGGCCGCTGCATCCCAGTCGCCGAGTTTGTTTTCAACCCGCGCCAGTCTTAGGTACGGAGCGGGCGCCTTAGGGTTGGCTTCAATCGCGTGCTGCAAGGCGTCCTTGGCGTCCATCAGCGCGTTTTGCATCTCATACACGGACCCCAGGTTGGTCCAGCCGTCGGCGAATTTGGGAGCCGCCTCCACGACGACCTTCAGTTGCCGCGCGCCCTCCTCGACGTTGTTGGCGTCCAACGCCTTGCCCGCCAGTTTATACGCATCCCGCGCTTTGCCCGGCACGTCCGACAGGGCGTCCATAGCGACGTTATTGGCCACTCCGCTGTCCTTTGGCGACAGCACGAAGTCCGGCATCTGCACAATTTTCACTGCCGCCGTGAAATCAGCCAGCTTCAGGTCGCCCAAATCAAACACGGTGGAGCTAAAGCCAGCCATCGTCGCCCGCATGTAGCACGCACGTTGAACCTCCGGGCTGAGCTTCTGCGTCCAGGTGTAGTGGCCTTTTTTGTCGGTGATGGGGCCAGGGGCGCTTCCGTTGATGTCGCTGCAGACCCGTTCCAGACCTACGCTTTTGGCCGGCGGCGTTCCGTCCGGCATCACCACCCTCCCTTCCATAATGATGGTCTTGAAGTCCTGGATCGTCTCTTGCGCGCGCAAGCTTGCCTGGCCTGCGATCGTGATCAAGCCGACGGCGCCGGCGGTCAGGACAACGCTCCAGCAACGGGGTGTGGCAATCATGGAAACCTCGGGCTAACCGGTTTTTAGACGTGCAAATACTCTGCACGGTTACTATACCCCATCTGAACCAGATGATAAGCAACTTGAGTTGTTTTGATATGGGTTTTCCGGAGACCACGCTAGCGAGAGGGATCGTTCAGTTTCAGATGAACACCTGCCACACGGTTTTTGCCTCAATGGCAAATGACTACTTTCCCCCGAGCGTGTCCTTCTTCGAGATATCGGATGGCCTCAGAAACTTCGCCTAACCCGCAACATCTGTCGATGACCGGCGCCACCTTTCCTGCCTCGATGAGCTCACGGAGGATTGCCAGATCCTCTCTGCTGGCTTTCGCGATAAACGCGACAATCTCGCTCATGAACCACGACAACACCAGAGCTTTGATCAGACGGTCCAGCGGACGGAGCCAACCACCGTGCGGAGCTCCCACTACGATGAATTTCCCTCCGGGATTCAGGACGCGCCGGCACTCCAATAAGGGATGGTTGCCCACGCAATCGAAGAATACATCGTAGCGTTGCCCGCTTTTCGTGAAATCTTCCTGCGTATAATCGATAACCCGATCCGCGCCTAGCGACCGGACCATGTTCACATTCCTGGCACTGCAGACGCCGGTCACATCCGCGCCAAAATATTTGGCGATCTGCACGGCGAACGTACCCACTCCGCCCGCCGCCCCGTTGATTAATACCTTCTTGCCGGGCTGAATGTTCCCCTTGTCGCGAAGACCTTGCAAGGCAGTCAATGCCGCCACGGGTACGGCCGCCGCTTGCTCAAATGTCAAATTCTCCGGCTTCATGGCCAACGCTGACATGAACACGCCCGACTCGGCAGTGCAGACATATTCGGCAAAGGTTCCGCGGCACATGCCGAACACCTGGTCGCCCGGTCTGAAATGGGTCACGCTCTTGCCGGCGGCTTCAACCTGGCCGGCTACATCCGCGCCTAGCCGAGTGTCCTTTGGCTTGCGAAGGCCGCCCATCATGCGAACCAGATATGGTGTGCCTCTCACCCAGCTTGCGTCAAGTGGATTGACGGAGGCCGCGCGGACTTTTATCAGGACCTCATTGTCCTTGGGAACAGGCTTTTCAACATCCTGGATTTGGACAACGTCCGGCGAGCCGTATCGGGCAAAGATAGTGGCCTTCATTCGGCATTCTCCATGAAGCACTATACGATTCGGCGGCGGAGAAGTTCCCGCTGCCTAAACGGCGGGCAAAAGGATGAAACAGCCGCCGCCGGACCATGGCGGCCGGAGTCATACCCGAGAATTCGCGAAATTCTGCGATCATATGCGACTGATCGAAGTATCCCGCGGCGCTCGCGGCATCTGCCCAGCTTGACTCGGAACCGGTCGACCCGAGCGCTGCACGAAAGCGGCATAGAAAGCGGCCAGACGCCGCTCACCTCCAAATTCACGGCCTCAATCGTGGGAACGGCCGCCACGGTTTCCTACGCGGGGCTCGCGCCGGTACGTGGGGCTGTATCAGTTCGACATCGTGGTTCCGTCCGTGCCGGCGGCAAGCGCGTTGCCGTTTACCTTCACGCTCGGCGGCGCCGGCGGCCAGCAAACCCTGTACACTTCTGTTCAGTGAGCGGCCGTTCAATGAGCGTTGGCCTGTGTGCGAACTGTATCCATGTGAAAGTCATCCGTTCCGATCGCGGCTCCGCGTTCTACCGTTGCGGCCTCTCCGACACCGATCCACAATTTCCGAAATATCCGCGCCTGCCGGTGATCCAATGTCCAGGCTACTTGCCCTTACGCGACAATAAACAAACATGAACCTGCTAAGACGCACCTGGTTGTTACTCCCGCTTGTGGCACTGGTGAGCTGCCATAAAGAGCCGACGGCGCCCGTCGAAAAAGTTACCGTCAAGCGCGCGACGCTCGACAACGGGCTGAAGGTGGTTGTCGTGCGCAACACGCTGGCGCACGTGGCCACGGTGTACCTGAACTACATTGCCGGCGGCGATGAGACGCCTACCGGGTTCCCCGGCACGGCGCACGCGCAGGAGCATATGGCCTTTCGCGGATGCGCCGGAGTCACCGCGGATCAGACCGCCGCGGTTTTCGCGCAGTTGGGCGGCGACGGTGACGCCGATACGCAGCAGAACATCACTCAATACTTCTCGACGGTTCCCGCCCAGGACGCCGAGGTTGCGCTGCGGCTCTATGCCGGGTGTATGCAGAAGGTGGATGATGACCAGGCGCAGTGGGCGGAGGAGCGCGGCGCAATCGAGCAGGAGGTCGCCCGCGATCTCTCCAATCCCACCTACAACTTCCTCACGCGTCTGAATCAGGATTTGTTCGCCGGCACTCCCTATGCCACCGACGCTCTGGGCACCAAGGCTTCCTTCGATGCGACCACTGGGCGGACGCTCGCCGATTTTTACAACAAGTGGTACGGACCGAATAACGCCATTCTGGTAGTAGTCGGCGATGTGGATCCGGACGCAACCATCGCCTCCATCAAAAGCATCTACGGGTCCATCCCCAAGCGGGCCGCGCCGGAGCATCCGAAAATCGACTTGCAGCCGGTGAAGGCCGAATCGTTTACGTTGGATAGCAACCTGCCGTACACGCTGGCGTTTTTGGCGTACCGTTTTCCCGGAACCGATAGTCCGGATTACGCGGCCTCCAAGATCCTGGCCGACGCGTTGGCCAGCCAGCGCGGGGATCTGTATGCCCTGGTGCCGCAAGGCAAGGCCCTGGCCGCCGAGTTCGGACTAGCCGAATCCTACCCGATGGCCAGCGTCGCCTACGCTTTGGGTGCGGTACCGGCCAGCTCGGATTCAGCCCCGATTCTCGCGGACATCCGCCAGATTATCGCCAATTACGTGAAGAACGGCATCCCCGCGGACCTGGTCGAAGCGGCTAAACGTAGCGAGGTCGCGGGCGCGGAGTTTCAGAAGGACTCGATCCCCGGCCTGGCGTCGTTGTGGTCGGAAGCGCTGGCAGGCGAGGGCCGGCAGTCGCCCGATGAAGACATCGACGCCATCAAGAAGGTTACCGTCGATGACGTGAACCGCGTGGCCAAGGCGTTCCTGATGGAGAATCAAGCCGTCACGGGCACGCTGAAACCGCGTCCTTCCGGCGCGCCGGTTTCCGCCAAGGGATTCGGCGGCGGCGAAACGCTGACCGCCGCGCCCACCAAACCGGTGGAACTGCCCGAATGGGCCAAGGCGACGCTCAATTCGCTCGCGGTTCCGAAGCCCGGAGTGCAGCCCTCCGACATGACTCTTTCCAATGGCATTCGCTTGATCGTGGTGAATGTCGACGTCGCTCCCACCGTCACCATCATGGCCTCCATCCGCCATGAAGCGGATCTGGAAACGCCCAAAGGCAAGGAGGGGTTGAGCGATGTCATCGAAGAGTTGTTCAACTACGGCAGCAAGAATCTGGATCGCATCGCGTATCAGAAGGCTCTCGACGACATTGGCGCTTCCGAGAGCGGCGGCGCGGATTTTTCTCTGCGCGTGCTGAAGCAGTATTTTTCGCGCGGCGTAGAGCTGCTGGCCGACAATGAATTGAATCCGGCGTTCCCGGCGGACGCCTTCAAGGTGGTTCAACAGCAGACGGCGCAGCTCACGGCCGGAAACCTGATGAGTCCCGAATACCGCGCCGGCCGGGCGCTGGACGCGGGTCTTTACCCGAAGGGCGATCCCGAACTGCGCGAAGCCACGCCGAAGACGATTGACACGCTTTCGCTCGATGACGTCCACAATTACTACTCGAGCACCTTCCGCCCGGACCTGGCCACCATTGTGGTGATCGGCGACGTTAGCCCGGACGAAGCCAAATCGACCATCGAGAAGTACTTCGGAAACTGGAAAGCCTCCGGGGTAAAACCGGACACGATTCTTCCTGCCGTGCCTGCCAACCACGCCTCTGCGGCGAACGTTCCGGATCCCACCTCCGTGCAGGATTCGGTGAATCTGGCGGAGGAGATCGGCATCAATCGCACCAGCCCGGATTATTATCCGCTCCAGGTGGGCAATTTCGTGTTGGGCGGAGGGTTCTATGCCACGCGCCTCTACCACGATCTGCGGCAGGTGGCCGGTTACGTCTATAACGTGGACAACTCGCTCACGGCGACGCAGACGCGCGCTACCTACACGGTGGAATACGGCTGCGACCCTGCGAATGTTTCGAAGGCGCGGGCGTTGATCCAACGGGATCTGGCCGCCATGCAATCGGAGAACGTTACGCCCGGTGAACTGCAACAGGCCAAGGCCCTGCTGCTGCGCCACATCCCGCTCGGCGAATCGAGCGAGGAAGCCATCGCGGGCGCTCTGGTTCGCCGCGCAGACCTCGACCTGCCTCTGGACGAGCCCTTCAAGGCCGCTCAGCGCTACTTCAACATGACTGCCGACGAAGTGCGCGCCGCTTTCACGAAATACGTCCGGCCGAATGATTTCGTGCAGGTGGTGCGCGGCCCCGCGCCGAAGTGAGGAAGTCCGAAGACCGCTTACGCGCGCGGCTCGGCCGAATGCCTCACTGATCTGTGACTAGACAGAGCCGCGACCGGAGGGAGCGGGTTCCTGCGACAAATGACCGCTCCCTGTGGTCGCGGCTCTGAAGGAAAAGCGCCGAGCGACTCACAGGCTGTCCCATCCGGTCCCACCGGAGGCAAAGCTGAGCCGCGACTGCGAGCGGTTTTGCCGCGGCTCAGCGCTTGCGAACCGCCCTGCGCTGGGCGTTTCCGTCGTGGTAGGTGAATGCGGTCACCAGCCCGTTCGGGTCCTTCGAAAACTCGACCCAATTGCCCTCGGTGCGCGAGACGAACACCGTATCTGAACTCGCGGTTTCTGGGCTCGCTACCAGCGGGAGCTTCAAGGGATTGTTGCCTTCTTGCAGGTACAGCAGATCGCCCTCGATTCCGATCACGGCTTCGTGCCCCGGCGAGTATTCGTATTTGCCGGCGTATTGCGCCAGGGCGTCCGGTGCGACCTTGGCCGCGGTGTTCCCGACCATGTGCGTGACCGACCGGTCATTCTCGCAGACGCTCTCGAGCAGGTCGGTATCGGGAGTCAGCGTCTTTACGATCTTCAGCGAAAAGGGGCGCGTGAAGGTCTTCGGATCGTCGATGGTCACTTCCAGATCCAGGTGCCCGAAGTCGCGGCGATGGTAGCGCTCCGTAATGTGCAGCGCGTCGGTGTGCGGATGCCCCTCAATGTCCAGCCAGCCGCGATCGTTGAACCCCGCCGTATCCACCACCAGCGTGTCGCCCTCCCAGCGCCCGATCGAGTAACCCATCCAAGTCGGATTTGGGTCCACGGGCAGCTTGCGGCCGTCGGTGAAGATGGTGCGATGCACGCTGTTGGTGGTGCCCTGGTACAGCACCACGATCAACTGCGGTGTCTCGACCATCCGCGCGATATCCACCATGTGGTAGTAGACGAACGGGTCGGGCAGGCAATTGGCGCGCGGCGCGTCCTTGCCCATCTCGCGCACGCGCTGCTGATAGACGGCCTCGGCCCATGGCTGGATGTCGGAGGGTTTCAGATCGCGGGTGATGTTGCGGTCATAGCTTCCCGCTCCTGGTCCGTTCCACACGCCGGTCAGATCCGGTTTGCCGCCGGCGGTGCGCGGCGCGGGAGCCGACAGGTTCGGCTTGCCGTCAGGCAGGCGCGGAATTCCGGGCGCAGGATAGTTGAGCCACTGTGCGGAGGCGCATCCGCTCCATAGAAGCAGCCCGGTCAGCAGATAGCGCGGAAGCCTCACTTACTTGGCGTCTCCAATGCCGGCTTGGTGCTGATCAGATGCTTCAAGTCGCGATTGTTCTCATCACAGCTATATTCGAGCAGCTCGGGAAGTCCCGCAGTCATCTTGAGCGGCGTCAGCGTACGCTCCAGCGTCCACGGCTGCGAATACATCTTAGGGTCGTCGACGGTGTACTGATAGGCGATCGCGTTGGGTGTTCGGCGCAGCTTCTCGATCACGTGCAACTGATCGCTGTGCTGGTGCCCGGCGGTATCGAGCCACGTCCACGGCGGACCCTTGAGTCCCGCGGTGTCGATCACCAGCGTGTCGCCCTCCCAGTGTCCCGTGGAATCGCCCATAAACGCCGGCTCCATGTTGGCGGGATGCGGACGGCCATTGAGCGGAATCGAGCGGAAGGTGTGCATGTACTCGAACAGCATCACCAGTTGATCGGGAGTCTGCACCCACTGCGACGGATACGGCGACTGCATGATGCGCGGTACACCCGGAAACCAGCAGTTCGAGGTCGGATCGTCCTTGGCGTCGTGATTGATGTAGGCGGCGCGCCCGGCTGCGGTGTAGGGAATGGTGTCCTCTTTTCCGGAGGCCATGTTCGGAAAGTAGGGGATGTTCCAATACCCCGAGAAATCCGGCTTGCCTTCCGCCGTCCGAGGGATGGCCTCAGGAATGGTGCGGGGAATGGCGTCGGAGGACTGCGCAGTGAGCGTTCCAGCGACCATCAGAATCAGGAGCAGAATCAGAATGGCGGAAACGGCGCGCCTCATGCGCTGAATTATGTCACGCGTCCTATAGGAACGCAAAGCCTTCCATGATGCGGCGCGCGGTGCGCGCGAAGGAACCGCTTTCGATCACGGTCTCGCCGTTCTGGCGCCGCGCGATTACTTTCGAATCCATCACGCCGGCAGGGTGGCCGATGCGGACCATCTCGCTCTCGCGCGTGGCTGGAGCGCGCAGTTCGTTCACTACCGTTCCTTCGATGGCTGCGGCGGCGGAGGTGCACACGGCTCCAGCTCCCATGTACGACTTGTGCATCAACTGCGCCGACATCAGCCGGGCCAGGATGTCCATATCTTCGGCGGCGACCTTCCTTCCACCCAGACCCGTGTAGCCGACCGGCGCGGCCACGTAACCGATCTTCGGCATCCCCGGGCTCGGAGCCAACCTGCTCAGTTCGCCTCCCATGCAGCGGAGTTCTTCAATGGTTGCCTGCACTTCTTTGTTCGCGTCGAATTCCGCTGGCAGTTCCGTGCCGCACAGGCCCAGTTCCCGGGCATCGCAGAAGACCGTGAGGTTCCCGGCGTCGACGACCGAAATCGTGAAGTTGCGCCCATCCTTCAGCGTCACATGGTCGCGCGCGTGGCCCGTCGGCAGCAGCTTGCCGGTGATGGAGCCGGCCGGGTCTATCCATTCCAGATCGATGCGCGCGCCGGTTCCTGGAACTCCGGGGATCTCGAAGCCGCCGTGATGCGAAGCTTTGCCATGCTCCACCGGCACGTGCGCGGTGACGTATTTGTCCGCGTTGACGCTGTAAATCCGGACCGAAGTCAGCGGCCCGGTCGCGCGCACCATGCCTTCGTTGATGGCGAAGGGCGCAACCGCGCTGGTCATGTTGCCGCAGACGCTCAACCAATCTACGCTCGCGTCCTTGAGGCTGACCTGCGCGAAGGTCATCTGGATGTCGGCGTCGGGAGCGGCCGATGGTCCGACGACCATGGCCTTGGAGGTCTGCATGGTTGCGCCGCCGAGCCCGTCGATCTGCTTCGGGTCCGGGCTGCCGAAGATGCGCAGCAGGAGCTTGGTGCGCTCCTCTTCGCTGCGCGGCAGGTCGTTTTCGCGGAGCATCACGCCTTTACTGGTGCCGCCGCGATAAATCGCGCAACGGATGATTTCGGTTTCTGTCATAGAAACCGTCAGTGTATCGTGCCCGAAGGGGGAGCCGTTGCGTCAGACAGTGCGCGGATGGGCGTGGCCGGCTCGCGGATGGAACACCCGGCGGAAACCGCTTTGTACTACCGGCAGCGTGACCACCAGCGCCACGATCGCCACGAAGCAAACCACCAGCACGACTATCATGGCCAGCGCGGGCAGGGTCATTGAAACGGTGTCGGTATCCATAGATTGATCTCCTGGGGATAAATCCCCTCGGGGGTATTTATGCACGTTGACCCCCAACGCCGCCCCTCGACTTCTCTATAACTTGCAATCCGTCGACGGTCGCTGTTGCGCGAAACCGCGCGGAGCCGGCTTGGCGTCATCACCCAGCCGGTGACAAAATGGGGGTGCCATGAGCCAGAACCAATCGAAGGAAATCGCCAACCAATATAAGGAAATCGCTGCGGGCGCCGGCGCGGGCTATCTCGAAAACGGCATGATCGTGGGGCTCGGCTCGGGCACCACTTCGGAACTGGCTGTTGCCGCCATCGGCCGGCGCGTCAAAGAGGGCCTGCGCATCATCGGCGTCCCGACCTCGGAGCGGATTGCGGAGATCGCCCGCGGCCTCGCGATTCCCCTGTCGACGCTGGCCGAGCATCCTCGCGTGGATGTGACTGTCGACGGCGCAGACGAGGTTGAGACCGGCACGCTGAACCTGATCAAAGGAGGCGGTGGAAACCTCCTGCGCGAAAAACTAGTCGCGGCGTCGAGCGATCGCCTGATCATCGTGGCGGACGAGAGCAAGGTGGTGAGCCGGCTGGGCACCCATTGGGCGATTCCCGTAGAAGTGGTTCCCTTCGGCTGGCAGTCGACCGCGAACCGCCTGAAACAATCCGGCGCCAATCCGGTTTTGCGCTTGCGCGACGACGGCCAGCCCTTTGTCACCGACGGCGGCCACTACATTCTGAGCTGCGCCTACGGTCCTATCGCCGACCCGGCCGGGCTGCAGGCGAAGCTCGACAGCATCGTAGGGGTGGTCGAGCACGGGCTGTTTCTAGGGATGGCGTGGGAAGCGCTCATCGGCGGCGCCAGCGGCGTGACGACGCTGCGTCGGGCCTAGCGCCGGGCGTAGCGCCGGCTTAAGCCACGCCCGCGCCAATGACCGCGACGTACACGGAATAGAGCGACTGGCTCGCGGCCATGAACAGGCGGTTGCGTTTGGTCCCTCCGAAGCAGATATTGGCGCAATTCTCCGGAAGCCGGATCATGCCGATGCGCGTTCCGTCGGGCGCGACGATCTGCACTCCCGGCCGGGCCCCGCACCACAGGTTGCCGTCCAGGTCGCAACGAATGCCGTCCGCCGCCGAAGCTCCTCCGCCCGGAGCCTCCAGCTTCACGAAGCGCTTGCCGTTGCGCAGGGTCTTGCCGTCGATGTCGTAGACGCGGGTTTCGCCGGGCGCACCGGTATCCGCCACGTAGACCTTCTTATAGTCCGGCGAAAAACAGATGCCGTTGGGTTGATCGGCTTCCTCGCTCACTTTGTCGAGTTGCCCGGTTTTGGGGTCGGCGCGGTAGACCGCCGGTTTCAGCTCCGGCGTGGCTTGAAAGCCTTCGTAGTTGCCCTGGATGCCGTAGGTGGGGTCGGTGAACCAGATGCTGCCATCCTGGTGCACCGCGATGTCGTTGGGAGAGTTCAAACGTTTCCCGTTGAACTTGTCGGCGATCACGGTGGTGGCTCCGCTGGGCTCATAACGCACCACGCGCCGACCGCCGTGCTCGCAGGAAAGCTGCCGGCCCTCGAAATCGAAGGTATTTCCGTTGCTGTATCCGGAAGGATTGCGGAACACGGTGACGCGGCCGTCCTCTTCCAGCCAGCGCATCTGGACGTTATTAGGGATGTCGCTCCAGACCAGGTAACGCCCCACGCCGTTCCACGCCGGGCCCTCCGCCCACAGCGTTCCGGTGTGCAGGCGCTTGATCACCGTGTTGCCGATCATATATTTCCGGAAGCGGTTGTCGATGGCGAGAATGTCTGGATCGGGGTACTGGATGGTGGTTTGGCCGGACCAGTCGCGGGGCGCCGGCGTGGGACTAATTGTCTGAGCTTCGCCGCGCTGAGCTTCTGCGAGCCCGATCAGCGCCGGCATTGCGGCCGCGCCGCACGCAGCCGCGAGAAAGCCGCGGCGGGAACTTACCGAATTTGTCGGGGGAACGGGCCGGAGCTCAGTACTAGTGTCCTTCATACGGTTCAGGATATACCTCAATGGCACGTTCCGGAAAAAAGACCCACCCGTACGTAAGATCGTCCCGTAAAAGCGGGATAGTACCGGTAAGCGTTACAGCCGCAAACACGCCGGATTGTTTTTGTTTTCTCCAATAAACACAGGTGTTTGAAAGCAGGGCAACGCTTGGCACGGCGATTGCATCTTGTGCTGCTCAGAGAGCCAAGGCGCTTTTCGAGACTTCGAGATACCAAGCCTGGCACTCCATGAGGTGACATATGGAAAGCAACGAGAACGTGAAGATAGTGGAAGAGCGCCCGGACTCCGGCAGACACACGGGAATGTTCTCCTTTCTGATTGCAGGACTGGCTGTGGCGCTGATTGCGGACGGTGCACTGTGGGTGCACTCGAACCGCTTGGAGAACCAGATCGCGCTGAATCAGGATTCCACCGGACAGCAGATCTCCAAGCTCAGCGACGCGACCTCTTCGCTGCTCGACCAGCGCCTGCAAAATATCAATGAGGAACTGTCCGCGCAGATGAAGGGCGCCGAGACCAGCACCGCCGCGGCTCTCCGCCAGGCTCGCGCACAATCCCAGAAGCAGACTCAGGATCTGCAGGCCAAGCTGGAGCAGGATCAGCAACAGGTCTCCGGCCAGATCGACGACTTGAAGGATTCCACCAGCAAGGCGTTCCAGGCCGTCTCGACCGACGTTGACGGAGTCCGCACCGACGTGACCGACGTCAAGACCGACGTGAGCACAGTGAAGACCGACGTCGCCTCCACCAAGGACGGGCTGGAGAAAACCAGCACGGATCTCAAGCGCGCCATGGGCGACATGGGCGTGATGAGCGGCTTGATCGCCACCAACGGGAAAGAACTGCAGGCGTTGCGGGATCTGGGCGACCGCAACTACGCGGAGTTCACTCTCAACAAGGGCGCGATGCAGAAGAAAATCGGCGACGTGGTCCTGACGCTCAGGAAGGCCGACCCGAAGCATAACCGCTTCACCGTCGACGTTTCCGCCGACGACAAGCTGGTGCAGAAGAAGGACCGCACCATCAATGAGCCGGTGCAGTTCTATGTGCACAACAGCCGGCAGCCCTACGAGATCGTTGTGAACCAGGTCGGCAAGGACGAGATCGTGGGTTACATCTCCACGCCGAAGGTCATGCTGGCCCGGCAGTAAACAGTCTCCTGCAAACTCGAACACGAAAGTTCTAAGGTAGTGGGGTTCGTCCCCACTACCTTTTTTTGCGCCTTCCGTCACCCTTCCTCTACGCCCACCCTTGGGTCAAATCGCGCAAATGTGGGTGGATGACGTTGGGTATCGCTTGCCGGCACCCGTGGAAACGCCTGAAAATGCTGGATGGAACCGGAAATGCATTGACTCAGCGCGAATCGGCCGGAGGAGCCCGCTCCCGCGTTCCCGCGGTATACTGAGGATGGTCAATCGGCTGGTAGGTAGAGTTGCGCGGTCCCTCAATGGATGCGCGGCTTCACAGAAGGAGTGGTGGAAATGAATCGCTTTCTCAAGTTCGGAATCCCCGTTGCGGCGATTTTGGCTACCGTGGTCTGGCTGGGTGTCAGCTCGACCAAGGCGACCAGCGAATACTACGTGAAGATTCCGGAGTTGATGAAGATGGACTCGCAGACGCGGGTCAAGCGCATGCAGGTGGAAGGTTACGTCAAGGAAGGCTCGATTGTCTCGCTGGGACAGACGACCACATTCGTCCTGACGGAGAATCCGGCCGGAGACCCGGGCGAGCAACTGAAGGTGGTTTATACCGGCAACGATATGCCGGACACTTTCAAAGATCATGCGCAGGCCACGGCCATCGGAGCTCTTGCCGGAGACGGTGTGTTCCGCGCCAACAAGCTGACAGCGAAATGTGCGTCGAAGTATGAGGCGGCTCCGCCCAAACTGGCGCCCACCACCTCGGCGGCAAATAAGATATAGTTCGTCCTAGTCGGGTTTAGGGTTCTCATCAGGTTTAAAACATGGAAAATGTAGGCGCGCTGGTAATCCTGCTGGCCTTCGGTCTTGCTGTCTACGCCGTTGTTGCGTCTCTAGTGGGCGCATGGGCCAAGCGGCCGCTGCTGAACGTGAGCGCGGAGCGCGCCGTTTACGCCATCTGGGGGCTGCTGACCACGGCGGTCGGCCTGCTGTTGTACGGGCTGCTTACGGGCGACTTCCGCCTCACCCACGTTTACGAAAACAGCAACCTGGCGATGAGCCCGCTCTATAAGGTCACGGCGCTGTGGGGCGGCATGGAGGGCTCCCTGCTGCTGTGGTCGTGGCTGCTGGGCGGCTACGCCGTGGTGGTCGCGTATCAAAACCGGCACAAATATCGCGATATGATGCCGTACGTGACGGCGATCATCGCCACCGTGCAGGTGTTCTTCCTGAGCCTGAACGCGTTCGTCGAGGGCCCGTTCAACGTGTGGTGGGCCGGAAAGCGCGTGCTGGACCTGTCCGAGATCAGCGACGGCCAGGGGCTGAATCCGCTGCTCCAATACTGGACCATGGTGATCCATCCGCCCATCATGTACCTGGGCTACATCGGATTCGTGGTGCCGTTCGCCTTCGCGATGGCTTCGCTGATCACCAAGCAGCCCGGCGAAGAGTGGATCCATACCACGCGCCGCTGGACGCTGGCGGTGTGGATGCTGCAGACCACGGCGATTCTGCTGGGGATGAACTGGGCGTATTCGATCCTGGGATGGGGCGGCTACTGGGGCTGGGATCCGGTGGAGAACGCGTCACTGCTGCCGTGGATTACCGCCACGGCCTTCCTGCACTCCGTAATGATGCAGGAAAAGAAGGGAATGATGAAGATCTGGAACGTGGTGCTGGTAAGCATCACCTTCTGGCTGCCGATCTTCGGAACCTCGCTGACGCGGACGGGCATTGCGCAATCCGTGCACGCATTCGGAAAGTCGCCGCTGGGCCCGTACTTCTACGTGTTCATGGGCGTGGGCATGGCTCTCACGGCCTGGCTTATCCTAAGCCGGCTGGACTACCTGAAGAGTGAGATGCAACTGGAGAGCGTGCTCTCGCGCGAATCCAGCTTCATGTTCAATAACCTGGTGCTGCTGGCCGCCTGTTTCGCGATCCTGTGGGGCACTCTGTTCCCGGTCATCTCCGAAGCGGTCTCCGGCGCGAAGATCACCGTGGGCAAGGAATTTTTCAACCAGATCAACGTGCCGATCGCGCTGTTCCTGTTGCTGCTGACCGGGACCGGTCCGCTGATCGCGTGGCGCAAGAGCTCGGCCGAGAGTTTGAGGCGGGCGTTTATGTGGCCGGCGATTTCCGGCCTGGCAGTAGGAGCCATTCTGCTGGCGCTGGGTGTGCGCAGCTTCTACGGCCTGATGTCGTTTATGCTGTGCGCCTTCGTGGTTGCGACAGTGGCCATCGAGTTCTACAAAGGCGCCAGCGCTATCGCTTCCAAGAGCGGCAACAACCTGCTGCTTTCGGCTGTGGAGCTGACGCATCGCAACACGCGGCGCTACGGCGGCTATATCGTCCACATCGGCATCGTGATCATCTTCATCGGATTCACCGGCCAAGCGTTTAGCCTGGATCATGACGACGAGCTGAAGCAGGGGCAATCCGCCAAGATCGGCAATTACACGCTGACTTATCAGAATCTGGAATCTGGAGCAAATCCCAACTATCGCTGGACCCGGCTGGATCTGGGCGTTTCCAAGAACGGCGAGGATCTGGGAACCATGCATCCGGAGCGGCGTTTGTACATCGTCTCCAACCAGCCGGACACCGAAGTCGCCATCCGGCACCGGCTCAATGAGGATCTGTACGTTAACTTCCGCACCGCGGAAGAGGACGAAACCAAGGTGGTGCTGAAGAGCTACGTCAACACCTTGGTGAGCTGGGTGTGGATCGGATATTTCGTGGTGCTGTGGGGCACCCTAATCTGCCTGACGCCCAGCAAGCAGAAGCTGATTTTTGCCCGTACGGAAGTTGTCGGAATCGCAGGTAAACATGCAGTTGTTGAAGAATAAAGTCTGGAAGTATAGAAGTACGCTGAAGACCGCCGTTCTGGTGGTGCTGCTGGCGGCGGTCGCGCTGGCGCAGAGCGCCTCGGAGTGGGACAGCCACGCGGTCAACGCCATTGCTGCGAAGCTCAAGTGTAATTGCGGGTGCAAGCAGGACATCGCCTGCACCATGCCGCCGTATCCCTGCCCGGTGTGCAAGATGAACAAGATCAAGATCTTCACCATGATGAACCAGGGCATGACGGAAGACCAGATTGTGGCCGAGTATGTGAAGGAACAGGGGCCGGACGTGGTGGTGAAGGGCCCCGATGCCGCCGCGAGCCTGGCGCCATGGGGCGCCTTTGCCGCTGGATTGCTGCTGGTGATCCTGATCATCCGCCACTATCGCGGTCGCAGCGCAGCCGCCCCGGCAGGAGCTCCGGTTGACCCGGCGGTGCTTGCGCAGATCGAAAAGGATCTGAAGAATCTGGACGAATGATGCTCGCTTCAGTGCTGGTGGTGATTGCCGCCACAGTTTTCTTTGTGCTCTTCGTGCGCGTCAAGGATATTCCTGCGCCGGAGCCGGTATCGCCCACGCGCTACCTGGAGGATCGCAAGGCTGCCATTTACGAAAACCTGCGCGACCTGCAGTTCGAATATCGCGTGGGCAAACTGTCGGATGAGGATTACCAGCAGACCAAGCAGGGATTGCAGAGAGAGCTGGCGGGAGTGATCGCGGAGATGGAGCGGATCAACGCCGGCGGCAAACCGGCGCCTAATACATTAGAAGCCCCAAAGCCAGCGGAAGCACCGAAGGCCGCGGCCGCCAAGTCTCCTGCCAAAGAGACCGTCGAGACTGACGGCACGGTCTGTCCCCACTGCGGCGCGAAGTTCGCCAAGCCGATGAAGTTCTGCGGCGAGTGCGGAAAGGCGATGTCGTGACTTTAACACCCCTCCCTGGCGGTCGCGGCTCAGCCTTGCCTCCGGTGGGACCGGACGGGACAACCGGTGACGTCGCTCGGCGCTTTTCCTTCAGAGCCGCGACAGGGGCGCCCGCTGGGCCGAGCGGAGGTTCGGTCATTCGTCGCAGGAAACCGCTCCTTCCAGTCGCGGCTCTGTGTAGTCGCGGATCAGTTGCCCTCTTGCTATGGGCATTGCCTCTGTTCGCCCAGATTGACGGCACGGTGATTAACTCCACCACCGGCATGCCGCAGTCGGGCGTTACCGTCAACCTGATCCATCCCAGTCAGGATGAAGGCATGCAAACGCTGGGCACGGCGACCTCCGGCCCGGATGGATCGTTCAAGATTGCGCAGCCGCTGCCGCCTCCGCCGGCGATTCTGCGCGTCACCTACCACGGAGTCGAATACAACCAGGTGGTGCCGCCGGGAACGCCCTCCACAGGGCTCAAGCTGAGCGTGTATGAAACCACCAACAAGTTCACGCCGGAGATGGGCGAGCAGCACCTGATTGTGGTCGATTCCGCGCCGGAGGGTGTGGCGATCTCGGAAACCTTTCTGCTGCAGAACTCCGGCAAGACGACTTTCAATGATCCGGTGAACGGCTCGGTGCAGTTCTATTTGCCGAAATCGGCGCAGGAAAGCGCTCGCGTGACGATCAACGCCCCGAATGGGATGCCCATCACCCGGCCTCCGGAAAAAACCTCGCAGCCCGATGTCTTCAAGGAAACGTACCCGATCAAGCCGGGCCAGACGCAGTATGACGTCGGCTACCGGTTGCCCAATCTGACCAAGTTCACTGAGAAGAAGCTGGGTTCCGGCCCGACTATCCTGGTCTCTGCCGAATCGGTGCAGCTCTCCGGTCCGGATCTCAAGGACGACGGGATCAAGGAACTGGGGCAGGGCGGGCCGAGCGCGCACGTCTACGAGGTCGAGTCGAAAACGGGCGCCTCGTATGAAGTCAGTGTAGATGGCACCGGGACCTTACAGTCGGCGCAGGATTCGGGGGCTGGCGATGAGGGTGACGACTCGGGCTCGCCCAAGCCGAAAGCGGGCCAAGCCAGGGTCTATGAGCGCCTGCCGTGGGTTCTGGGCCTGATCTTCGGAATTCTGGCGCTGGGCGGAGTGATGCTGTACCGCCGTAGTTCTCCACCAGTTTGATGACCGCCGCGGCTCTTGAGGTCACAGGCGTCTGGAAGTATTACGGCGATTTCGCGGCGCTGCGCGACATCGGGTTCCATGTAACTCCCGGCTCCACGGTTGCCCTGCTGGGCCGCAACGGCGCGGGCAAGACCACGCTGCTGCGCATCCTCGCCGGATTGTCCAAGCCTTCTCGCGGATCGGTGACCATCAACGGCTCCAGTGTCCGGGAAGAAGCCACGCGCCGCAGGATCGGCGTGCTGGGCCATGGCATCTCGCTCTATGACGAGCTCTCCGCTGCCGAGAATTTGAGCCTGTTCGCGCGGCTCTACGGTGTGGCCGATCCGGAGAAGCGCGTGGACGAAATGCTGGAGCGAACCGATCTCAAGCGCGTCCGCGACGGCCTGGCTCGCGAGTTCTCGCGCGGCATGCGGCAGCGGCTGGCCGTGGCTCGCGTGTTCCTGCACGATCCGGAGATCCTGATTCTGGATGAGCCGTTCACCGCGCTCGACGACCGCGCCATCGCGGTGCTGCAATCCCTGCTGAGCGACATGCACGCGCGCGGAAGGACCATCGTTATGTCGACGCACCAGTTGCGCGAAGCGCTGGAACTGGCCACACATGTCGCGATGATCCAGCGCGGCAAGATCGTGTATGCGGGGGAGCGCGTGCAAGAGATGCTGGACGACACCGGGTGGCTGTACCGGACGTATGGGGAAGCATGAGCGGAGAGGCTTGAGAGGCGTGTACCTGCGTCAGTTGTGGACCATCGCGGCGAAGGACCTGCGGAGCGAGTGGCGCACGCGCGAAGCCGTCAACGCCAGCCTCGCTTTCTCCATCACCATCCTGGTGCTGTTCAGCTTCGCCTTCGATCCCGAGAATCCGGAGATCAAGATCGATCTTCTGGCCGCGGGATTGTTATGGATGGTGTATTCGTTCGCGGCGGCTTTGGCGCTGAACCGGACTTTTGCACGGGAGCTGCAGAACGATTGCCTGGACGCGCTTCTCGCCGCGCCCATTCCGGAGAGCGCCTTGTTCCTCGGCAAGGCTCTGGCGAATTTCGCCCTGCTAATGGTCATCGAGATCGTGTCGCTGGGGGCGTTCAGCGTGCTGTACAACGTCAAGATCGCCGCGCATATCGTGCAACTGCTGCTGGTGATCGTGCTGGGGACCTGGCCGATGTCCGCGATGGGCACCTTCTTCAGCGCCATCACCGTGAATCTGCGTCTGCGGGAGCTGATGCTTCCGGTGCTGATCTACCCGGCGCTGGTCGTGCCGCTGCTGGCGGCAATCTCGCTCACGCAGACCTTACTGGGCGGCGAACCCTTGCGCCTGGACGATGGCGCCCTCAAGATCCTGGTCAGTTTCGATATCATTTTTACTTCCCTGGCCGTGATGCTGATAGATTTTGTTTTAGTGGGGTAACTAGAAATGCGGGAAACCATCAAATACTCGCTCGCGGCGGTGTCGTTGGGTCTGGCCTTGTGGGTGGTGTACCTGATCGCCACCACGCTTCCGCTGGAAGTGCAAGGCGTGGGCGCGTATCAAAACATCTACTTCCATGTCGGCAGCTTCTTCACTGCGTTTACCGCGTTCTTTCTGGGGCTGGCCTCCAGCGCCCTGTATCTGAAAACCGGCGATTTCAAATACGATTCCTTCGCGGCCGGCGTCAATGAAATCGGCCTGCTGTTCGCTTCCACCGGTCTCGCCATGGGTTCCATTTGGGGCCGCTACGCCTGGGGGATCTGGTGGGCTTGGGACGCGCGGCTGACTTCCATGCTGCTGTGCTGGCTGGTCTACGCCGGGTATTTGATGATGCGCTCCACAGTGGAGGAGCCGAGCACGCGCGCGCGGCTTTCGGCCGTGCTTTCGATCGTCGGGTGCGCGCTGGTGGGGTTCACTTATAAATCCATCGATTGGTATCGGACCCAACACCCTTCCGCGGTGTTCAGCTTCCGTGGCGGAGGCGGCATGGGCCCTGGGCTCGATTATCCGCTGCTGCTTGCCTGGGGCAGCACCTTGTGCCTGGGCATCCTGCTGGCAATGGTCCGCATGGAGCAGGCCGAGATGTCGCGGGAAATCGACGCGCTGCGGCGCGAGATTCATAGTTACTAGGAGAATCGTTTGGGATACAACGAGCTGAAGGACGTCGCCGCCGGCTTCGCGGCTTTCCTGGTGATCATCTTGATCTACGTGTTCCTCATGGATGCACGCGGACGGAAGCTGCGCAAGGAATTGGAACGGGTGCGGAAGATGGCGGAGAAATGACGGCGGAGAAATGACGACCCCTGCGCAGTCCTTCAACGAACAGCAGCGCGCCCATTGGGGCGGCCTCGACGGCGAATACTGGGCGAGCCATCAGGCTCAGCTTGACCGCATGCTGGAGCCGGTGCTCCAACCGCTGCTCGACTTCGCCGCTCCCGCACTTGGCTCGACCGTGATCGACGTCGGCTGCGGCTGTGGCGCGACCTTGCTGGAGCTGGTGCGCGCGGTCGGGCCCACGGGCGCGGTCGTGGGCATCGACATCTCACAGCCTATGCTTGCGGTCGCCGCGCGACGCTTGGATGTACACCCAAATACGCGACTGCTCTGCGGCGATGCGGCCGAGCTGCCCTTGAGCGATGTGGGGGCGGAGCTGCTGATCTCGCGCTTCGGGGTTATGTTCTTCGGCGATCCCGCAGCCGCCTTCCGGAACCTGCGCACCGGCCTTGCTCCCGGCGGACGCGTGCGCTTCGCTTGCTGGCGTCCGATCCACGAGAATCCCTGGCTGCAGATCCCGTTGCACGCGGCTTACGAGCACGTGCCGCGATTGCCCAAGCCCGCTCCTGAGGAGCCTGGGCCGTTCTCGTTCGGTGATCCTGCGCGCGTGACGCGCATTCTCACCGAAGCCGGGTTTGGCGTACCCGTGTTTACGCCGCTCGATATTCCCATGGAGATCGCCGACGGAGGAACTCTGGACGACGCCGCGCGTCGTTCCACGGAGTTCGGCCCGGTCAAGCGCGCTTTGACCGACCAGCCGGACGAGGTCCGCGCCGCGGTGATCGAATCGATCCGAAAGAAGGTCGAGCCGTTCGCGACGGGGTCCGGGGTGAAGCTTCCGGGATCGGCCTGGCTGGTGGCGGCCGAAAACCCGGTTTAGTTGTCAGTCGGCTTCTGCTCGATGTGATCGATCACCAGCACCTGCGCGGGGTGCTTCTGCATCGACATCTTCAAGCCCAGTTGCTGCGAGACGGCGTCAGCCAGGGAGAGCGCGCCGTTAGGCTCTGACGCCGTGGGCGTTCCCGCCGCGCCCGGAAGCGCGCCACCTGGACCGCGGCGGCTGTTCAGAAACCGGACGGCGCTGAAGCTCAGCGTGAAATCGTAGGCGTCTGTCAGGCCGGTTGCATCCAGCACCGGAGTGCGCGCGTAGCCGCTGGCCAGGTACGGAAGCTGCTCCGCAAGCTGCGCGATGGTCATGTTACGGCAGACCAGATAGCGGGAAAGCACGGGATTAGTGAGCCGCGGGTCTTTTTGATCGGCGGTTCCCGGAGCCGGTTCCTTGCACCCGGTGCGTCCCGCGGGATCGGCTTTCTGCAGTTTCGGCTTGACCGCGGTCAGCACATATCCGGAAACGTTCTGCTCTTCGAAGTGGGTCTTGAGCTGGAAGCGTTCCTCAAGCAGATGGCGAAGCATCAGGATCATGGTGTCGTCGTCGGTATCGGGCGGGTTCCCCGGCGTGGCATCCGTGGAAACCTTCGCCGTAATATCCCAGCGGTCCGTTTCCACGAACTTCGGCGCGCCCACGATCATTTCGGAGTTCACGAAGAAGACGTCTTCGAGCATGTCGCTCAGCGTAGCGCCGGCGATATCCACACGGCCGGCGGGTGAGGTGTCAAACCGCGACTCTTGAAAATCGGGATCCGTGGGTTTGATCACGGCGACCTCGAATCGTTCCGGCAAAGAAGGGGGAAGCTTCGCTTCGGTCCCCGGCGGGTTGTCCGCTGGTTTCTGATTGACGCTGTCGACAAAGATCACCGGGGTTGGAACTTGCTGCTGCTCCAGCTTCAGCCCGAGTTGCCTATCGATCGCCTGGAAGATGGTGATGCCGTCCGGTCCGGCGCGCCGGAGTTGGCCCCGGCTGGTCCATTCGAGGTTGAAGTCGAAGGCGCCCTCCAGTCCGGTTTTGTTCAGCACCGGGGTCTCACTCAAGTACGCGCTGGCGAGGTCCGGAAGAAGCTGGACCAGTTGATCCATGGTCTGGCTGTGGCACACCCTCACGTTGTTGGCGACGCCGCTATCCTTGCGGGACTGCTCGCCACGGCAGCCCGGAGCGGCGGAAGAATCCGCTTGCTTCAGCTTCGGTTTGCCCTTACCCAGAGACAACACGAACGCGGGCTTGGGCTTGATATCGGAGTGCAGCGCCAGATGGAAGCGCTGCTCCAGCAGGGTCTGGAGCATGCGTTTGGCGTTTTCCGGCGTGGTTCCTTCGGGAGCTTTGGCCAGGATGTCGAAGCGGTCGTTCTCCAGCCAGCTTGGTCCGCCAAGGACGTTGTCCGCGTCGACGCCATAGGCGCTGGCGATCAGATCCACCATGGTGGCTCGGCGAAACTCCAGGCGCGTGCCATGGAGATCCCCGCCGCTCATGAAGGGGGCATTGTAGACGCTTTTCGGGCTCGAATGAACGTCGGCGGCCTCAAATTGGAGAGGCTCCGCGGTGGAGATGCTCTGTCCCCAGGCGGCTGCGGCGGCCAGAGCAGCGAAGGTGAAACAGCGTAAGGCTTGCGTCACGGTCCCTTCCGATGCCGGCATCGCACTGACCCGATTTTAGCGGGTTTTGCGCTTGCGTAGCCCCGATCTTTCTAAGGCATTCACCGGATCGGTGTTGAACAAGAGGCCTGTTATACTGCCGCCATGGTGAAACTGATTGCCGCCGCGGCGATTCTGGCCGCTTCCGCTGGTGCGGCTCCGAACCTGAGTGGAGAGTGGAAACTGAACCTCCAAAAGAGCAACTACGGGGCGATCCCGGCGCCGCTCGAGGTCACGCGAAAGGTCAAGCTGAGCGGCATCAACCTCTCCATGTCCACCGACCAAAAGACCGCCCAGCGCGATAGCACCTCCGAGCTGAACTACACCACTGACGGCAAAGTGTGCATCAACAAGGTGACCAATGGCGACTCCAAAGGCACGGCCCGCTGGGATGGCGCCGCGCTGGTCATCGAAAGCTCACAGCAGAATGGGCCGCAGGAACTGAAGTCGCGCGAGGTCTGGACGCTTTCCCCTGACGGCAAGACGCTCACCATTCAGACGCACTTGACGCTGCCGCAGGGTGGAGTCGACGTCAAGCAGGTTTTCGACCGGCAGTAGACGGTCACCCGCACGCCAAAAGTACGACCGGCCGCGGCCCGAGGCACGAACGAACCGGCAGGGGGCTTGACAACAATACGGCTCTCACTAGAATAGAGGGTATTCTAGCCTCTTATGCCGCTCTGTGAACACAAGCGCACGGAATTCCTAATGCGACGCGATGGGGTCGATTACCTCCGCTGCGTCGACTGCGACGAGGTCTTCGAAGCCGACGACCTGGAGCAGGTCTCCGTCTACGACGAAGCCGAGGAAGAACCGCAGCGCAGGAAAGCCTCCTGACCCGACGCGCCCGAGGGCGCGACGCGCGTGGCCAGCTTGCGGCCCCACCTGTGGGCGAAGTATGTCTCGTGCAGCAGGTTCCCGAGCGTAAATAGCGGCACGCCGGCCAGCAGCGGCGACAGCACCACGGTCCACCAGTGCTCGCGCATCATGGCCGTTCCAATCTCCGCGATCGCGCGCGTCAGCTTCCAATAATCTCCGGATTCGCCGCGGACCTGGCCGGCGCCGCGCTTCAGCCCTTCCAGGTAATCGGCCGCGGTGCGAGCCTCGGGGACCTCCGTGTAAGTGCGGCCCAGGCACTGCAGGGTGTGCGCGTCGCTGCCGCCCACCTCAGGCTTGCCGGCCTGCCGCGCCATCCGCTCCGCGTACCGGTTGGCGGCGGCCAGCATCTGGCCGTTGCGCGTTTCCACGGCCGGGAAGGCCGTCACGAACTCCTCGAAATCCTCACGGGTGCGGGAGCCGGTGAGGCCGGAGAAGGCGTGATTGACGCTGAACAGCAGGCGCCGTGCGGTGAGATACGCCAGCAGGGAGGGGAAATCCTCGCGCCGCTGCTGCATCTCCGTGTGATCGCGCTCGGTGATTCCATAGACGCCGATGTGCAGATCGGTTCCGCTGGAGGTGCGGCAACTGACCTCCTCGCTGAGGAAGAAGTCGGGGTAGCGGCGCAGGCGCTCGACCGAGTCGATGGAGTCATGGTCGGTCACCGTGACCAGTTGCATGCCGCGGCGCTTGAGGACTTCGTAGACCTCTTCGGCTTCGCTGTAGCATTCGCGGCAGACGCGGTTCAGGACCGGCACCGTGCACATGCCGGAGTGGATCGTGTGGACGTGGAGATCACACTTCATGACTCGTTATAGCGTGCGGGTGGTTACAATCCGGCTGCTGTCGCAAAAAACATTGGTTACAGAAAATGTTTTTTCGACGCTTACTGTCAGCAGCCGTGAACGGTGCGGAAGCCTTGGGCGCCGTCGCGCCCGAGGTATTTCTCCAGAACCGCGGGAGCCAGGCGAGCCAGATCGACCACCACCAGCCCGTCTACCACTCCGGAGAAAGCTTTATCGACGTTGAAGGCCAGCACCGTGCCGCCCAGTTGCAGGTACTGCCGCAGCAGCACCGGCACCCCCCTGCCGTCCGCCTCCAGCTCCGCGATTACCTCCGAGAGCTCCTCCAGATTCTTGAGCAGCGGAGCCAGAAGGGCAGCGCCGCGCCCCGCCGACCGGCTGGCGCGGAACTGGCGGCGCGGGGAAACCTCTCCGGCCAGATCGCGCACGTGGAGCCCGCCCAGCTCAGCGCGGCGAGCCTCCAGATAAGAGATGATCAGGGCACGCGACGCCTGGCTGTATTCGCGGCTGATGCTGACGGGGCCGAACAGCATCCGGTAGCGCGGATGTTTCGCCACCCAGCGCCCGATTCCCTTCCACAGCAGCAGCAGCGCCTGGTAGCTCTTCTGATGCTCCGGGCGCACGAAGCTGCGGCCCAATTCGATGGCCGGATCCAGGCGCCGCAACAGCGCCGGCCGGAAGCGGAACAGCGTACTGGTATAGAGCTCCGACGCCGACGCCACCGTGTCCGTGCCGGCCAGGCGGTACGCGCCGCAGATCTCGGCCGTCTGTTTGTGGGAGACCCACAGGTGCAGATAGTGCTGGTCGAAGCGATCCAAGTCGAGCGAGCGGCCGGTGCCTTCCCCGGCCTTGCGGAAAGCGAGTTCCCGCAGCCGGCCGATTTCGCGCAGAGTGTCCGGAATGCGCGCGGCTTCGGCGATCAGCACCCGGTAATCGTTGCTTTCGAGCAGAACGTTGCCGGGATCGAGCCCCGCGGCTTCCTGGCGCAGCCGGTCCGGATCCACTGCGGCGGCGATCTTCGCCCGCGGGGGTTGAATCGAAAGTTGAAGGGAAAACAAGGGCGGCAGCGGGCCGCCGAAACGTGATTCCGAGACGCGCGATTCCAAAACGTAGGTCCGCTGCCGGAGGTAATCCATGGCTTCGCGATCGGTCGCAAAGTGCGCCACGGTTTCCGCCTTCACCGGACCGCCGATCGCGATCCGGATGGTCCGGCCGCGTTTGTTGATCAGCTCCTGCGCCAGCAAAGCGGTGCGGAGACGCGGGTCGATCAGGCCGGCCAGGTGAAACGCGGGGCTGTTGACCCCGTGAAAAAAGAGCGGCACGGTGCTGGCGCCGGTCCGGCGGATCAGGCGCGCGATGCCTTCGTTCCACTCCGGCTCCGCAATGGCCAAGGCTGGCAGTTTCAGCGCGGCGACCTCACCGGAAGGAAACGTCACCAGGAGACCGCCGCGCCGCAGCCATTCGATGCTCCGCCGCATGCCGCGCCAGTTGGCGCCGGCGGCGTTGCCGAAAGGGTCCACCGGAATCAGGTACGGGTCGATTCCCGGCAGCTCGGCGAGCATGGAGTTGGCCAGAAACTTGATATCCGGGCGAACGCCGGTAAGCAGAGCGCCCAGCGTGGGCCCCTCCACCAGGCCGAAGGGATGGTTCGCCACCACCACCACGGGTCCGGTGCGAGGGATGCGCGCGATCGCCTCTGCAGGGCAGTCCCAGCGGACGCCAATTTCGTTCAAAAAGCGCCCGAAAAAGCCTGGGTTGGACGGGAGCGCGAGGGACCACTTCTCAAGCGCCGTTTTGGCGGCAGGTTGCGGCATATTCCTGGTTTCGAGCATACGGTCTGCGAGTTACGAATCCATGCCGATCGAAAAAACGTCCGGTGACGAAGATGTTTCGGAGAATACTTGGCCGGGCAGTGTCCTAAAACTCCGCCTCCGTGCGATCCTCATAGGAGATGCCGGATTCGAATTTCACTCCGCTCAGGATCGTGTCCCTGGGCGGTGGCAACGGCCTGTCAACGCTGTTGCGCGGATTGAAGCGCTACGCCGCGGTGGGGCCCGGCGCCGTCGAGATCACTGCGATCGTGACGGTGACCGACGACGGCGGCAGTTCGGGCAGGCTGCGGCGCGAATTCGACGTCCTGCCTCCCGGCGACATCCGCAACTGCATGGTCGCCCTGTCGGAAGACGAAGCCCTGCTGGGGCGTTTGTTTCAATACCGTTTTAAAAGCGGCGCGGGACTCAAGGGCCACAGCTTCGGCAATCTTTTCCTCACCGCGATGACCAACATCACCGGCGATTTCGCGCAAGCGGTGAAGCTGAGCTCAGAGGTGCTGGCGGTCGCCGGCAGGATTTATCCTTCCACCGCCTCGAACGTGGCCCTGCAGGCGACCCTGACCGACGGCGAGCAAGGTGACGGGCGAATCGCGCATCAGCCGCAGCACGGTTCCGGTCCGCAAAATTGAGCTGCGGCCCAAGCGCGCCAAGCCTCTGCCGGAAACGTTGCAGGCCATCGCCAATGCGGACCTGATCACCCTGGGCCCGGGCTCCCTGTTCACCAGTGTCATTCCGAATTTGCTGGTGAGCGGAATTCCGCAGGCGATCGCCTCGTCACGCGCGCACAAGGCGTTCTTCATAAATCTGATGACGCAGCCGGGCGAGACCACGCGTTTCCGCGCGTCGCATCACCTGGAAGCGCTGCTGAAACATTGCGGCCGCATGCGCGGGCGAATGGTGGACTCTTGCGTGGTGAACACGCGGCCTTTTTCTGAGGCGGTCCTGAAGCGCTACCGCGAGCTTGAGGCTCAGCCGGTGGAGAACGACATCGCGGCCTTGGAGGCGCTGGGCGTCAAGGTCGTCGCCACGGACCTGTTGCGCATGAACGACCGCGCGGCGCTCAGCAAGATCCGGCACGACTCTTCGGCGATTGCTGCCGTGGCCATGGAGTTGGCGCAGAAGGGCGCTCTGGCGCAGACAGGGCGCCGCGTACGCAGCAGACTGGCATCATGAACATTTCGTGTGCAATTCTGGCGGCGGGGCTCGGCACGCGCATGCGGTCGAAGCGCGCCAAAGTCCTGCATCGGGCCGGCGGGATGGCCCTGGTGGAACACGTCGCCGGCGCGGCGCGGGCGCTCGCCGCAGCGGAGCGGATCGTGGTGGTAACCGGCCATCAGGCCGAAGATGTCGAGGCGCTGCTGCGTCCCACGGGCGTGAGCTTCGCCCGGCAGGATCCGCCCAAGGGCACCGGCCATGCGCTGGCATGCTGCCGCGGCTTGCTGGAGCATGCTCCGGGCTTGTTGATGGTTCTCTATGGCGATACGCCGCTGCTGTCGGCAAAGACACTCGAGCGGCTACAGGAGGCTCAGGATCGTTCCTCTCCTGCGGCCACGCTGATCACTACCTCAATTGAGGATCCTTCCGGCTACGGGCGCGTGATCGTCGATGCGCACGGCAACGTCGAAGCCATCGTAGAGCACAAGGATTGTGCGCCCGCCCAACGCGAAATTCGCGTGATTAACTCCGGAATTTATTGCTTTAAGGCAGAATTATTGTGGCGGCATTTAAGTGAGGTGCAGCCCAACCCGGTCAGCGGCGAGTACTATCTCACCGATATGGCGGCGATTCTGCGGAGCCACGGGCACAGCGTACGGGCGCTGCACATCGAGGATCCGGCGGAGCTGCTGGGAATCAACACCCGTGTGGAACTGGCCGAGGCCGATCGCATCCTGCGCCATCGCAAGGCGCAAGAGCTGATGCTGGCCGGCGTGACCATTGAGCGGCCGGAGACCGTGACGATTGATGCGGCTGTGAGCGTCGGCGGCGACACCGTGGTCGAGCCGTTTACGCGCCTACTAGGGCACACCGTAATCGGCGAGGATTGCCGCATCGGCGCGGGCGCTATTGTGGAATCCTCGGTGATCGAGAATGGCGCGGTTGTCGCCCCCTATACCTTGATCGCGAATTCGCACGTCGGTAAGGGCGCGCAGGTGGGGCCTTTCGCCAGAATGCGCATGAAAGCGCGGGCCGAGGCGGACACGCGCATCGGAAATTTTGTCGAGCTCAAGAATACCCGGCTCGGCGTGGGCTCCAAGAGCCAACACCTGGCCTACCTAGGCGATGCGCAGATCGGAGCGGGAACCAATATCGGCGCGGGCACCATCACCTGCAATTACGACGGCCAAAAGAAGCACCAGACCAGCATTGGGGATGGCGCGTTCATTGGCAGCAACTCGACCCTGGTGGCTCCGCTTGAAATCGGAGCGGACAGCTACATCGGCGCGGGCAGCGTGATCACCGAAGCAGTTCCCAAGGGCGCGCTCGCCGTGGGCCGCGGGCGTCAGGTGAACAAGCCGGGTTGGATGGAAAAGCGGCGCAACAAATCGGCCAAGAGTCACTGATTTACGGCTCATTGATTCACGCCGGAGGCCAGGAAGCCGCCGTCCACCACGATGCATTGACCGGTGATAAAACTCGCCCCGCCGCCGGCGAGCAGAATCGCCGCTCCCGTTAATTCCGAAGTCTTGCCGAAGCGCCCCATCGGAGTCCGCATCAGCAGCTCCCTGCCGCGCTCCGTGCCTTCGAGCAGAGCTGCGTTGATGTCGGTCTTGAAGACGCCGGGGGCGATTGCGTTGACGCAGATTCCGTCGTGAGCCCACTCCACCGCAAGACTGCGTGTGAGGGATAGCACCGCTCCCTTGGATGCCGCATAGGCCGCGACCTCCACTAGAGACACGAACGAATTCAAAGAGGCGATGTTGATGATGCGCCCTTGGCCGCTGGACTTGAGCGCCGAGTAGAAGCTCTGGCAGGCGCGCAGCATGCCGGTGACGTTCGAATCCATCAGGCGATTCCACTCGTCCTCTTCGATGCGAATGGCCGGCTTACGAAAAATCTGACCGGCGGCGTTGAGCAGAATGTCCACGCCTCCGAACTTGGCGAGGACCGCATCGCGCAGGCGGTCTATCGATTCGCGCGACGTGATATCGCAAGTCTGGGCCAGTGTCCGCGCGCCCAGATTCTCGATTTCGAGCGCGGCTTCCTGGACCAGTTCCGCACGCCGGCCGGTGGGAACAACGGAGGCTCCGGCGGAGGCGAGCCCGCGAGCGAGCACGCGGCCGATGCCGGAGGTTGCTCCAATGACAACCGCGGTGCGGCCGGTCAAGTCAAACAAATCGGGCATCCTTCGTATCTTAGCCTGGAGCTGTGCGTCCGCTAACAGCGGTTGCGGTTACAATCGAGGATTCGCTCATGTCAAAGACTGCATTCTTGTTTCCGGGCCAGGGCTCTCAATTTGCTGGAATGGGCAAGTCCCTGGCCGATTCCTATCCTGAGGCCGCGCGCGTGTTCGAAGCAGCCGACCAGGCGCTCGGCTTCGCTCTTTCGCGCTTGTGCTTCGAAGGGCCGGAGGACGAGCTCCGGCTGACCAAAAACACCCAGCCTGCTCTGCTCGCTGTCTCGATCGCGGCGGACGCGGTGCTGCGCAGCAAAGGAGTAACCGCGGACTACGTCGCGGGCCACAGCCTGGGCGAGTACTCGGCGCTGGTCGCGGCCGGATCGCTCGACTTCGCCGACGCCGTGCGCTTGGTCCGCAAACGCGGCCAATACATGCAGGAGGCGGTTCCGCAGGGCGTCGGCGCGATGGCGGCGCTGTTGAAGATGCCGGAGGACAAACTCGATGCGGTGCTGGCTGAAGCCGCGCAGGGCGAAGTGGTCACCGCGGCGAATCTCAACTCGCCCGACCAGATTGTGATCGCGGGCAACGCCGCAGCCGTGGCTCGCGCCATGGAGCTGGCGAAAGCGGCGGGAGCCAAGCGAGCCCTGCCCTTGCCCGTCAGCGCTCCTTTCCATTGCCCGCTGATGAAGCCGGCGCAGGATCGATTGAAGACGGATCTGGATGCGGCGCAGTTTCGCGATCTCAGCGTGCCCTTGATCAACAACTGGCAGGCGCGCGAGATTCGCAGCGGCGCGGAGGCGCGGGAAGGATTGTACCAGCAGGTGCCGAATCCGGTGCGCTGGAGCGATTCGATGCGCGCGCTGGCCGGCCTCGGCGTCACCCGCTTTATCGAAGTGGGCCCTGGAGGAGTGCTGACCGGTCTGCTGAGGAATATCGATCCTTCGCTTACCAGTCTGAAATTTGGAGAGGCATCGGATATCGAGAAGCTGGTGCAATGAGATGGGAAAGCTCAGGCAATGAGGCTCTCATGCGACCGGCGCGGGCCCACGCCGGTGTGCATTCTACGCGCACAGGCGGAGTCCGTCGTGCGCGTTTTGAATAGTGCGGCGGGGCTTCCCTCGGCGCGCAGACGCTTCGAACGCGTCTGCATCCCACCGCACTAACCTGAATTCCCTGTCTCTGACCAATTAAACGCGCAACCCGCGGGGTTGGTTTCCGGAAAGGCGCCCGGTCTACCACTCCCTCGGGTCGCGGCTCTGTAACGCAGGCGTCGCCGGTACTGAGCCGCGCACGTAGCGAGCGGTCTTATGATTTGTTTCGGCTACTCGAACAGGAAATTATCCGAGGTGATACCAGTGTTGTCGAAAATCTGGCCGCTGACCCAGCCCATATTGAAGCCGGGGACGCTGATAGCCGTGGGGTTGGTGGAGTTGCTGACCGCAATCCACGCGGTCGAGTTTAATCCGTCCACGCTGGCGGTGGGAGGCAGCGAGCTCAACACCGAAACCGGGATCGTGAACTGTCCGGCGCTGGCCGGCGCGACGCAGAGGAAATACTTGGTCCCGCCCTGCGGATTCAGATCCGCTCCGGAGAAGCCGGTGATCACCACGGCTGTCCCGGGCACTCCTCCGCTCCAGGTCAGCGTCAGCGGTTGTGACCGGCTGGCGACATCCATGCTCTCCTGGTTCCAAACCAGCTCCGGCGAGGGATAGGTAAAGGTGCCGCTAAACCCTCCCACGCCTGATCCACCCGCGCCGTTTGAGTAAGTGAACGCCGTGGGGCTGGTGCCGATGAAACTCGATCCGACTCCGGAGCGGTAGCTCCCGGTCGGCGATTCCGACAGCGTCGCGTTGCCATTGGCTCCGGTAAGGGTGACTGTTCCGGCATCGATCCCTGCAAACGCTCCGGTGAGCGAGGCCGGCAAGACCGGGAACACCGTGCAACTCCCCTCGGAGACCATGTATTCCTGCAGCATTTTGTACAGCGATCCGGGATTGTACTGCCAGAAGGAAGCCTGCGGCACCCATGACGTGGAAGGAATCGGGATGCCGAAAAGAGTTCCGCCCGGCGGAGCATTATCGGTCTCATACACCAGGTTGGCGACTTTCAATGCCCCGGTCGAATTGAGCGCCTGCATCTCCGCCCCGTAGACCACGTTCAACGCGAACGTATTGTTACCCGTGTAATCGTAGGTGTTGTTGGCCGAGTAGAGGCTGAGGCCGAAGCCGGGCACCGGATCGGTGCAAGTGCTTCCGCTGGCCGCCACGGGGATTGAGGCGAAGTTGCTGATGGATCCGCCATTGTAGGCGACCACGGAAACGTAACACCCGGGGGCCACACCGGCCGGCACCACCACATTGATCTGGTCGACGCCTGGATACTGCGAGCGGCCGCGGTAGGCGATGGTGGCTGGAATGCCGCCGATATCCACTTCCATTGAAAGATTGGTGAGATTGTCCTGCTTCTGGGGATAGGTGTGATCGTCGTTGGCAGGATCCGGCCCCGAGCCGGTACCCCACAGCACGATGGTCTCTCCCGGATTGGCCGCATGGGTCGAACTCAGCAGGTTGCCCGGGCCGTCCTGCGCGATCGCCCTGCCGGTTCCCGATCCGCTCAAGGTGTCCAGCCCGACCGCCGTGGTCACGACGGTGATCGGCGCCGAGGCGGATTGCGTTCCATTGGTCACGGTGAGCGTTCCTGTGCCGGCGGCGACGGTCGAGGGCAGAACCGCGCCCACCTGAGTCGTGGAGCCGGAGGCGTTGATGTAGTACAGGTACGTGTGGGTGGTGGTCCCGTTCATTTTCACCGCTACGCTGACGCCGTTGATCGACATGGGCAGCCCCGCAGTCAGCGACGCCGATTGCGTAGTGGGCGCCAAGCCCGTTCCCTCCACGATGAACAGCGAGCCCGGCGCGATCCCATAGTTCGGCGAGCCGGGATAGATGTAGCTGTAATTGTTCTCGATGTAATTGATGGAGGGCTGAGCCAGAACCGGAAGAGCCACTGCCAGGAGCAACGCTGCACGGTACAGCATAACGGGGCCAAGTATATCAATCCCGGCTGTGCGAGCCAACGATGTTCTCCAGGCTAAAATAGAGACAGAATGTTTCCCGCAGGCTACAATGTGGGCCCGGTTGCGATCCGGCCGGCTACGGTGCTCGCGCCCATGGCGGGCGTGACCGACACCGTATTCCGGCGGCTGATCCGTTCGCAGGGAGGGTGCGGGCTGATCATGACCGAGTTCACCAGCTCCCACGGCATTGTGGCTTCGGCCCGGGCAACTTCAGCCCGAGCGAAGCCCACGCGCACGTTCCGCTATCTGTATTTCGATCCTGATGAGCACCCGATCTCGGCGCAATTGTTCGGATCAGATCCGATGGTGATGGCGGAGGCCGCGCGCTTCTGTCAGGATCTCGGCTTCGATACGGTCGACATTAACTTCGGCTGTCCGGTCAAGAAAGTGGTGACCTGCAATGGAGGGTCGGGCCTGTTGCGCGATCTTCCCCTGGTCGAGAACATTCTGCGCTCCGTTCGTGCGGCAATCTCGATTCCGTTGACCATGAAGTTTCGCGCCGGCTGGAATGACCGCGAACTGGTGGCGGTGAAGATGGCTCGCCTGGCCGAGGATTGCGGCTTGCAAGCCATCGCTCTCCATCCTCGCACACGGGAGCAGGGCTATAGCGGCAACGCCGATTGGACGCGCATCGCGGAGGTGAAGGCCGCGGTCAAAATTCCGGTGATCGGCAACGGCGATATCGTCAGGCCGGAGGACGCCGTGAGGATGGTCACCGAGACCAAGTGCGATGCCGTGATGATCGGCCGCGCGGCTTCGTCGAATCCGTGGATCTTCCGGCAGATCGAACAGTACCTCGAAACCGGCTCCTACGACACGCCGCCGGAGCATGCGCGCTATGAGCTGATGCGGCGCTATTACGGCATGCTGCTGGATCACAGCGCCACCGACATGGTCGGAAAGATGAAGCAGTTCGCCACGTATTTCACGCACGGGGTGCGCAACGGCTCGAAGCTCCGCGCCGCGATCTACCACGCGCAGGAAGCGCCGCAGATTCTCGACGCGGTGGACGCGTTCTTCGATCAGGAATTGGCGGCGAACGTTTAGCGGCGCGCGAAGTCAGGGCTCGGGATGAACCTCGTAGGGGGCCACGATTTGTCCCCGCTTGTTCATGTACCGTTGTGAGCCTTCGCCTCCCACTACCGTGAGCCCATCCGAGAAGGGCCAGACGGGGAATCTCGGCGCCAACATTTTCGCTCCGGTCCTATCAACGTAGTAGTCGTCATCCTCCGGATCGTCGGCGCTCGGCGTGACCAGTGCGAGACCGTCGGCGAACGGATTAGCGCGCTCGAAGCGTGGCGCGATCGCGAATGCGCCGCCCGTGTTGATGAACCCCCAGGCGCCGTCCTCGTTTTGGACGCTTGCGAGCCCCTCGGAGAACGAGTAGGCAAATGGAAATGTCGGAGGGACAACGAAGCGCCCACTGTGGTCGATGTATCCCCATCGAAGCTCTTCTTTGCCGGGAGGCCGAACGCTCACGAGGGCGAGTCCATCGGAGAACAACCCGGCCTGATCGAACTGCGGAGGAATCACGACACGCCCCGTCTTGTCTATATACCCATATGGGAGCGGGGCGCCGCCCGTTGAAGGCTCCTGGAATGGCGCGAAACGCTCGGAGAATGGGAGGGCAAAGCCCAAGGTCGGAGGCAC
>CAWISY010000125.1:0-60387 GCA_963838455.1 Bryobacterales bacterium
CATGCGCAGCTCGCTCTCCGATCAGCAGCGCAAGGCGCTGGACGAGAGCAAGCAGGCGGCGGAAATGGTCTCGGCCCGGACGCGTGAGCTGTATCGCATGATCGAGCAGCCGGGGAACGATTTGACGTCCGCCAGATTTCGCGTGGATGCGCAATCGCTCCTGAAGAACGCTGACACGCTGGCCCGCACGGCGTAAGCCGGGGCAAAACCGCTCCTTCCAGTCGCGGCTCAGCCTTGCCTCCGGTTGGATCGGATGGGACAACCTGTGACATTGCTACCAGCGGCCTACAGAGCCGCGACCGGGGTGCCCTCTGGGCCGAGCGGAGCATTCGTGCAGGAAACTGCTCCCTCCGGGCGCGGCTCAGCGAGTCGCGGCTCGGTAGCGCCGGCGCCTATTTCCACCAGGCAGGCAAAGGCAGCCAGCCGCGGCTGAAGTAGTCGCTGAGAGTGAAGACGATCAGGATCGTCATCCAGAAGAATCCAGCGACGACGAACAACCGCGTCAAAGAAGTGGACTGGCGCACGTTCATGAAGAACCACACCACCAGGCTGCCTTTGATCACCGCGATGGTCATGGCCGCGACGAAGTTGAACTCGCCGAGCTCAAGCTTCGACACGGCCACGGTGGTGACCGTCAACGTAATTAGCGCCGCCCAGACCGCGACGTAAGTCTTCACCGGAACGATGTGGTGGGTCATGAAGTGTGTCCTATCAAGTAGAGCAGAGGGAAGAGAAAGATCCAGACGATATCGACGAAGTGCCAGTACAGGCCGATCATCTCGACCGGCGTGTACCACTGCGCGCTGAAACGGTCGCGCGCGGCCATCACGATCAGCGTGGTGATCAAGCCCGCGCCTACGATCATGTGTAGCGCGTGCATCCCCGTCATGGCGAAGTAGAGAAAGAAGAGAATCTGCGCCTGATGCGCGAACTGCGGCTCGGCGTAATGAAATGAGGGACCGGGGATGTGGTGATCCACCCATTTCTGGTGATATTCGATGTATTTGATGCTGAGGAATATGAACCCCAACACCAGAGTCCCCCCGAGGAACGAGATCAATCCCTTTTTACTTCCGACCTGCGCCGAACGCACGGCCAGCACCATGGTCAAGCTGCTGCAGATGAGAACCGCGGTGTTGATGCCGCCCAGGGTCACGTCCATGAAGCGGCTGGTGGAGGCAAATGCCTCCGGGTACATATTTCGGTAAATGGTATAGCTGCCGAACATTCCTCCGAAGAACATGACTTCGGTCACCAGGAACACCCACATGCCCAGCGTGGAGGAGTCAAACTGCTGTTCCGCGGTATCGAAGTGATGACGAACTTCTGGCTCATGCACGTGGGCGCCCTGCGCGAGCGAGCCCATGCCGGATTCAGATGCGCCCCCATGTCAGCCCCCATGTCAGCCCCCATGTCAGCCATGGAGAGGCTCCTCGACTTCGCCGCCGTAGTTGTAGGCGGGCTCGGTGACCACCGGCGGCTCCTCGAAATTGTAGGTGGGCGGAGGGGTGGGCGATTTCTCCCACTCCAGGCCTTTGGCTCGCCAGGGATTTTGCGGCGCCAGCGGTCCTTTTCGCCAGGCCCACGCCAGATAAATGATAGGGATCAAATAACCGATGCCGAGAATCGAGGCGCCCGCGCTGGACATGACGTTGAGCACTTGAAATTCCGGCGCGTAGGCATGGTAGCGGCGCGGCATGCCCATATAGCCGAGAATGAACTGCGGGAAGAAGGTGAGGTTGAATCCGATAAACACGATCAGTGCGGCGAACTTCGCCCAACCCTCCGGATACATCCGCCCGGTGATTTTCGGAAACCAGAAATGGATTCCGCCCAGGAAGGCCATCACCATTCCGCCGACCATGACGTAGTGAAAATGCGCGATGACGAAGTACGTATCGGTGAGATGTACGTCCAGGGCCATGGTGGCCAGCACTAGACCGGTCAGCCCTCCGATGGTGAACAGGCCGATGAAGCCGAAGGCGTAGAGCATGGGCGTTTCATAAGAGATAGAGCCGCGGTACATGGTCGCGGTCCAGTTGAAAACTTTGATGGCGGAGGGAACCGCAACCATGAAGCTGAGCAGCGAAAACACAGTGCTGGCGTACATCGACTGGCCGGCGACAAACAAGTGATGGCCCCACACCAGGAATCCGATCACTGCGATGGAGATGCTGGCAAACGCGACGAAGGCGTATCCGAATATGGCTTTCCTGGAAAAACACGCCACCACTTCGCTGACCACCGCCATGCCAGGCAGAATCATGATGTAGACCGCCGGGTGCGAATAGAACCAGAACAGGTGCTGGAACAGGATCGGGTCGCCACCCACGTTGGGATCGAAGATGCCGGCGTGCAGGATCCGCTCCAGCGCCAGCAGCACCAGGGCGATGGCGATGACCGGAGTCCCCAGCACCTGAATGATCGCGGTGGCATAGTGACTCCAGACAAAGAGCGGCAACCGTCCCCAGGTCATTCCCGGCGCGCGCATCTTGTGAATGGTGACGATGAAGTTGAGCCCGGTGAGGATGGAGGAGAATCCGGCCACGAACACGCCCATCGCGGTCAGGATCACATGCGTGTTGGAGTAGGTGGTGCTGAACGGCGCGTAGAACGTCCAGCCGGTATCGACGCCTCCTTTGAGCGCGGCGGTCAGCGCGAGGATCGCCCCGACGACGTAGATGTACCAGCTCAGCAGGTTGATGCGGGGGAAGGCCAGATCCCGCGCCCCGATCATGATCGGGATCAGAAAATTTCCCAGCACGGCGGGAATGGATGGCACCAGAAAGAAAAACACCATGATGATGCCGTGCATGGTGAACAGCTTGTTGTAGGTGTCGGCTTCGAACACTCCTTCCGGCCGCACCAGGTTGATGCGCATCCCGACGGCGAACGCTCCTCCGACGAAAAACATCGCCGTGATGGAGAACAGATACAACAGCGCGATACGTTTGTGGTCCGTGGTGAACAGCCAGGATTTCCAGCCGTAATCGTGGTTCAAGTAATTAGTGCGCTGTTCAAGGCGCGGCTGTTCGAACGTCGTGCTCATTGTGTATTTCCTTTAACGGACGCGGTGTCGGGATTGGACAGGCTCTTGATGTAGACCACCAGTTCCAGCATCTGCTCTTCGCTGATTTGTCCCTGAAAGGAGGGCATCACGCCGGCTCGATAACCGGCCAGGACTTTGGCGCCGGGGTGGACCATGGACTCGCGCACGAAGTCTTCATCCGCGGTAACGATGCGGCCGTCGGCGAGCTGCACCGGATGGCCGAACACGTTGCGCAGGGAGGGGCCGCGGCCGCTGTTGTCGCCCGCGTGACAACTCGAGCAACTATATTTGGCGAACAGTTTCTCGCCCTCGTCACGCATCTGAGTCGCCGGAGTGGTTTGGGCGGCGAGCCAGGCTTCGTAGCCGGCCGGATCCATCACCGTAACCCAGCCGCCCATGCTGGCATGGCCAGTGCCGCAGTATTCGGCGCAGAAGATGTGGTAACGGCCGGGAGTGGTGGCCTGGAACCACAACACTTCATACTGCCCGGGGACCACGTCATGCTTGATGCGGAAGGCCGGGACGTAGAAGCTGTGGATCACGTCCTCGCTGGCCAGCGTCAGTTTCACAGGCCGGCCGGTAGGCACGTGCAGCGCGTCGATTTCGCGCTGGCCGCCGGGATATTCCACCTTCCACATCCACTGCTTGCCGGTGACGTACACGTCCAGCGTGTTGGGAGGCGGAGTGTAATTCTTGTAGTACAACTCCGTGCCCCAGGCGAACATCACCAGCATGATGCAGAACGGAATGACACTCCAGGCGATTTCGAGCTTCACGGAGCCGTGAATCTGTTTGGGCACCTCGTTGGGACTGCGCCGCCGGTATTTGATGGCGAACCAGAACACGCAGGCGAAAATCAGCACCGTCATGACGATGCTGATGCCGATCACAAACAGGTACAGCGCATCCACCTCACCTGAGGTGGTTGAGGCTGACGGCGGAAATAGGGAAAAAGAACCCATGGGCTGCTAGGCCGTCCGGCCCGAGTGCGCGTCTTTGAGGAAGTTGACCAGCATGAACGCGAGCAAGGCTCCCAGCGTGGCCAGGCCGGCGAGCTGCAGCACGCGAATGATCAGGAGGCCGTACTTGCCGTTGGCAGGATCGTAGTGGAAACAGAACAACTGCACCGCATCGATGGGCGAGCCGATCTTGCCGCCGGAGGCGTCCAGCAAGCCCAGCTTCACGTCGCGCGGCTGATACTCAATGCCGTAGAAGTAGCGCGCGATGCGGCCGTCGCCGGTGAGAATGGTGATGGCGCTGGGATGCGCAAACTGGTTGCTGAGCGGATCATAGGCGAAGTGAAAGCCCACTGCATCGGCAATGGCCCGGCTGGAGGGGTCAGGGGCGGTCAGAAAGTGAATCCCGTTCTCGCCGCCCGCTCGCGCATAGTCCCTCACATAGGAGACTTTCTTGTCGCGCGCGAGCAAATAATTCTCGCGCGAATCAAAGCTGACGGCGACGATCTGATACTCGTGCCCAGCCGTGAATTTGAGGTCCTTTGCCGCGCGGACGACTCCGTTCAGCACCAGGTCGCAGAGGGCCGGGCAACTGTAATAGACCAGCGCCAGAATCATCGGCTTTCCCGCATACTGGCGCAGCGTGACGGTGCGGCCCTGCTCATCGGTCAGCGGAACGTCGAGAGGCACCACGGCGCCCATGTGCTGTTCCATCCCGACTCCTCGCAAAATGGCCGGGCGGCCGTAAGTTTGGGCATGGAGCACGCCCGCGAAAAAGAGCGCCGCCGTCAGCAGAGTCTTCATTTCTTAACAGCCTCCTTGCGAACCGGAAATCCGCGCTCGACGGCGAGGTCGATGGCGCGATCGATGGGAATGCGAACGGTACCTGCCTGGCGGTCGACCCATCCGTAGGTGGACAGAACCTGGTCCTCATGCTGGCGGAGATCTTGCAGCTCCACGGTGGGGTGATCCTCAATGCGAGGCGCCGGCGGGAACTGGGGCGCTTCGCCGGCCATTGGGTTGGCGAGGACCTGGGCGGGATGGGCGGCCAGGTACCGGAACACCCCGACACTGATGAAGAAAACGATGGCAGCCACGATCGCCAGCCCCACGCCGGTCCACACAATCGGCCGGATGTTGGCGTCGGTCAACTCGTGTCCGGGGCGTTGAGGAGTCATCAGAATGCCACCGTTTCCCGAGGTGCGCCCGCCAGGCGCGGGTCGTTCACCGGAGCCAGGGGCACTGCGCGCAATTGCCAGAAGTACAGAGCCAGCCAAAGACCGCCGACTGCGAGCGGCGCGACAAAGTCGGTCCATTGGATCTGGATCCGGTTGCCGTAGAACGACGGCTCGACTACCCAATACACGTCCACCATGCGCACCAGCAGCATGAACAAACTCACCCGGAACAGCCGGGTCGCGCTGCGCTTGATGTCGCGCTGCAGCAGCAGCAGGAACGGGAGGCAAAAATGAAACAGCACGATGAACAGCGCGACGCTGCCCCAACCCTTGCCGAGGCGCGAAACGTACCACGGGATTTCATCCGGCAGATTCCCGGCCCAGATGATGAGGTACTGCGAGAACGCCGTGTACGCCCACAGGATGGTGAAGGTGAACATCATGTTGCCCAGGTCGTGAAGATGCTGCGAGGTCACATAATTGCGCAGCGGCTCCAGCCGCGACAGCACGATGACCAAGGCAATCACAAAGGCAAAGGCTTCGAGCACCTCGCCCATCAGAAACATGGCGCCGTAGATGGTGGAGAACCACTCCGGCTCCAGCGACATGATCCAATCGACGAAGGCAAAGGTCGCGGTGAAGGTAAAGACCACCAGGCCCGGAGCGCTCAGCGCGCGCATTTTCCGGATTAATTCTTCGATACGGCGCGGGTTGGTGGTTTCATCCTGCTGCCTGGACCAACGGCTCAACTGCCATGCATAGAAGGTCCAGACGGCGAAATAAAGCACGGAGCGGGCGATGAAGAACGTCCCGTTCAAGTAGAGCGCTTTGCTGTGCACGTTGGCGCTCTGCTGCGCGGCCGGACGGTCCCAGACGTATAGCGAAGGCATCGCCAGCAAAATCGGGATGAGAAGAGCGGCCATGTATGGGAGCGTGCGTGCGCCTGCCTCGCAAAGGCGGCGGATCACCATGCCCCATTTGCCTCCGACGGTGTGATGCAGGAGCAGGATACCCAGGCAGCCGAGACCCAGGCCGGTCCAATACACGTAGGCGAACAAATACGAGCGCAGAAACTGAACCGGGTTCATCAGCAGGCCGACGATCGACAGCAGGACTCCGGCAATGCCGGCCAGCAGCGAGCGCTTCTGCCACAAGATCACGCGGGAGGCGACGGGTCCGGTCATTGCCGCTCCAGGGGTGCGCGCTGATCCGCGGGGACATCGTTGATGGTCGCGTTCTGGCTGAGCTGCAGCACGCGGATGTAGGCCGCGATGCGCCAGCGGTCGTCCGGCTCAACTCGTTCTGCGTAGCTCGGCATGTATCCGTAGCCGTTGGTGATGACATCGAAGAAATGTCCCACCGGCGGCTTGGATCAACCGCTCCGTGTGATAATACGCGGCCTGGCGGAAGCCGCGCTCGACCACCATGCCGTTGCCGTCGCCCACGCGGCTATGACACGGCGAACAATAAATGTTGAACCGCTCCTGCCCGCGCAGCAGTCGGCGCGAGTGATAGCGAAGGGAAACGTGTCGACGTCTTCCCCATTCACCTTACCGGTGAAAAACGCCTGGTCGATTTCGAGGTGGCCGCGCGCGACGGTGTCTTCGACCAGCGGCCGGGCGGAGCGGCCGTCGCCAAAGAAGTCAGTCGCGGCGAGGGGCTTATAGCGAGGCTGATCCTGCATATCGCGGCGGCAGCCGGTCTGCAGTAGCGCCAGCGCGGACAGCGCGAGCGCGAATACCAAAGCGCTACGGGGCAACATCGAGGACCTCCTCGGCATCCAACCCGGCGAGAAAATCGCGCGTGGCTTCGACATCGAACTTGGGATCGGCGGACTCGATGCACAGGAAGAATTTGTCGCGCGAGGCGCGCTCGAAATTCGCGACGTTGAAAACCGGATGATACGGCTCAGGAAGACCGTTCATCGCCAGCATCGAGATGACCGCGGTGAAGCAGGCAACCAAAACCATGCATTCGAAGGTGATGGGGATGTACGCCATCCAACTGTTGAGCGGACGGCCGGCGACATTGTGCGGAAACGCGATCACCGTGATCCACCACATCAGGCCGAATCCGCCGCAAGCGCCGCAAAGGCCGCCGAGGAACACGCAGCGCTGGACCGCGGTGCTGCGGAACCCGATGGCTTCGGCGAGCCCCTCGACCGGCATCGGCGCATAAGCGTCCATCGTGCGGTAACCCTCGGTGTAGGCGCGGCGCGCGGCTGCGAGCAGAGGCTCGGGCTGGCTGAACTGCGCCATCAGGCCGTACAGTTTGACGCGCCCGGCGAGCCTAGTCTCCGTGAGCATGGGCCGCCTCCTCATGAACCACTTCGCGCATCTCAAACATCGAGATGGCGGGTACGCCGCGAATGAACAGGAACATCAGCGCGAGAAATACGCCGATAGTCCCAACGAAAGTGGCTATGTCCCAGACCGTGGGGTAATAGCGGCCCCAGGCCGAGGGCATGAAGTCGCGCTCCAGGCTGGTGACCACGATGACGAAGCGCTCCAGCCACATGCCTGTGTTCACCACCAGCGCGAGCAGGAACACCGCGGTGGTGTTGAGCCGCACGCGTTTCGACCACAGCGCTTGCGGGATCAGAATATTGCACGTGATCAGCAGCCAGTAGGTCCAGAAATAGTGACCGCCCCAGGCGCGATTCCACATCAGGAATCGCTCATATTGGTTGCCGCTGTACCAGGCCATGAACGCCTCCATCGCGTAACCATAGGCGACAATCAGTCCGGTGCCCAGCATCACTTTCGCCATGCACTCGATGTGGCGCATGGTGATCAGGTCTTCCAGGTGATACCAGCGGCGCACCGGAATCGCCAGAGTCAACACCATGGCGAATCCCGAATAAATCGCGCCGGCGACGAAATAGGGCGGAAAGATGGTGGTGTGCCAGCCGGGCACGACGCTGATGGAAAAGTCGAAGCTGACGACGGAGTGGACCGAGACCACCAGCGGCGTGGAGAGACCGGCCAGCAACAGGTACGCTTTCTGATACCGCGCCCAATGCTTGGCGGAGCCGCGCCAGCCCATGGCGAGCATGCCGTAGATTTTGCGGGTCCACGGCTTCGCCGGGCCGTCCCGCATGCTGCCGAAATCCGGAATCAGCCCGGTAAACCAGAACAGAAAAGAGACCGAGGCATAAGTGGACACCGCGAATACGTCCCAAATAAGAGGGCTGCGCGGCTGCGGCCACAGCCACATCGTGTTGGGATACGGCAGAAGCCAATACGCCAGCCAGGGCCTTCCCAGGTGCAGAATCGGAAACATGCCGGCGCAAGCGACGGCAAACAGCGTCATGGCTTCCGAGAAGCGATTAATGGAGGTGCGCCAGTCCTGCTTGAGCAGCAGTAGAATCGCGGAGATCAAGGTGCCCGCGTGGCCGATTCCGATCCACCACACGAAATTCACGATGGCGAATCCCCAAGCAACGGGGATCACGATGCCCCAAATGCCCACTCCCTTGAAGAACAGATAAGTGACCGCGACCAGGAACATATTCGCCAGCACGAAGGCGCAGGCGAATCCGATGAAGAGCTGGCGCGGCGTCCGCAGGAACGGCATGAACACCACGCCGCCGATCTTGGTGGTGACGGTGGAGAAATCGTGGCCGGGGCCAATGACTTTCTCCGGGCCGGGATCGATGGTGGCTACGCGATCTTCTTCCACGTTCAATCCCTCTCCTCTTGTTGGCCTTTCTCCAGGTCCGGATTCGGGTTGCGCAGCCGGGCCAGGTAGGTGGTCCGCGGATGCGTGTTCAAATCCTCCAAAAGGCCGTAGTCGCGCTGTTGCCGTTTGCGCACGGAGACTTTGCTATTGGGGTCGTTCAAGTCGCCGAAGACGATCGCCTCGGCGGGGCAGGCTTGCTGACACGCGGTGACGATTTCGCCGTCGCGGACGGTGCGGTTCTGTTCCTCGGAGTGAATTTTGGCGGCATTGATGCGCTGCACACAATAGCTGCATTTTTCCATCACGCCGCGGCTGCGCACGGTGACATCGGGGTTGCGTACGCCCCACAGGCTGGGCGTGTACCAATCCGAATAGAGAAGAAAATTGAAGCGGCGGACCTTGTACGGACAGTTATTGGAGCAATAGCGCGTGCCGACGCAGCGGTTGTAGACCATCTCATTCAGTCCTTCCCCGCTATGAACCGTGGCCGCCACGGGACACACCAGCTCGCACAGCGCGTTCTCGCACTGCATGCACGGAACCGGCTGGAACAGCATTTCGGGGTCGCTGGAGGCGCCGCTGAAATAGCGGTCTACGCGAATCCAGTTCATGTGGCGGCCCTTGGCGACCTCTTCTTTTCCGACGATGGCGATATTGTTTTCGGCCTGGCACGCCACCATGCAAGCGTTACAGCCGGTGCAGGCGGTCAGGTCGATGGACATGCCCCACTTGTAGTTGCGATAGGGCCACATAGGGAACATGGTCATATCAGGCGGAGGGACGCGCTGTTCCGGAGGGTTCGCAAAGTCCGGACGCGCGCGATATTCGGCGATGGTCGCCAGGCGGAACGGGTCGCGCTCCTCCATATTCTGGGTCTGCTGCGTGGTGGCGAAGGAGTAGCTGCCAGAGACTCGCTTCACCTCCAGCGTGGAGGCATGCCACAGCGCATTCGAGGTTCGCAGCGGATAGGCGTTGAAGCCGATGTCATTGGCGATGCGGCCGGCGCGAGTGCGTCCGTAACCGAAGTGGATGGCCGCCGATTCGTCCGCCTGCCCGGCTTGAACCCAAACCGCCCCGGCGATTTTGCGGCCGGCCAGGTTGAGCTCCACCATATCGCCGGTATCCACGCCCATGCGCTGCGCGGTCGCCGGAGAGAGCCACACCGCGTTGTCCCAGGTCATTTTGTTGGGAGGTTTGGGCAGCTCCTGCAGCCAGGCGTTATTGGAATCCGCTCCGGAGCCGACGGTCGGATCGGGGCGAAAGGTCAGTTCGACACCGGCGGTTGCCGCGGCCTGGATTTGCGCAGCAGCCGGGATTTGCGCGGCTGGTGGAGTTTTTTCGGGCAAGGCAGTTCCGGCGACAACGCCGTCGTGCAGCGAAATCTGCCAGAAGTCGGCGAAGTCCGAACCTTTGTGCTGGCTTCGCCAGAATTCCTTCACCGTGTCATGCCCGCTCAGGTCCGGATTGCCGAGCAGTACGTTCAGCACCTCGTGCGCACTCTTGCCGTTGTAGAGAGGCGCGATCAACGGCTGCACGATCGACATGGTGCCGTCCCAGGCGCGGGCGTCGCTCCAGGATTCCAGGTAATGCGCCTGCGGAACGTGCCAATGGCACCACTGCGCGGTTTCGTTGTCGAACAAACCCGCGTAGGCGCGCAGCTTCACTTGCTTCAGCGCGCCCAGGAAATCGAGGTCGGCGGGGGAGTCGTAAGCCGGATTTCCATCGAGCATGAGAAGCGTGTCGACCGCGCCGGATCGCATGTCCTGGACCAGTTGAGTGAGTGACGCAAGCTGATCCATCGGGTTGGCTTCCACCGGATCCGTGTACACCACGGTCTTTCCCGCGTTGCCCAGCATCCGGTTCATTGCGTGAGCCAGCGCGTGCACGCGTGGAGGCTGATATTGACCGGGGATGACGATGCTCGCGCCGCGGAACGCATCGAGATCCTTCCAGATACTGGCGTGCGGATCCCCGGAACCATTCTTTAATTGGTCCGCCCACGCCTCAATCTCCCCGGCGCGCACGCGATAGCGGTGATCGGCCATGCCGCCCGTGGTCGACGGAGTGCTTTCGGCCACGTACAGACGGGGAAATTCGCTGGTGGGATTCTGCGCGGCCTGGCGGCGGAGGCCCGAGTAATCGTGCATATGGCGCAGACCGCCCGCGGAAGCGGGGTCGAGAAAATCGGCATCGAGCGAGACGATTCGGCGTGCGCGGTCGAAACGATAGATGGTGTTCCACGGCTTGCCGAAGGCCGCGACGGAACCGGCGTAAGCGCCGTGCCGTCCGCAGGGTTCCCATTGATGCCAGCGGGCTTCTGGAAGAGCTTGCAGGACCCGGTTGAGCTGGTCGGCCAGTGTGGGCGAGGTCACCGCGCCGGTGAGGATTCGCAACCCCTCGCCTTTTTTGGAAACTGCGAGGTCGCGCGCACCACCGAGTGCGATGGCGAAGTTGCCCCAGGTATCGGCGAAGCCATCGTGCAGCACGCTCTGCGAACGGTCCGGATCGTAGAGCGTGAGCACGCTGGCTTGCATTTGGGGTGAGGTAGACCCGAGGCTGGCAGGGTGGTCGGGATTGCCTTCGATCTTGGTCGGCCGGCCCTCGTGGCTTTCGACAAGCAAGCCGGTGCCGAGGCCCGCGTTGGTGATGGTGGTGGCGTAGAAGAGCGGATTGCCAAGCACGATCTCTTCAGGCTGGCGAACGTAAGGGACGATGGTCTCCTTGGGCTGCTTGGTGCAGGCCGAGGCTCCGCCCAGGGCGATGGAGGCTCCCATCAGTTGGAGGAAGCGGCGCCGGGATCGAGCGTCGTCACCGGCGAGCCCTCGCTCGACGAATTCGTCTTCGCCAAATGTTTCGGCAAATTTGCGGAACTCGGCGGTTTGTGCCAGTTCTTCGCAGCTTCGCCAGTACTTCGGTGGCTGGGTCATGTTAGCGGTGACAGGTCACGCAATCGGTCAGGCTCTGAATCCGGTATTCGGCCATCAGACGCCGGCCCAGTTGTTGCTGGTCCGGCGGAGCCTGGTAGGCCATGTTGAACACTTGATCGCGCGGCCGGACATAATTTTCCGGATGGCGATGACATTCGATGCACCACTGCATGTAGAGCGTATTCACCTTGTAAGTGAGCGGCATCTGATCCACACGACCGTGACAGGTGGAGCATCCGACACCTTTGTTGATGTGAATGCTGTGGTTGAAATAAACAAAATCGGGAAGATCGTGAATGCGGGTCCACTCCAGCGATTCACCGGTGCGGTAACTGGCGCGCACCGGCTCTAAAATCTCCGCGTTGCTCCAGATCTGCGAATGGCAGGTGATGCAGGTTTCCGTCGGCGGCAATCCGGCGAAGGCCGAAGTTTCGACCGAAGTGTGGCAATAGCGGCAGTCGATGCCGTCGTCGCTGACGTGATGTTTATGAGAAAAGGGAACGGGCTGGTCTTTGGCGACGCCGACGTCGGTGATGAACGCGCCTTGATCTACGCGGTAGGCGGCCCACAGAACTCCGCATACGGCCAGCAACCCAACTACGATGCTGACTTTCGCGATGCTGTTCGCGCTGCGATGAAAAACTTGCACCAGCCGGCTCCACGCTCGAAAATAGGATGCCCCACGCGCTTGCGTGTTTCGGGCAACCTGCGCCTCGATCCAAAAAACTGACCTCAGTATGTGCCGCGCATGCGCGTGGAAGAATCCTGTCAGAGAAGTATTTTTGCGGAGAGAAAAGAAAAGCGCGAAATCTTCGACTGCCTAACGGACGACGATCATTCCGCGAAGCAGGTTCATACCGTGGTCTACTCGAAGGCCGGCGGAGTCATCGCGATCACACGATCGTCCTTCAGCGTCACGCTTCCATTCAGCGTGGAAGCGGAGGAGGTGGAGGGCTGATAATACAGCGTCCGCGAATCTTCCACGGACGATACGCTGGTGGGCGGGCCCAGCAGCGACTCGACTCGGGCTTCCGACATACCCGGCTTGACCTGCACCCAACTGGAGGCCGCCTTCCAGGCCGGCGTCGGGGCCGGGATCGGCGCAGGAACAGGATTGGCCGCGGCCTGCAACATCTTCACGGTTTTCTCCAGCTCCGCGATTCGTTTGTCCTGGTCGGCGACGGTAAGCTTCAGGTCGTCGATTTCCATCGTCAATCTTTCTGCGGTCAATTTTTCCACCAGGGGATCTTTGGACTGCGCCGTTGCGCGCGGCGATTGCGCCGTAAGCAAAACGCAACTCAGGCACATCACGGCATTGCGGAACACGAAGGCCTTGCGCAACATGGGCGCCTCCCGCTCCCGCTCGTGCACTTGGTTTGCCGAAACTCCGGCTTATGCGACGGGGCCCCGATCGTTCAGAGAAGCGAAAATCCCGCCGGCGATTTTGGACAACGCTAGAACCTTTTGCGCGGCGCCCTGCTCGATGGCCACCTTCGGCATGCCGAAGACCACGCAACTGGCTTCGTCCTGGGCGATGGTCGCGGCTCCGGCGCGGCGCATTTCGAGCAACCCTTGTGCCCCGTCCGCACCCATGCCAGTGAGCAGCACGCCCACGGTCTTGGGCACTCGGGCTTGCGCCACGGAGCGGAACAGCACGTCCACGGCGGGCCGCTGATAGTGCACTCGGGGGCCGTCGGCCACCGCAACGCGGGAGACTCCGTCCCTGCGGACCAGCGTCATGTGGAAGTTTCCAGGAGCGACCAGGGCCCGGCCCGGCGCCACCAGGTCGCCGTCTTTGGCTTCCTTCACCTCCATGCGGCAAATCGAGTTGAGGCGCGTGGCGAAAGATGCGGAGAATACCGGCGGGATGTGTTGCGTGATCAGAATCGGCGGGCACTGTTCCGGAATTTGCAGAAGCAATTCCTCGATGGCCTGCGTGCCACCGGTGGATGCTCCAATGGCGATCAGCCCCGCGGTCGAACCTCCAATCGGTGCTGGGACCGCGGACGGAAGCGCCGGCGCCGACAATGCCCCAGGCGCGGGAATCGGAGCATGCGGCGCCAACTCGCCCGGCCTGCGCAACCGGGCGGCGGCAGCGGCGCGGATCTTGTCTCCCAGGATGTGCCCTAATTCGCCCACCGAATATGGGCCGGAGGGTTTGGCCAGCACTTCGACCGCGCCCAGCCGGATGGCCTGAAGAGCGACATCGCAACTGGCCTGTCCCACGGAGCTGATCACAACCACCGGCAGCGGGTGGAAGTGCATCAGCTTGGAGAGAAACGTCAAGCCGTCCATTCTGGGCATCTCGATGTCCAGAGTGAGCACGTCCGGGTGTAGAGCCAGAATCTTATCGCGTGCCACGAACGGGTCCGGCGCCGTGCCGATCACTTCCATATCCGGCTCTTTGGAGATGGAATCACTCAAGACGCGGCGCACCACGGCCGAATCGTCCACGACAAGAACTTTGATTTTGCGGGGCGTCACGGCTGATCCTCCAGTTCCAGGGCTAGATGCAACACGGCGTCGTCCATGAAGGGAATTCGCAGCCAGCATTGGCAGGGCGCGGGCAGCGGTCCTTCGGCTGGCTGCAGATTTAACTCGGGAGAGCTTATTTCAGGTGAACCCAGGCGGAACATACCGTCGCCCTGCAAGCGAGTAAGGGTCGCGCCGCAGATCATATTCGCCAGCTCCAAAACCACGTAAGCGACGCTTGCCTCTCCAACTGCGTCCGCATCCGGAATTCCTTCGAAACTCGCGGCCATGATTCGCGCGCAGGGCTCCGGCAGGCCGATGGAGAGACGCCCGCGCTTGTCTCCCTCGAAGGAGATTTCGACCCGAATCTGCGCGTCTTTTGAGGAATTCGCCGGCACAACGGAGCCTGGGGCGGCCGCGCCAAGCGCAGTTCCTTCCTGTTTCGAGGGCCGCCCCGGCCCTGTGCCGGCTTCTAGGGGAGGCTCCGGCAAGGGAATCCCCGGCGGCGGAATGGGTTCGGATGCGGCGAAGAACATGGTCTCCAGGACGAACTGAGCGGCCTCTCGCAAAACCGCCTCGCTGCTCAGAGCTGATGGAGCGGGCATGCGGCCTCCATTACTTTCTCGATCTCCTCCCGCAGCATCTCCGGAGTGAAGGGTTTGGCCAGGTAGCCGCGCACTCCCAGGGCGCGCAGATGCGCCCTTCGCGCCGTGGTGGCGTCGGTAGAGATCACGATGACCGGGACCGCGGCGTAGGCGGGCGAATGCATCAGGCGTGCCACGAACGCTTCGCCGTCCATGTGCGGCATGTTGATATCGGTGAGAATGACGTCGACCCACTGCCGGGACAGAAGCTCCAGCGCCTCTACGCCGTCGTTGGCCTCGTAAGCCTCGCCCAGATCCAGGCCGGAGGCCTCCAGCACCCGCCGCACAAAGCCGCGCATCGCGGGTGAATCGTCTACAATCAGCACGCGGAATGACATCAGCGGCCTCCTTTTCGTAATACACAATCGGCGCACCAGGGCGCGTGGGCTCGCGCACCCAACGGAATGTCCCGCAGATTCGGGCCACAGGGCGCGCCGTTCAGATACTGGCGGCAGACGGTGAGTTGAGCGCAGACTGCCGGTTGCGGGTTGCTTTGCCGCGCCGCGGCGGGCGCCGCGCGCTTGCCGGCGGTAAGCTCCTGTCCCGGCCCTCCCGGGCTGTTCCACTCCAAGCGGCCGCAGGCCACAGTCAGCCAGACGGTGCGGGAGATGCTGCCGCCGACTTCCTCGGCGCCGATCAAAACCCCAGCCGCCCACAGGATTCTGCGGCAAGCCAGGTAATTCTGCTTACCGATGTTGAAGACGCCTTGCGGATCGAGGACCTGTGCGCCGCCGATCACTCGCACCGTAAGCCTGGATTTCTGCGCGCCCAGCGCATACGCGGCGTGAAACAGCGCAGGAATCCCGGTATCGGCGAACATGCAGGGATGCGTGGCGGCTTTCTGCGGCGACGACTTCGAATCCGGCAACAGGATATGCAGCAATCCGGCGACTCCGGCGACCGGGTCGTGAATGGCTACCGCAATGCAGGAACCCAGAGCGTGGGTCACCAGCACGTCGTCCGGATCCTTGCTCACCTGCGCGTCGCCGATGCCCACCGTAAGCTGTCCCATGTCCCTAGTGTTTGCCCGGTTTGCGGTACACCGCCGGTCCGGCGTATTCCAGCCCATGCTGCACTCCCGACAAGCTCTCGGAGTGGCCCAGAAACAGGTAGCCTCCCGGCTCGAGGAACTGGCACATACGGTCCACCACCCGCTGTTGCGTCGCTTTGTCGAAGTAGATCATGACGTTGCGGCAGAAAATCACCGGAAACGCCGCGCTGTGCGTAAACGCTTCGATCAGATTTAGCTGCGCGAACTCGACCACTTTGGCGAGTTCGGGGCGGACTTTGTAGAGTCCGGCGGCCTCGCCCTCGCCGCGCAGCCAGTATTTGTGCAGCAGGGATTGAGGAACTCCTTCGAAGCGGTCGGCAGGGTAGACGCCGCGCCGCGCGGTCGCCAGCGCACGCGTGGAAATATCGGTCGAGAGCACGCGCGGTGTCGCGGTCCCGCAGGATTCCAGCAGCACCATCGCCAGCGTGTACGGCTCCTCTCCGGTGGCGGCGGCCGCGCACCAGACCTGCGCCCGCGCCGGCGCGTTGACCGCAAACATGTCCCTCAACACTTTGTCGCGCAGGAAGTGGAAGTGGCCCGGCTCGCGGAAAAAGAAAGTGTAGTTGGTGGTGAGCGCGTCGATCAGCGCGGTGAGGGATTCGCCGGTTGTGTCGGATTCGACGCTGGCCAGGAAATCCGCGTAGGAGCGGCAGCCCGCGGCGCGCACCTGCTTGCCCAGACGCGCGCTGACCAGCGTCTGCTTGCCTTCGCGCAGGTCGATGCCGGCGCGGTCGTAAACCAGAGTACGAATCCGCGAGAAGTCGCGCGGAGACAGTGGCAGCACATTGGTATCGGCCGGCAGTTCAACCGGCGCCGGAGTCTTAGCCATGAACCGCCGCCCCCAGCAAAGTGTCCAGATCCAGAATCAGGGCCACGCGCCCGTCGCCGAGGATCGCGCCGCCGCTGACTCCCGGCAGCCGCTTAAAGGTCTCGCCCAGGCTCTTGATCACGACCTCCTGCTTGCCCAGCACCTGGTCGACAAACAGACAGAAGCGGCGGCCTGCGGTTTCGGCCACCACCAGCACGCCCTCGGTCAGGTCTGCCGATCCCGGGCGTCCAAAGCACTTGTTGAGACGCGCGACCGGCAGCAGAGTGTCGCGCACCAGCACCATCTCATCGCGGCCCTCCACCGTGAAGCGGCTCTCCGCTTTGGGCCGGAAGATCTCGCGCACGGCATAAATCGGGACGATGTAGCGATCGCCTGAGGCGCTGACCACCAGGCCGTCGATGATCGCCAGAGTGAGCGGCAGCTTCAGGAAGAACGTGGTTCCGCGTCCGGGAATGGATTCGATGTCGATGCCGCCGCGCAGCTTCTGCACGTGCTTGCGCACCACATCCATGCCCACGCCACGCCCGGACACATCGGTCACTTTTTCCGCGGTCGAAAAACCGGGCTCGAAAATGAGACCGAAGACTTCTTTGTCGCTCATCCCGGCCGGGTCCTGCACCAGTCCGCGCTCGCGCGCCTTCTTGATGATTTTCTGGCGGTCGAGGCCGCGGCCGTCGTCAGAGACTTCGATCACGATGTGACCGGACTGATGATACGCCTTCAGGCCGATTTTGGCGGCGGCCGGCTTACCGGCGGCTTCGCGATCGGCCGGCGCTTCGATGCCGTGGTCGGCGGAGTTGCGGATCATGTGCATCAGCGGGTCGGCCAATTGCTCGACGATGGTGCGGTCGAGCTCGGTTTCCTCGCCTTCAATTTGAAGCTCGGCCAGCTTGCCGGACTTGCGCGTCAGATCGCGGACCAGGCGCACCGACTTTTGGAAGAGCTGCCCGACCGGCACCATGCGCATCGCCATGGCGGTTTTTTGAACGTCCGCGGTAATGCGCGCAAGCTGCGACAGGTTGCCCTGCAGGCGCGGATTGGCGGCCGCATTCAGATCTCCGTCGTGGCGGATCAGCGATTGCGAGATCACCAGCTCACCCACCATGTCCACCAGGAAGTCGAGCTTTAAAGTGTCGACCTTCACGAGGCGCGATTCCACCACTGGCTTGCGGCCTTCGCGGGGGGCCTCTGGCCCCTCTTCGTGCGAACCGGGACGGGGCTCGGGGGCCTGAGCCATGGGTGACGCCGGCGTCATCCCCGCTTTCGCGTCGCCGGACATTCTGGCGCGAACTTTCTGAATCAGGGCCGTGTTATCTGCCGCTTTGCCGGCAGGCGCTCCCGCGCCGGCGTCCTGAAGCCGGGCCAAATCCCGCCGCAGATAGTCTGCGCTTTCCAGCACGACGTCGATCACCTGGGGCGTCGCGGCTAGCTTGCCGGTGCGCACTGAGTCCAGCAGCGTCTCGGTTTCATGCGCGACGGCCTGCATGGCGGGGAAGGTCAGGAATCCGGCCAACCCCTTAATGGTGTGAAAGCCGCGAAAGATAGCGTTGATGGCTTCCTGGTCGCCAGGCTCATGCTCCAGCCGCAGCAGTTGCGTCTCGATGGTGGTGAGATGATCGGCGGCTTCGAGAAAGAATTCTGAGAGAAGCTCAGGATCTGCGGCGTAGCCCGAAGCGGGAGTTTCCTCCTCAGCCGCGCCTTCTACAGGCGCCGGCGATTCGAGCGGGAAAAAAGGTTCGGGCGTGGACGCGGGTTCTGGAATAGAAGGAGGCTCCGGCGGTGTGCCGTAGGTTGTGCTATGGATTGCCGCATTCAGCTTCGCGATCCCCTCCGGCAGGGACCCGCCGCTATCCTCGCCGAGCTGGTCTACGATGGCCAGCAGCTCGCGCGAAGCGTCGAGCACCGGCGCCAGGCCCGCATATTTGGCCTGGACCGCGATTTCACCCAGGGCTGCGAGCAAGCCGGCGCGGCCCTCGATGCTGGCGCAGTCCACGGTCCTGGCTCGCTCCGCCAGGTTGTCCGCCATGCGGCGCAGGCCGGCTTCGATTTCAAGCGTCGTTTTCATGGCCGGCTCCACTCAGCGGCGCCAACTCCGCGGACTTGACCACCTGGTCGATGTCCAGCAGGATTTTCACCTTGCCCTTGATCTTGGCCATCCCCAGCAGGTACGGCGGGGCTCCGCCGGCGCCGAAATTAGGCGTGTCTTCGATTTCGGCGGGGGCGATGTTCAGAACGTCGGAAACCGCGTCCACGATGACGCCCACCTGGATCGGCCCCTCTTCTCCGGCCACCTGGGTCACGATGATGCAGGATTGGTCCGCGCCGTCTTCCGTTCCGCACACCCCAGCGGCCATGCCGAACTTGGAGCGCAGGCAGATCACCGGAATCACGCGTCCGCGCAGATTGATCACGCCTTTGACATGCGCGGGCGTATGCGGAACCGCGGTGATGTCCATGAGGCCCATGATTTCGCGCACCTGCAGAACGTGCATGCCGAATTCCTCATGCCCCAGGCGGAAGGTCAGGTATTTGCCGGCCCGGCGATCCTCGCGGGCCGTCGTTTCGGGAAGATTGGAAGCGATGGCAGCCATGGTTGTATTTCTCCTGGTCAAATTTCGTTCTCAAAAATTGCGAAAACTCCCCGTCTCTACGCTTTCCATGGGGAACGACTCCTCGGCGGCGTCGGCGGCTTTCCGGGCCGGAGGAGGCGCCGTGGGACGCGAACTGGCGCGCCCGCCCGTAAGGCGCCCGGAGTTGCGGAATCCGGCGGCGGGGCGCGCGGCTTCCTTCCCGTCGCCATCCACCATGCGGTGCAGCTTGTCCACCAGCTCGCGCACAGTCATCGACTGGGCACTCAATTCCTCGGCCGCGGCGGCGCTTTCTTCGGCGCTGGAAGCGTTGCTCTGGGTCACGGTGCTGACCTGCTGAATCGCAGTGGAGACCTGCTGGATGCCTTGCATCTGCTCCTTGCCGGCTTCATGCACCTCGCTGACTAACTGCTTGACCTTCTGCGCGCCCTCGGTGATGCCGCGAATCGCCTCGGAGACCAATTCCAGCTTTTGAGCGCCCTGGTTGGAGTTGCCGATCGATTCCTCGATCAACGCCGCGGTATCTTTGGCGGCGGCGGCGGCGCGTTGCGCCAGGTTGCGGACTTCGTCGGCCACCACCGCAAAGCCTTTGCCGGCCTCGCCCGCGCGAGCCGCCTCCACCGCGGCGTTCAACGCCAGGATGTTGGTCTGGAACGCGATTTCGTCGATGGTCTTGTTGATCTTGGCGACCCGTTCGCTGGAGGATTTGATCGAGCTCATAGAGGCGACCATTTCCGAGAGCGCGGCGTTGGAGCGCTCCACCTGCGCGGCTGTTTCGTTCATCATCGCCATGGCTTCGGAGGAGTTGGAGCCGGTGGTGCGGGTCATGGCGCTCATCTCTTCCATCGACGCGGAGATTTCCTCCACGGAGGAAGCCTGCTCCGAGGCGCCCTGCGAAAGGGTCTGACTGCCGGCGGCAATTTGGCCGGAGGCCGCGGCGACCTGGTCCGAGCCGGAGGTGAGCTCACCGACTACCTGACGGAGATCCACGTTGACTTGACGCGTAACCAGCAGGATGACGGCGCCGACTACGGCCGAGAGGATCAGAAGCCCCACTGCGATCCACAGACTGCGCCAGTACACCGCGCTGGCAGCATTGGAGTCGCTCGCGAGAACTTCCTGATAGATCGCGACCAGCCGGTCCGCGGTCACGCCCATCTCGTTCAGGATGGCCGGGTTGTTCTCCCAGCCGTATTGGACGGCCCTGGACGGGTTCCCGCTTTCGCTGAGCCGGTCAACCTCCTGGAACACAGTCGCAAACTTGTCGATATCGGCCTGCAGCACCGGCATCAGGCGCTTTCCTTCGGGTACGGAAACCAGCGGCGCGACCTCGCTGAACTTAGCCTTGAGCTTGGCTTCGGTGGCCTCAAACTCCCGTCGCTTGGCCAGCACGCCATCGCGATCCTTGCTGAAGGACCCAAGCACGAGGCCGCGCTCGGCCAGATACAGGTCCGACTTCAGCGTGTTGATGTCGCCGAACAGTTGCAGCTTGCGGGCCGTCTTGTTCACGGCGGTGTCGAAGCTGTCGTTGATCGCGCGAATCGCGACGATAGAGGAGACGCCAAGAATGAGCGTCGCCGCGAACAGCGACAGAAACCCGGCGCGAAATTTGGTTCCGATGGTAAGCGATTTCATAAGAGTGATCCGTTTCTAGGATGTTCCGAAGAGTGTTAGGTGCCGCCAAAAGTTTGGCCGCAATCATCGCATCGGCGAACTGCGGCCGAGTGTTAGAAACGATGGAAGCTTAGCGGCTGAATGGCGCCATGGCCGCGTACCGGAGCGCCGCAAAGCCGCTAACAGCGAAGCCCGCCGCGCCGATAAGCGCCTTCGTAGACGTTTCTACAGGAGCGACAAATGAACTTATCCAAGACCCGCCGCCACACGAGCGCCGCAACAATTGCGTCCTCGCGGCGTTTCATTATGGGCCTGATTCTCATGGGACCTTTGGCTTGCATCGCCACTGCGACTGAGGGCGCCGGCAGTGTCTATCCGATCGGCGCGGAAACGGTCCTGATGGGCCTGACTCCCGCTCCGGGCGCGAGCACGCTGGCCAATTTCAATCTCTTCTACACTGCCAACGGCGTGGCGGACGGAGAGGGTCACAGCGCGGTTCCCGGATTTCATCTGCGCGTTGGCGCGACGGCCGTGAAGTTCCAGCACAATTGGGGCGTGCATTTTCTCGGGGGCGACCTGGTCAGCTTTGTGGCGCAGCCGCTGGAGTACGTGCATCTGGACGGTCCCTCTGGGACGGCAGACAAAAGCGGGGTTAGCAACACCATCATCGAGCCCGCGGCGCTGGCTTACAACCGCGGCGCCTGGCATTGGTGGTACGGTTTGGATTACTTTACGCCGGGCTGGCAATACAGCAAGACCGCTGTGGTCAACATCGGACAGCACAATCAGGCTTTGGCCCCGGTGAGCGCCTTCAGTTATCTGCCCAAGCACGGGACTGAGATCAGCTCGAAATTCCAGTACATTATGAATGGCCGGAACAATCAGACTCTGTATCAGTCCGGCAACGAATTCATCTGGGAATATGACGCCATGCAAAACATAACCAAGAAAATCGCGATCGGGGGGAATGGTTACTACTACCAGCAGACCACCAACGATGTGCAGAACGGACTGGTCACCGCGGACGGCAACCGCGGCCGCGATGTCACCGTGGGTCCCGAGATTCGTGCGCAGGTCGGCCGCGCGGTTCTGATTGCCAAATATCAAAAAGATACTCTGGTCCGCAACCGGACCATCGGGAGCGGGTTTTGGATCGAGCTTGGCGTGCCCATTGGTCACGGGCACGAGTAGCGCACGGCTTCTGCGAAACGCCGCTCCCTACAGAGCGCGGAGCAGCGCGGCAGGGAACTGGATCACCCATTCCCGCGTTTCGCTGCGCAGTTCGAATTCGGCGCGAGAGAGATCCACCGCGATGCCGCCCGAAAACTCCAGTCGCACGTGGGCTGGTTTTTCCACCGCCCGCTCTAATACCACCGGGATCTGATTCGGTCCGGGCCGGCCGTTGCGCGGCGAAGCGGTGAGCTGCTCCGGCCGGATGCAGAGAGTGACGCGGTCGCCCTTGAGCCGGCCGGGGAAGTACGGGCCGTCGAGCTCATATTCGCCCACACGCAGGCGGCTGGAGTTGCGCCCCGGATCGAGCGTGCGGATCTCGGCTGGCACAAGGTTGAATGTTCCCAGCAGCCGCGCGACGTCCAGATTCGCGGGACGATCCAGAATCTCACTGGGAGTCCCGCTCTGCACCAGGCGGCCTTCGCGCATCACCAGCATGTCGTCGGCCAGTTCGAAGCACTCGTCCAGATCGTGTGTGACCAGCAGCACCGGAGTGTGGAAATCGGCGCGCGCCTGGCGCAGGATGTTGTAGAGCTCCATGCGCAGCGGTGCATCCAAGCCCTGCGCCGGTTCGTCCAGCAACAGGAGCTTCGGCCCGCCGATCAACGCCCGTGCGATGGAACAGCGCTGGCGTTGTCCGCCGGAGACCTCGTGCGGCCGGCGGCCGGCGCTTTCGGTCAGGCGAAAGCGCTCCAGCATTTCGTTGACGCGGCGGCGCCGCTCCAGTCGCGGCCGGCGCTCCGCCGCGAACGCCAGGTTTTCCCGCAGGGTCATGTGCGGAAACAGAGCGTAGTTCTGAAACACGTAGCCGCAGTTGCGCCGCTGGGGCGTCAGGTACACGCGCGCAGCGCCGTCGAACAGGATCGCGTCGTCCAGCAAAATCCGCCCTTCGTCCGGGCGCACAAAGCCGGCGATGGAATCGAGCACCATGGTCTTGCCGGATCCGCTGGGGCCGAACAGAACCGTGACGCCGGAGGCGGCGCGAAATTCGATGTCGAGAGAAAATCCGGAGGAGTCTTTGCGCGGCGCGAAGGTCTTGCGGATGCGGACCTGGATCATTCTTTAGCTTGAACGCCTCCGGCGTTGCTGCTTGAATCAGCGGCTCTCTAGGCGTGCGGTAAGAGCCAGGATCGCAAGCGCAATCACCGAAATCAACAGCACCAGCGTCAGCGCCAGCGTGGAGTTGCCGGATTCGAGCGCGTCGTAAATCGCGACGGCCATGGTTTGCGTACGGTCCGGAATGTTGCCGGCGATCATCAGGGTCGCGCCGAATTCCCCCAGGCTCCGGGCAAAGGCCAGCGCAGCGGCGGCCAGAATCGAGCGCTGTGCCATGGGCACGGTCACGCGCCAGAACAGCCTCCATTCGCTGGCGCCGAGGGTCCGGGCCGCGCGCTCGCAGCTTCGGTCGATGCTTTCAAGAGCGGCTCGGGACGATTTCACCAGCAGCGGGAGAGAATGAAACAGCGCCGCCACCACCGCCGCTTTCCAGGTGAAGACCAGCGGCTCGCCGAAGATTTTCTCCCAGATCTTGCCGATGGGGCTCGACCGGCCCAGCAGCACCAGCAAGTAGTAGCCGAGGACGGTGGGCGGCAGAACCAGCGGCAGCGTCACTGCGGCATCCGCCACCGCCTTGCCGCGAAAGTCGCGATTGGCCAGGATGTAGGCGATCCACAGCCCCGCGGCGAGCGCGATCGCCGTAGAGATTGCCGCCACGCGGAGGCTGAGCCATAGCGGGAACCAGTCGATGGCCATGGTCAATTATAGCGGGCCTTGACCGAAGGAGCGATTTGTCATACCCTGTTGGTGTAATATATGTCCGACTCTGTTGGTCAATTCGAACAAATCGTCCTCGCTGCGATTCTGAGCCTGCGCGACGGCGCCTACGGCGTGACCATTCACCAGAAGGCGTGCGAGCTGGCCGCGCCCAAGAAAGTCTCGCTTGGCGCGGTTTACGTTACTCTCGACCGGTTAGAAGACAAGGGGCTGATCTCGTCGCGGCTCTCCGATCCGACTCCGGAGCGCGGCGGGCGCGCGAAGCGTCTCTATCACTTAGAAGCCCTGGGCGAGCGGGCGCTGGAGGAGTCCGCCGCGACCGCCAAACGCGTGTGGGAAACGGTGGCCGAAGTATTTGGCGATCTCGCGCCCGGGATCAGGAGGCGGCCCAAATGGAGCCCGGTTCGTCCAAAGTAAGTCCGCCAACGGTAATCGAGAAGATCGTCGGATTCTTCATTCCACCGACCTGCCGCGAGGAAGTGCTCGGCGATCTGCGCGAGCGCTACCGGAGCCCGGCGCAGTATCTCGTGGGCGCGGCCTGCACGGTTCCCTGCGTCATCTGGAGTCGCATTCGCCGCACCACAGATGCGGTGCTCCTTCTGGTCGAATGGATGTCGATTTACGCGATGCTGGTGTTCGCAACGTTGTGCCTGGACCGTGCGGCGCTGTTGGAACCGTGGATTTGCCTGCGCCTTGCAGTACCGCCGGTGATCATCGTTATGGCGATGATGCTAGCCGATGTTTACGCCGATCCCAGGAAGCGTGGCTTTGACCCCGTGATGGGCCCTGGCGTGGGGCTAGGTGTCGCCGCGGCCTTCGCTGTAAAGAACTTCCCGGAATTGCCGGCGTTTGTCTTCAGCCTGGGCGGAGTTGCCGGCACCCTGATCGTTGCTACGCTGCGGGTGATGTTCCCGCCCGCAACGGAACGGCCGGTGGTGGCCAGGATTCCCGCATTCTGGCAAAGGCTGGAATTGGTGCCGCGCAGATCCTTAATCGTGCTCTCGCTTCAGGCCGCCGTTTTCCTCGCCACCCTCTTCGCCGTCATCGGTTTCCGCCTCTTCGCTCTCTGATTCTTCGCCCGCCGCTTCGGCTTGCGCGGCCAGATCCTCATCGGTGAGCGGGGAGGCGAGCAGCTCCTTGGCCTGCTCCAGATAAGAAGACGGCACGTAGACCTTGGCGTCCTCTTCGGTAGCCGCCAGGATGCCCGAAAAATCAGCCTGGGAGTAGACGGGGATGTTCGCGGACTTGAGCAGCGATCGTCCGAACGCCGCTTCCTGCGCAGAGCCGAATTCCGCGGCCAGCACTAGATCGTCTGCGGGGTCGTTGGGCTTGCCTTCGGCCGGTTCGGCTTCTTCGTCGCCGGATTCTTCGATTAAGCCGCGGCGTTCGAGTTCTGCGTAGTAAAGATCCTGCGCGACCTCGACCAGCTCATCCGGGTTGACTTCCAGCAGGGCGTCGTCGGAGAGCCCATCAAATCGCCGCCGAAACTCTTCGGGATCAACTTGCATTAGGTTAGGATACCTTGTCCGCCAGCACGCGCACGTGGTTGTCGCGAATCTCGACGTAGCCGCCGGAGACTTTGCAGCTCTCCTTCTTGCCGGCCAGCGTGTAGGAGAGCTCGCCTTCGCCCAGCTCGCTCAACAGAGCGGCGTGCTCCGGCAGGATGCCCATGTAGCCGTCTTTGCCGGGAATCTCCGCGTAGTCGCAATCCTGGGAGACCACCAGCTTTTCCGGCGTGACGATTTCGATCCGAAGCGTCGATGCCACGTTGCGCTACCCCTTTTTCTTCATGTCGGACCAAGTCTCCAGCACGTCGTCGATGGAGCCTTGCATGTAGAATGCCTGCTCCGGAATTTCGTCGTGCTTGCCTTCGACTACTTCCTTGAAGCTGCGGACAGTGTCGGCGACCTTCACATATTTGCCCTTGCGGCCGGTGAACACTTCGGCGACGTTGAAGGGCTGCGACAGGAAGCGCTGGATCTTGCGGGCGCGCGCGACTGTCGCTTTGTCGTCGTCGGAGAGCTCGTCCACGCCCAGGATCGCGATGATGTCCTGCAGATCTTTGTAGCGCTGCAGAATCTGCTTCACCTTTTGCGCCGTGTCGTAATGCTCCGCGCCGATAATGCGCGGATCGAGAATACGCGACGTGGACGCCAGCGGATCCACCGCGGGGTAAATGCCCAGCTCCGAAATGGAGCGGGAAAGGTTGGTGGTCGCGTCCAAGTGAGCGAACGTGGTTGCCGGAGCCGGATCGGTGTAGTCGTCGGCGGGCACGTAGATGGCCTGCACGGAGGTGATGGAGCCGGACTTGGTGGAGGTGATGCGCTCCTGCAGATCGCCCATCTCCGATGCGAGGTTAGGCTGGTAACCGACGGCCGAAGGCATGCGGCCCAGCAGCGCGGACACTTCGGAACCGGCCTGGGTGAAGCGGAACACGTTGTCGACGAACAGCAGCACGTCCTGATGCTCTTCGTCGCGGAAATACTCCGCCACGGTGAGCGCAGTCAAGGCCACGCGCAAGCGGGCTCCCGGGGGCTCGGTCATCTGGCCGTAGACCAGGGCGCACTTCGATTTGGTGTAATCGTGCGGGTCGATGACGTGGGCTTCCTGGAACTCCAGCCACAAGTCATTGCCTTCGCGGGTGCGCTCGCCCACGCCGGCGAACACGCTGACGCCGCCGTGCTTGGTGGCGAGGTTGGAGATCAGCTCCTGAATGACCACCGTCTTGCCCACGCCCGCGCCGCCGAACAATCCGATTTTTCCGCCGCGCAGATACGGCTCCAGAAGATCGATGACCTTGATGCCGGTCTCGAACATCTGCAGCTCGGTGGACTGTTCATCAAACGCCGGCGCCTGGCGATGAATGGGACTGCGATGCGTGGAGTTGATCGGACCCATTTTGTCTACCGGCTGGCCGATCACGTTCATCACGCGGCCCAAGGTTTCGTTGCCCACCGGAACGGTCACCGGCTCGCCCAGATCCAGCGCCTTCATGCCGCGGACCATGCCGTCAGTGGGTTGCAAAGCGATGGTGCGGACGCGGCTCTCGCCGATATGCTGCGCCACTTCGCAGGTCACATCAATGGGGTCGGGCACGTTGAAGCCCTCGCTGGTGATCCGAATGGCGGTGCGGATGACGGGCAGGTGCCCTTCCGGAAACTCAATGTCTACGGCGGGTCCGGCTATCTGGATGACTTTTCCGACGTTCATATACCGATTCCTTCTTTAATCTAGAGCTGCAGCGCCGCTGACGATTTCGATAATCTCGCGCGTGATGGAAGCCTGGCGCACGCGGTTCATGTAGAGAGTCAACTTGTCGATCATGTCTGACGCGTTGGAGGTCGCCGCGTCCATGGCCGTCATGCGCGCCGCCTGATATGCGGCAAAAGTTTCCAGCAGAGAGCGGTAGATCTGCAGCTTGATGTAGCGCGGCAGCAGGCTGCCCAGCAGTTCGGCCGGGGGTTGCTCATAAATGTAATCGATGGTGGCGCCGCTCGCCGGAACCTCGATCGGCAGAATGCGCCGCATGGTGAGGTTGGGCGCCATGACGCTCTTGAACTCGTTGACGAAGAGATACACCGCGTCGATCTCCTCGCGCGAAAAACGTTCGATGATGCTGCTGGCGATCCGGTCGGCGTCTGGGTACTTGATGACGCGCAGGACGTCGGTGTGCTCGCCCAACATTTTCATGCCGCGGCGGCGGAAGTAATCGCGCCCCTTGCGGCCGATGGCTTCCACGGTGAGGTCGGCCTGCGGATGTTCGTTGATGAAGCGCTGGGCCAGCTTGATCAGGTTGGAGTTGAAACCGCCGGCCAGGCCGCTATCGGCGGTGATCACCACCAGCAGGACCTTCTTTTCCGGACGAACCGTCAGCAACGGGTGCGCGGCGTCCGGGTCGCTCGCGGCCGCTTGCGCGACGTTGGCCAGCATCTCGCCCAGGATCTTGCCATAGGGCCGTGCAGCCAGTGCAGACTCCTGAGCACGGCGCAGCTTGGCGGCCGAGACCATCTTCATGGCCTTGGTGATCTGCTGCATGTTCCGGACGGAGCGGACGCGCCGCCGGATGTCGATCAAGCTCGGCATGAGCTTATGCCTTGGCTCCCAGAGGCGCCTTGACTCCCTTGGCCTTCAGCTCGTCGGTGAAGCGCGCCTTGTATTCCTTGAGCGCGGCGTCGAGCTGGGCTTTGATCGCGTCGTCGATGGTCTTCTTTTCGCGGATGCCGCTCAGAATCGCCGACTGCGAAGTTTCAAAGAATTTGTGCAGGCCTTCTTCAAAAGGCTTGCACTGGGCCGGAGTGAGATCGTCCAGCAATCCGGCGTTGGCGGCGTAGATGATGACCACCTGCTGTTCCACCCGCACCGGCGAGAACTGGCCCTGCTTCAGGATTTCCACCATGCGCCCGCCGCGGGTAAGCTGCGCCGCGGAGGACTTATCGAGCTCGGAGCCTAATTGCGCAAAAGCGGCGAGTTCCCGATACTGAGCGAGAGCAAGCCGTAGGCTCCCGGCCACCTGGCGCATGGCCTTGATCTGCGCGTTGCCGCCGACGCGGCTGACTGAGATGCCGACGTTGATGGCGGGGCGGATATTGGCGTTGAACAAGTCCGCTTCCAGGTAGATCTGCCCGTCGGTGATCGAAATTACGTTGGTGGGAATGTAAGCGGAGACGTCGCCGGCCTGCGTTTCGATGAAGGGAAGCGCGGTGAGCGAACCGCCGCCCAAATCGTTCGAAAGCTTCGCCGCGCGCTCCAGCAGGCGGCTGTGAAGGTAGAACACGTCGCCGGGATAGGCTTCGCGTCCGGGGGGACGGCGCAGCAGCAGCGAAATTTCTCGATACGCCGCGGCGTGCTTGGAAAGATCGTCGTACACGCACAGGGCGTGCCGTTTGGTGTCGCGGAAATATTCGCCGATGGCGCAGCCGGAGTAGGGCGCCAGGTACTGCATGGGCGCGGGATCGGACGCGGTCGCCGCGACCACGATCGAATACTGCATGGCGCCGAAGTCTTCCAGCGTCTTGACCACCTGCGCGACCGTCGAGCGCTTCTGGCCGATAGCGACGTAGATGCAAATCACGTCGCCGCCCTTCTGATTCAGGATGGTGTCGATGGCGACCGTGGTTTTACCGGTCTGGCGGTCGCCGATGATCAGCTCGCGCTGGCCGCGGCCGATCGGAATCATGGCGTCGATGGCCTTGATGCCGGTCTGCAGCGGCTCCTTCACCGGCTGGCGGTCGACCACACCGGGCGCGATACGTTCGATGGAATTGAACTGGTCGGTCTCGATGGGGCCCTTGCCGTCGATGGGCCGGCCCAGCGCGTCGACCACGCGGCCGATCATCGCCTCACCCACCGGAATCGACATGATGCGGCCGGTGCGGCGCACCTCGTCGCCCTCTTTGATGCCGGAGTATTCGCCCAGCAGCACGGCGCCCACCTGATCCTCTTCCAGGTTCAGGGCGATACCGGAAACGCCCCCGGTAAACTCAATCAGCTCGCCGGCCATGACGTTTTCCAGGCCGTACACGCGGGCGATACCGTCACCCACGGAAATCACCGAGCCGGTTTCGGAGACGTTGACGGTCCCCTCGTAATTTTCAATTTCCTCGCGCAACACGCGCGAGATTTCGTCCGCTCGAATAGCAGCCATAAACCCGTTACCCTCTTGCGATCTTCAGACGCAGTCTGTCCAGTTGTCCGCGCACGCTGCCGTCATAGACGGTCGAGCCGATGCGTGCCACCGCGCCGCCGATCAACTCCGGCTCGATGGAAAATTTGAGCTTGGCCTTTTTGCGCGCCACGCGCGAGATTTCCGCCTCCAGCGCGCTCTGTTGCGCGGCGCCGAGCGGCCGGGCCGTGAACACGTCGGCGCGAACCACCCCCAGCCGTTGATCGAGCTGTTCCTCGAAAGCGGTCACGATGGAGGAAAACTGCGCCACGCGGCGATGGTCGATCACCACGAAGATGAAATTGCGCACCACCTTGGAGGGGTGCAGCGCGGGATCGAGATGCGTTTCGATAATCTTAGCGATGATGGCGCGCTTTCGTGCCGGCGCGACCGCCGGCGATAGCAGCGCGTTGCGCAGCTCCGGAGACGATTCGACCAGTTGCTCGAATGCGCGCAAGTTGTGCCAGAGCGACCGCGGGATCGGCCTTCGATCCGGGCTCGAAAACCACGTCCACCAGCGCCCGGGCATAGCGGGATGCAACCACCGAGACCATCTAGTTCTTCGACTCCTGCGCCCGCAGGTCGCCGATGAAATTATCCACCAGGCCGGCTTCCGCGCTGGCGTCCAGGCGGGAGCGCAAGCGCTGCGCAGCCAGGTCCAGAGCCAGATTCGCGGCGTACAGGCGCACTTCGCGACGGGCCGCTTTTCCCGCGGATTCGATTTCGATTTGCGCCTGATCGTGAATCTTGCGAATCTGCGCGGCGGTTTCCTTGCGGATGCGCTCGCCCTCCTGCGCCATTTCCGCGCTGGCTTTGGCGCGGAACGCTTCGATATCGGCGCCCAATCCGGCTACCTTCTTATCGATCGCGGCGGCGCGCTGGTCGGAATCCTGCTTCGCCTTCTGGGCTTCGCTAATGTCCTTCTGAATCTCGGCGCTGCGCGATGAAAAAAAGGTCGGCAGGTGCTTGGACATCAGGTAGCCGAGACCGCCAGCCAAAATCGCGAAATTCACCCAGCGCCACACGGCCGCCGGTTCGGACTCACCGGCGCCGGACTCCTGCCCGAAGCAAACCGCCGCCGTGAAGAGAAACAGCAGAAGGAAACGCTTCATCCTCGCGCCTCCGGCTTACGAGCCAGAATCGAAGTGGCGATCTGATCGGCCAGCCCGGCGCTGGTTCCCAGCAGCGTCTGACGCGCGGCCGCAGCTTCGGAGGCGATCTCGAATCTGGCCTGCTTGACCGAGGCTTCTACCTGGGATTTCGCCTCGGCGGCCTGAGCCGACTGGTCGGCCAGCCAACCCTTGCGGGTTTCTTCCTGTTCCCGGTAAACCTCGGCATGCGCGTCGCGCAGCCTGGCTTCGTAATCTTGAACTTTTCTTTCGGCCGCGGCCAGACTTGCTTCCGCTGCCTTGCGAGCGCCGGCGGTTAATTCTTCACGTTGCTTCAGAACCTGCCGAATCGGCCCAAACAGCCAGAAACGGAAGATGAAGTGAAGAATCACCAGAAACAGCGCCGTCGGGATCGCTTTGATGAGAATCCCACCGAGGGCCTGTATGGTCTGTTCCATTCAGAATTTTTGTGCAGGGATCGAACGAACAAGGAGCGGCTACGTACCGTGCCGCCGCTTCGAATAATCTTACGCTATCACAGCCGAATGGCGGTGGTCAACACTCAGACCAGAAATTTTGAGGCGTGGCAAGAATCGCGGCGCTACTTCTTGAGGCGCACTAACTCCAGTGTTTCCAACATCCTAACGGAGCGAGCCCCTTCGTGATCGTTGGGTACAACCAGGCGCAGAGCCCCCTGGTTGCCGGTAAGCGACGCGCCATCACGATGATCCGCGACCAGGATCGGCGTGTTCCCAAAGGAGGCGTCGATCTCGCCCAGCGTGAACACCACCTGGTAGCCGTCGCTGGCCTTAGCCAGAATGTAGCTCGCCAGCGCGTTGCCGCGCAGCGACCCGCCATTGGGCGCCCCGGCGCGCTTCATCACTTCGATGAGCGAAACGCCTTCATAGGTGTACTCACCGCCGTTGGGATTCGGTACCTTCGCCGTCTGACGCGGCATTGCCGCCAGATCGGCCATAGTGAGCTTCAACGGCGTGGGAACGTCGCCGGTGACGGTGAGCGTAGCGGACGCGGGCGCCTGCGCGAAGACCGCGCAACCGATCAGAAGGGCGGCGATGTATTTCATACCCGTCATTGTATCGGGAACCGGTATCCGAATTGGCGCAGGGTGTCGCGGCCGGATCCTTTGAGAAAGAAATCGGCAAACTTGCGCGCCGCGGCTTGATTCTTGGAAGCAGCTAGAATGCCGAGCGCTTGCTGAATCGGCTGGTGCAGCTTTTCATCGACCGGAAGGATCTTGCCGTGATCCTTGACCAGCAGCGAGTACGCTGTGAAGACCGCATCGGCGTTGCCGGAATCGCCATACTGCCGTGCCATAGCGATGTTTTCCCCGTACACCACTTTCGACTGGACCTGTTCCCAAATGCCCGCAGCTTTCAACGAGTCGACCGCAGCCTTGCCGTACGGCGCAAGCTCCGGATTGGCGATGGCGATGCTACGCACCGAAGGCGAGGTGAGGTCTTCGATGCGCGAGACCATAGCTTGGCTTTTGGGCGGAATCCACAAGGCGAGAACGCCGATGGCATACACGGCGCGGCTGCCGGGAACCAGCAGGTTCTTTTTGTCGAGTTGATCTACGTGGGAGGCGTCGGCAGCCAGGAAAATATCGAAGGGGGCGGCATTCTCAATCTGCTGCTCCAACACCGCGGTCGAGGCGAAACTGAACACCGGATGAATGCCGGTTTGCGATTCGAACACCGGACCGGCGGCCCCGAGCATCTCCGTCAGATTGGCCGCGGCGGCGACCGCGAGCGTGGGGTGAACGGCGGGCTCGCGCGAACATCCGCAGGCGAACGCGAACAGAGCGGCCAGCGGGATCGCGGCTCGTCGTGTAAACAGGCACATGTCTTTTATTTAAGATACCAGAGCCATTCAAGATAGCAGAGCGAAGAATCTACTGCGGTACAGTGGAAATGACAATGTCCGGGATCGAAAACAGGCTGGGAGCGCTGCGACAGAAGCGCGGTATTCCCGCGGCCCGGCTGGCGAAGTCGGCCGGAGTGACGCGCCAGACCATCTACGCGATGGAGGCGGGAAGCTACATCCCCAACACTGCGGTCGCACTGCGGCTGGCCAAGGCGCTGGACGCCAAGGTGGAGGATCTGTTCGCGCTGCCGGACGAGGCTCCCGTGGTGGAGGCGCGCACGGAGCAGGCCATTCTTCTCACTGGATCTGCGGCGCCTGCGCCGGGTCAGCCGGTGGAGCTGGCGCGCGTCGACAAGCGCCTCCTGGCCTCGGTTCCTTCGCCCATGCCGTGGTATTTCCCGGCCAGCGACGCGGTGATCAGCGCCAAACCGCAAGGCGCCAAGGCGAGTGTGCAGATTTTCGATGCCGAGGAGGATTTCCGCAACCGCATTCTGATTGCCGGCTGCGACCCCGGCATCTCCGTGCTGGCGCGGCACGTGCTGACCGCAGGAGTCGAACTGGTGCTGGCGCATCGCAACAGCTCCCAGGCTCTGGAACTGCTGCGCGAAGGCAGCGTCCACGTGGCCGGAACGCACCTGCGCGACGAATCGAGCGGCGAATCCAATCTGCCGGAGATCGGACGAATTTTCTCCAAGGGATCCGTGGCGGTGATTTCCTTCGCGGTATGGGAAGAAGGCATCGTCACCGCGGCCGGCAATCCGAAGGGAATTCGCGGCATCGAGGATCTGGCCCGGCGCGATGTGACCATCGTGAATCGCGAGAAGGGCGCCGGGAGCCGGGCTTTGCTCGACTCACACCTGAAGCGCCTGAAGATCGAGCCGCGCCAGGTCAAAGGCTACGACACGGTCGCGCCCGGCCATCTGGCCGCCGCCTGGCAGGTCTACAGCGGCTCGGCCGACGCCTGTATCGCGACGCGCGCGGCTTCCAGATTGTTCGGACTCGGCTTCGTGCCGCTGGTCAGCGAACGCTACGATCTGGCGATCCGCCGCCAGCACCTGGATCTGCCCGGCATCGTCGCGTTGCTCGACACCCTGAACCGGTCGAGCTACCGGCGGGAGTTGGAAAGCCTCGGCGGGTATGATGCCAAAGCCGCAGGCGAACGCCTGCTCTAAAAAGCCGTAACATGGTTGTAACGCCGCCCACGCGGCGGCCGAGTTCCTGCCATGACCGAAGCGTTAATCTTCAGTGCCGCTGTTGCGGCGTTCATCTGGGCGCTGCCCCACATTAGCGGCTATTGGGCCGCCGTGATTCTGGTGGCCGCAGCCGCATCGTTCTGGTGGCACTCCGAGACCTATGCCTCGGCCGGCTTCGCAGGCCCGGAATTCGCGCGCGCATGGCGCAACTGGAAAATCTGGTGGGCCGCGCCCGCCGCTTTGATTGTGGGATTAGGCTGGGGGCGCATTCCCAACTTGGTGACCGGTTATCATGCAGCCGGCTATTGCGCCTGGTGCGTGGTGCAGCAGCTCCTGTACCAGAACATGGTATGTAAGCGGCTGCGCGAATCCACCGGACCTTCGTGGAAGAGCCGCATCCTGGCCGGCTCACTGTTCGGCGTAGTGCATCTTCCCAACCCTGTGCTGGCGCCGGCTACGTTTCTGTGGGGCACCATCTCCAGCTACGTTTTTGAAGAATCGCCCAGCGTGCCCGCTGTAGGCTTGATGCAGTTCCTGCTCTCCAGCAGCCTGTTCTGGCTGACTCCGCTAAGCTGGAATCACGGTTTTCGCGTCGGGCCGGGATATTGGATGTTTCATTAGGAGCCGGTTTGACGGCGGCCCGGTGGCGAGCACTCTTATCGTGCGACCAAAACTCGGGACGGGTAAAAGCCTTGGCGCACGAACTGGTCGGTCGAAATCCGGAACCCGGCGGCGCGGATCATCTCCGGGACTCCGGCTTCCACCTGCCGTCCCCAGAACGCCGGCGCCAGCGATCCGGCCACCGCATACACCTGGTTGAACACCGGCCCGTTCTGCCCGATCACCACCAGAGAGAACGTTCCGCCCGGCCGCAGCACGCGCCGGACCTCATCCAGCGTGCGGACGATGTCGTCCTTGGCCAGCAGCTCCAGCAGGTAGCAGCACATCACGGCATCGAAGCTGCCGTCGCCGAACGGCAGGTCGCGGACGTCGACGGCTCCGCAGTGGGTCTCCGTGCCGGGGAACTCGCGCTGGGCCTGGCGCAGCGTGCGAGCCGCCATATTAGGCGAAAGATCCAGCCCGAAGGTCATCCCGCCGGGATTGGCGCGCACCAGCCTCCGGAACATCTCCCCGCTGCCGGTGGCCACTTCCAGCACGCGCATGCCGTCGCGGATCCCGGAATGCTTCAGCGCGCACTTGTGCGCTTTGGAGTGAAAGAAGAACGTGCTTAAGGGATAGACCGACGCCAGGACGTCGTAGACCCGCCGGGTCCGCTCCGCAATCGTGCGCGGCATCCGCTCGACGCGCGGAAGCAGTAAGGAATAATTCGAATCACCCAAGAGCCGGCTCCTTAGTTTCCTTTAGCGGGTTGCCCCGCTGCCCACCAATGAATCAACTCCAACTACGGTACCACTGCTTTGCTCCGGAAGTTCGATTCCGGTACTGGTGCCGCGGCCGACATGACTATCGATCCACATGCGGTAGCCGGTTCCAAACAGCACTTTCAGCCGCTCATTCACGTTATTGACGCCGATGCCGCCCTCGAACAGAGTAGCCAGCTTGGCCTCCGGAATCCCCACGCCGTCATCCTCCACCAGGATCTGCACGCGTCCCTGGTTCAGCAGGCTGCGGACGCGGATGGTGCCGCCGTCCACTTTGCTGGAGAGGCCGTGGCGGATGCTGTTTTCCACAATCGGCTGCAGCAGCATGCTGGGCACCAGCAGATCCACCGTCGCCGGATCGATCTCTTTGACGAAACGGAGCTTGTCGCCGAAGCGCGTCATTTCAATGGAGAGATAATCCTCGATGAACGAGACTTCCTCGTCCAGCCGGACCAGATTGTCCTGCTGGCGCAACAGCCGGCGCAGGATCCTCGACAATTTTTGCACCACCAGGCGCGCCTGTTCCGGGTCCAGGCGGATCAGCGCGGTGACCGAATTCAGGGTGTTGAACAGAAAGTGCGGATGGATCTGGCTGCTGAGCGCGGCCAGCCGAGCCTCGTTCAGCCGCATCTGCTGCTGCTCCAGCTTCTTTTCCAGGCGGCTGCTATTCCAGATCTTGATCGGCAGCGCGACGGCGAACAAAGTGGTGGCGTAGATCCCGGCCAATCCCCAGCCTCCGGCGTTGCCCGCCTGCGGCGCGAACACGAACCTGTGTGCGGGGACGTTGAAGACGCTGGCGGCGATCTGCCGCATCAGCTCCGCCGTGAGAATGAAGCACACGCACAGGATGCTGAAGGCGGGCAAGCGCAGATCGCCTTTGCGCAGCAGCCGGATCATCGCCAGGTTGGGATCGGGCGTGAAGCGCCAGATAAACTCCTTTTCGGGAGCCACATCGCGCAGCAAGCCGCCCATGACGCCGGCCGCAGCCAGCAGCGGCATCGTCATCAGCTCACCGTGGAACATCGCCGGGATGGAGATCACCACGCCCGCCGTCAGGCCGCTGACGTAGCCGCCCAGCATGCCCAGGACGATGCTGCCTTCCAGGCCCAGATCGACAGCCGGATAGCTGTTGTCACGGGAGAAGACCCGCGCCGCTACGCCGGCTCCAAAGATGAGGGAGCAGAACAGCGCCATCTGGACGCGCTGGGATAGCATCCGGTCTTCGCGCATCAGGATTCGCTGGAACCAGCCGAAACGGGTGAGGAAACTGGCCAGCGATGCCGCCACCGCGAGCTTCACCAGCAGAAAAACTAATAGCTGAGGGACCATTGCTTAGGCACACAGCTCCACGCTATGCGCTCACGCCTTGCTGCGGACAATTATAATGGAGTTACTCGCCTTCTTTTCTTTCATGTCCCAGACCATCAATGTCCACAAGGTCGCCGAGGCCGATTTTCCCACGCGGTCCGGGCATTTTAGAATCTACGGGTTTCAGGCTTCGGGCGACGATCCCGAAGAAGCCGTCGCCCTGAAGATGGGCGATCTCGCGGGCGATCCGCCATTGGTGCGCATCCATTCGCAATGCCTCACCGGAGACGTTTTCCATAGCCTGCGCTGCGATTGCCGCGGACAACTGGAGCTGGCGATTGCGGCCATCGCCAAGGAGGGCCGCGGCCTGCTGATCTACGAAAACCAGGAGGGCCGTGGCATCGGCCTGCTCAACAAGCTGCGCGCCTATGAGCTACAGGACCAGGGCGCGGACACGGTGGAGGCCAATCAGCAGCTCGGGTTTCAGGCAGACCTCCGCGCCTACGCCCTCGCCGGGGCGATCTTGCGCTACTTCGGCCTCACCGCGGTGCGGCTGATGTCGAACAATCCCGAAAAAATTCAGGCGCTGGAACGTGCCGGCGTTCGCGTGACCGAGCGCGTCCCTTCGCTGGTGCCGCCGATCGAATCCACTGAGGATTACCTGCGGACCAAGCGCGAAAAGCTCGGCCACCTGCTGGATTAGAGGACCCAGAGCCGCGACAGGGGCGCCCCCTGGGCCGAGCGGACTTAGAGGCCCTTATCGGCCAGGAACAGGGCGAGATCCACCACGCGCATCGAGTAACCCCACTCATTGTCGTACCAAGCGACGACTTTCACCAGATTGCCGCCGATCACCTTGGTCATGTCCGAATCGACAATCGAGCTGTTGGGGTTGTGCATCATGTCGGTGGAGACCACGGGGTCTTCCGTGTATCCCAGAATCCCCTTGAGCGGCCCGTTCGCAGCGGCCTTCAGCGCCGCGTTCACTTCCTCGGCGGTGGTGTTCTTGGCGGTCAAGGCGACCAGATCCACCACGCTGACATTGGGAGTGGGCACGCGCATCGCGTAGCCGTCGAGTTTGCCCTTGAGCTCCGGCATGACCAGGCCGATGGCTTTGGCCGCGCCGGTGCTGGTGGGGATCATGTTGATGGCGGCGGCTCTGGCGCGGCGCAGATCCTTGTGCGGGAAATCGAGCACGTGCTGGTCGTTGGTGTAGCTGTGGATGGTCGTCATGGAGCCCTTCTCGATGACGAAGTGTTCGTGCAGGACCTTGGCCACCGGCGCCAGGCAGTTGGTGGTGCAGGACGCGTTGGAAATGATGTTGTGCTTGGCCGGGTCATAGGCGGCATCGTTGACGCCCAGCACGATGGTGATGTCTTCGTTTTTGGCCGGGGCGGAGATGATCACTTTTTTGACCGTCCCCTGCAGATGCTTCGCGGCATCCTTGGCATCGGTGAACTTGCCGGTGGATTCCACCACCAGTTGCGCGCCCAGGCTGGACCAATCGATCTGCGCCGGATCTTTGATCGCGAAAATCTTGATGCGTTTTCCGCCCACCACGATGGCGTCACCGTCGGCCTTCACCTCTTCATGGAGGGTTCCGAGGATGGAATCGTATTTGAGCAGATGCGCCAGCGTCTTGGTGTCGGTAAGATCGTTGGCGGCGACGATTTCAATGTCAGGGTTGTGGAGCGCTGCGCGCACCACGTTGCGGCCGATCCGGCCAAATCCGTTGATTGCTACCTTCAAAGCCATGATCCAGTTTATCCTGACGCCGCTTGGAGACGCCGCCTGCGTCAAAGGGCGCACCAATCTCCAAGTCAAGCGCACGGGAGCGCGCACATCACCAGTCACTTCGGAACCCCGCGGATTGGATTCCAGATTGCACAAGTCTTCTCGTACATGGGTTTCACAACTATTGTTCCGTCTGGTCTCCGAGTGGCAGCCGCGCTGCTGATCTCGTCGATTGCTTTCGCCCAAAACTCAACGCGCTTCGAGGGCAAGTGGCTCACGACGCTCACTTGTCCTGCGAAAGGGAACACTGAGGGCTACACCTGGCAGTTTGCCGGCGTCATCCAAAACGGCAACTTTCGCGGAGAGACGGCACCGCGGGAGAGCCCGGCTACTTGCTGATCGAAGGCAAGATCGCGAAGGACGGCAGCGCGAAGCTGTCTGCGACAGGTATAGTGGCCTCCCGAAAATACGCTCGTGGAGTTTTCGCCCACCAGGGCGAGGAATACAGCTACCACATCAAGGCCCAGTTCCAGGATAAAGAACGCTCAGGCACGCGGGACACGGGGCTCGGCGTTGTAGGCCGCCCGTGCACGTTTGATTTCGCGAAGCAGGAGGGCCCGGTCAATCCGTAGTTTCCCCCTAATGTTCGGCTTGCCCGGATAAGTCAGTTGCTACAATGCAGCGTATGCGAACGACGTCTGTCCGCGAGTTGCATATCAACACGTCGAAGTTAGTACGCGAGGCACCGGAAGGCGGAGTCATCGTGATCGAGAGGCGCGGCGAACCGGTTGCGTAGTTGCGCCTTTGTAACTTCTCCGCGGCCGATGGCCGCTGCAAAGAAGGCGCGGATCTTCGCATCCATGCTGCCTCGCTGCCGGAAACAACCGGTAGCTTCACCCGCCAGCAACCTCAATGACCTCCTCAAGAATGCTCGGGGGCAAGGGATCGCCATGCTTGCGAAGGCTCATCAAGTAACCCTCGATCGCCTCGCGAATGTTCTCGGTGGCCTCCGCCCGCGTGCGGCCCTGGGAAACGCATCCAGGCAGAGCCGGGCAAGTTGCCACAAACACGCCTCTCGATGGTGTTCGAAACGTTTCTTTCCAGACTGCCACCAGGGGCGGATTTGCCTGACAAGTCAGGTGCGACAATCTAGCATATGAGAACGACGTCCGTCCGCGACTTGCACATTAACACGTCGAAGTTAATACGCGAGGCAGCCGAGGGCGGAGTCATCGTGATCGAGAGGCGCGGCGAACCGGTTGCGGAGTTGCGCCCCGTAACTTCTCCGCCACACATGACCGCAGCAAAGAAGGCGCGGATCTTCGTGTCCATGCAGAAAGTCTGGGATCGGATGCCGCGAGTTAACGACAGCACGAAGATCATTAAGGACGATCGAGGCCTGTAGCCTTGTATTTCGACACGTCGCCAACGCGAGCGACCTGAAACCCTTTCACCGGCCGGAGCAGGTTTATCATCTAAGGATGGTTCTTTCCGACGTCGACATCCGGCGCTATCAGGAGCTGGGAAAAATCAAGATCACGCCCGAGTTGCCGCAGGAGCAGAGGGGAAGCTGCTCGGTCGATTTCCGCCTGGGCAATGAGTTCAGCGTGTTCGAACACAGCCGCCACGCTTTCATCGACCTGAAGGAGCGCACCGCGATTCAGGACCTGATGCGCACCATCACCGTTCCTACGGGCGAGCCGTTCATTCTTCAGCCGCATGAATTCGCGCTGGCGATCACCGAAGAAACTCTGGAGCTCGACGACGACGTGTTAGGACGCCTGGAGGGGCGTTCCAGCCTCGGCCGCATCGGCATCATCGTGCACGGGACTGCCGGATTATTCGATCCCGGCTGGATCGGCCGCGCCACGCTGGAGCTGAGCAATCTGGGGCGGATGCCGGTGGCTCTCTATCCCGGAATGCGGATCTGTTCGTTCACCTTCGAGCAGCTCTCTTCGCCGGTGGAAGTGCCGTATCGCAAGAAGGTGGGCAACAAATATTCCGGGCAGGACCGGCCGCTCGCGAGCAAGCTGGCGAGTGAGACAAGTAAGTAGCCAGCAGCACTACACTGATGGTATGAGCGCGACGAAGATTCTCCTGACAGCCGAGGAATTCGACAACTACCCGTTCGAGGAAGACAAGCGCTACGAGCTTGACGAGGGGGAGTTGATCGAGATGACCAGGCCGGCCTATCGCCACAATCGTGTGCTGAAGAATCTTCAGTTCGAACTGGAGTCTTTTCTTCGAAGGACTCGCGTCGGCGAGCTACTTATCTCGGAAAACCTGTACGCGCTAGCACCGCTGACGCGGCGCGCGCCCGACGTTGCCGTGATTCTCGGCGACCGTCAGCGGGAGCTCGAAGGAGCCAAGGTCATTCCGATCATTCCCGAAATCGTTGTGGAAGTCCTCTCGCCGAGTGAGAAGCCGCACAAGATCCATAGAAAACTCAAGCAGTACTTCGAAGCGGGCGTAAAGGAAGCCTGGCTGATCGATCCGGAAGACCATACCGTTGAGATTTGGACCGGCCCCACTCTGCCGGACCACGCCCTCGGCGGCAACGCCACGCTCGCGTCGCCTCTGCTCCCCGGCTTCGCCCTTCCGCTCAGCGATCTGTTCGCGTGATCCCGCTCACCAGCCCATCCCTTACCACACGCGGCAGTGGTGCACCGGCGCCATCGGCTGGCCTTCCTTGCAACTGAACGCCTTGGCGAACTCCGGCATGTTCGACACCGCGCCGTTCACGCGGTTGTCGGCTGGAGAATGCGGATTGGTCAGCACCTGTTGCCGCAGCGACTCAGGCGTCTGGTTCTGACACCACACCTGCGCCCAGCCCAGGAAGAAGCGCTTCTCCGCGGTGAACCCGTCGACCGGAGCGGGCTCTTTGCTCCCGTACATGTCATGCAAAGCCATGTACGAGATGCGCAAGCCGCCATTGTCCGCCGTATTTTCCCCCAGCGTCAGCTTGCCGTTCACTTTCACGTCGTCGACCGCGGTGTAATCTCCGTACTGCTTGACCAGGCAATCGGCCAGCCCCTCGAACGCCTTGGCGTCGGCTTCCGTCCACCAGTCGCGCAGATTGCCCTTGTCGTCGTACTGCCGGCCCTGGTCATCGAAGGCGTGTGTCAACTCATGCCCGATCACCGCGCCGATTCCGCCGTAGTTCACGGCATCGTCCATTTTGTTGTCGTAGAAGGGAGGCTGCAGGATGCCGGCCGGGAAGTTGATGTCGTTCTCCTGCGGATCGTAGTAGGCGTTGACGGTGGGCTGGCTCATAAACCAGTCGGTCTTATCCACCGGCTTGCCGATTTTTCCAAGCTGTCGCGCCATCTCAAACGCGCTGGCGTGCTCACTGTTGCCGTAGGCGTCATCGCGCGTAACCTTCACGGTGGAATATGTCAGCCAATGCGCCTTCTCGCCGATCTTGTTGGCCACGGCGTGCAGCTTCACCAGCGCCAGTTTTTTGGTCTCCGGCGACATCCAGGTCAGCGCGTCAATGTCCTTCTCCATCGACTTCTCGATCTCGGCCACCATCTGGTGCGTCCGTTCCAGACCCTGCTTGCCGAGCGTCTGATCGACGAACGCCTTGCCCAGCGCATCCGGTAACTGGCTGTCGGTCAGGTCCACGCAGCGCTTCCAGCGCGGGCGCATTTCCTTGGTGCCGCGCAGCACCTTCCCGTAGAATTCGAAATTCGCGTCCTGGAACGCGGTGGGCAGAACCTCGATGTTGGAGTGCATCAGGTGCCAGTCCATATACGTCTTCAGATCATCCAGGCTGTATTTGTTGATCACGCCATCGAGCGCCTTGACAAACGGAGGCACGGAAACGTCCAGGCTCTGGATCGGCGGGGTGCCCGCGGCGCGAATGAACTTGGCCCAATCGAAATTCGGCCCCAGCATCGCCAGCTCCTTGATGGTCATCTTGTGATAGACCTTCTGCGGATCGCGCCGCGTCACCAGATCGAAGGAGCCATCGGCCAGCGCGGTCTCGATCTGCATCACCGTTTGCGCTTTCTTGGCCGCGTCCGCCGGGCTCGATCCCAGCAGCGCAAACATCTTGGTCAGGTGCGCCACGTAAGCATTGCGCTGCTCCACCGATTTGGCGTCGGATTTGAAGTAGTAGTCGCGATCGGGAAGGCCGAGACCGCCTTGATCCATCCCGGCGATCTGCTGCGTTGAATCCTTGGCATCCTGCTCGGAGGAGTAGTTGAAGAATTCGGGAGTTCCTTCGCGCATCAGCGCCGCGACCAGCTCCGCCAGATCCCTCTTGTTCTTGAGCGCGTTAATGCGATCCAGGTCCGGTTTCAGCGCGGCGGTCCCGCGGGCATCGATAGCTTTCTGATCCATGCAGGCGTAGTAGAAGTCGCCGATTTTTTGATCCAGCGCACTGCGGCCCGGCTTCTCCACCGCCGCCGCGTCCAGCATCGAGCGCAGCAGCGTCCGGTTGCGATCCTGCAAAGCGTCGAAGCGGCCGTAGCGCGCTTGATCGGGGGGCAGAGGATTGGCCGCCATCCATCCTCCGCAGGAGAACTTGTAGAAGTCCACGCACGGATCCACCTTGCGATCGAGCGAGGCAATGTCAAAGCCCGGGTACGGTTGCGCGCTTGGAGTTTGTTGAGCAAACGCCAAGCCTGTCGCAGCCAAGCTAGTGAGAAGTAGCAGGGAGACTCGCATAGAACCATGGTAATTCAGTGCACATGACCGTAGTACGTTAGTACGTCAGGCAATACCGGAGTGTTAAATAAGCGCTCTCCCTAATTGGGTAAGCCACATGGCCAAGTCTAAAATTTAATTCAAGCCATGCAATTTACCAGGGCCGGGAAGTCCCATTACTCCGAAACCGAAGCTGCGGAGGAGTTAGGCATCTCCACCGAGCAACTGCGGACGATGATCCGCAGCCACGTGATCGACCGCGACGAGGATTTGAGCAACGTTGGCTCGACCACGTTCCAGCCGTCAGACCTTCTGATTCTGCGTTTGCTGGCGGGCAAGCTGGCCGAAGCCCCCGCAAAATAATCCGGCTTCGCAAGAGCCAACCCCCCGCTTCAAAGACGCTAGAATCGTAGCTTCTGCTTTAGCAGGGCAAGAACCGCTTGCTGGCGCGCGCGGCTGGGAGCGGTCATCCTGTTAGCGCAAAAGGAGGCTCGGTTTGGCAAAGCTCGGTTTTCTCGGATTGGGCATCATGGGATATCCCATGGCCCGGCACCTGGTCCACTCCGGTCACGATGTGGCGCTGTGGTCCAACACCATCGCCAAGGCCCGTGAACTAGCTGTGGCGGGCAAGGCTATCGCGTGTGCGTCGCCGAAAGAAGTCGCGGAACACGCCGACTACATTTTCTATTGCGTGGGCAACAGCGAGATGTCGCGCGAAGTTTCGCTCGGCAAGGACGGATTAGCCGACGGCGTTCGTCCGGGCGCGGTGGTTGCCGATTGCAGCACCATTTCGCCCGATATAAGCCGCCAGATCGGGGCCGCGTTCGCCGCCAAGGGCGCGCATTTCCTGGATGCGCCGTGCACCGGCTCGAAACCGGGCGCGGAGAAAGCCACTCTGACCTTCATGGTCGGCGGCGACAAAGACGTCTTTGAGCGCGCCAAGCCCTACTTCGAGATCATGGGCAAGCTGTTCTACTTCTGCGGCGGCCCGGGTTGCGGCCTGCAAGCCAAGCTGACCCAGAACCTGGTGCTGGCGAACCTGTTCCAAGGCTTCGCCGAAGGCATGGTGCTGGCGGCCAAAGGCGGCATCCCACCCAAGCTGATGCTGGAGATTCTGGACAACAGCGCGGCCAAAAGCGGCCTCATCTCTTTCAAGGCTCCTTTTGTCCTGGCGCGGAACTTCGAGACCAACTTCTCGACCAAGTGGCTGCACAAGGACGTCGGCCTGGCGCTGGAATCGGGCGAGAGCCTGGACGTGCCCCTGCCGGTCACGTCGCTGACGCAGCAGATGTTGCGTGCCGCGATAGCGCGTGGCTGGGGCGATGAGGATTTCTGCTCCAGTATCCGTGTTTTGGAAGAATGGGCGTCCGTAGAAGTGCGCGGCGAGTAAGTTCCCGCCTGGGTCCGGCATAGGGGACGTACTGCCTTACGGCATATGATATTGATTTTACTAGGGTAATCCATAAGAAAAATCTTTGGGTCGACCTACAAAAAACTGTTGCATTCCTCGCGAGGCTATACTAATATTGGAATCAAGCCGGGGAGGAAACTCCCACCAAAGCGAGACTAACCTCATTTAAGACCCCTGAAGCAACCCTCCCCGGCGCCCCTAAGAGGTTGACTTCCACCCAAGCAGATAGGGGCTCAAAACTCCCGAAAAGGTTCTTCCACCACCAAAGGGGAGGTCCTTCAAAAAACATCCGGGATGCTATCATTTCAAGTAGTGACGCTCCTCACTCTTCTTGGCTCAACGGGCTCTATTGGCACCAGCACGCTGGACGTGGTGGAGCGATGGCCGGGCCGTTTCGGAATCCACGCGTTAGTGGCAGGCCGGAACGTAGAACTGCTGGCGCGGCAGATCGCCAAATTCCAGCCTCGCGTGGCCGTGGTGGCCGATGAAGCGGCGCTCGAAAAACTTCGGCGCATCCTGAAGGAAAGCGGAATTCGCGAGCCCGAGCTGGCAGCCGGGCCGGCAGCGCGAGTCGCAGCCGCGACCGCTCCTGAAGCCGGTTTCGTGATGTCGGCCATTGTGGGTGTGGAGGGTTTGGAAGCCACCTATGAAGCGGTCCGTCTCGGCAAGCGGGTCGGGCTGGCGAATAAAGAGGTTCTGGTGGCCGGCGGCAAACTTGTTACCGACGCGATGCGCGCCTCCGGAGCCGAACTGCTTCCGGTCGATAGCGAACACAACGGCGCCCACCAATGTTTCCGCGGCGGCTTGCGCGGCGAGGTCTCCAAGCTCATTCTGACGGCTTCAGGCGGGCCGTTCCGCGAAACTCCGGCGGCGGATTTGGCGCAAGTGACTCCGCGCCAAGCCTTGAATCATCCAACGTGGAAGATGGGTCCGCGCATTACCATTGACTCCGCCACGCTGATGAACAAGGGCTTCGAGGTCATTGAGGCCTGCTGGTTGTTCGATTTACAGCCGAAAGAAGTGGAAGTGGTGGTGCACCCGCAATCCCGCGTTCATGCCATGGTGGAGTTCAAGGACGGCAGCGTGATGGCGCAGGTGTCAGCCACCGATATGCGCATGCCGATCCAGTATGCGCTCACTTATCCGGAGCGCGCCGACGCTCCCGTGCCGCGCCTCAACTGGAGCGAGGCGACCCGCTGGACCTTCGAACCGCCGGATTTCCACAAATTCCCGCTGCTCAAGCTTTCCTACCAGGCGCTGGAAGCGGGCGGCGCGGCGACCGCAGTTCTGAATGCGGCCGATGAGATCGCGGTCGAGGCGTTTCTCGCTGGCGAAATTCCATTTCCGGCGATCGCCTCAACCGTCGCCGAAACGTTGGAACAAGTTCCGCCCCGAGAGCCGTCTTCTATTGCAGAGCTGCTGGAAGTGGATCGCGAGGCGCGCCGTGTTGCGCGCGGCCAAATCGAATCTCAATGGGTGGGGACTCGTAGCGAAAGCACGGAAGGCGCGTATTTATGAGTAGGGGAGCGAAAGTGCGCATCCAAATCTATCGGAGCCGCTGGCGCGTAAAATAAGGTAAGGGGATATGCAAGTCTTACAAGGCATCTGGTGGTATCTGGTTCTGATCGGCGTCATGATCCTGATCCACGAACTGGGACACTATTGGGCCGCGCGCTTCTTCGACGTGAAGGTGGACACCTTCAGCTTCGGCTTCGGACCGCGATTGTTCGGCTTCCGCAAAGGTGAGACCGATTTCCGTTTCTCGCTGATTCTGTTCGGCGGCTACGTCCGCATGGCGGGTGAGCAGGCCGGCGACGAAACCGCCAGCGATCCCCGCTCGCTTCTGGCCAAGCCGCGCTGGCAGCGCGCCATCATTGCTTTTGCCGGACCGGCCATCAACGTCGTGCTGGCTGTGGCGCTGCTGACCGGCCTGTACATGGTGGAATATCCGAAAGTTCCCACGCCGCATTCGCCCATCGTCGGCTATGTCGCGCAGAACGGTCCCGCCGCACAGGCGGGCGTCAAGGAAGGCGATCAGGTGGTGCAGATCGACGGCGTCTCGGATCCCACCTGGGAGGACATCGCTCTGCGGACCATGGGCAGCGTGAAGAAGCCATTCGACGTGTGGGTGCACCGCGACGGCCAGCGTGTGCACTTCACCGTGACGCCCACTTTCGACGAAAACGAAGGCGCCGGGAACGCCGGGTGGGGTCCGGAGACCGATGTTGCAGTGGACGGTTTTGCTCCCGGCATCGACGTCGCGCAGCGCGCCGGCCTGCAAAAGGGCGACATTTTCATCAGCGCCAACGGCCAGCCCGTCCGCTCCGTCTCCCGCTTCCGCGATGTGATCGACGATTCCAAAGGCAGCCCGGTGACGCTCGCCTTTTCACGCAATGGCCAGGCGCACCAAGTCACTCTAACCGCGGTGCGCGGCGAAACCGGCGGAGAGAAACGCTGGATGATCGGTGTGGAGATGCGGCCGCCGCGCCCGGAAATCGTCAAGCTGCCGTTCACGCAGGCGCTGGCGGAATCCTGGCGAGAGAACGTGCAAAACGCGCGGCTGGTGACGCGGCTGCTGGAAGGGATCCTGGAGCGCCGCATTTCTCCCAAGACCATCAACGGCCCCATCCGCATCGCCCAGATGTCCGGCGAAATGGCCCGCGAAGGGCCGGCCACCTTCATCAGTTGGATGGCGCTGGTCAGCCTGCAACTGTTCATCTTCAACCTGGTGCCGGTGCCGATCCTGGACGGCGGCGTCATCCTGATGCTTCTCGTAGAGATGCTGATGCGCCGCGACCTGGATCTGCGGGTCAAGGAGGCGGTGATCCGCGCCGGGCTGGTGTTCCTGATGATGGTCGTGGTGTTCGTGATTTACAACGACATCTCCAAGATCCTGCCGCCCGGCTAGGATCGAGACCGCCCAGCTTGCATCAAGACCCTCCGGCTGGCATCAAGAGGGCTTAGGACTCCTCGGACTTTTTCGCCGCGGCCCAGCGTTTCCGCTGCGCCAGAGCCATTTTCCTTTTGGTCGCGGCGCTAACCACCCGCTTGGGCCCGCCTTCCGCAGCCGCCGCCTTCTTCACGGAAAGACCTGCCAGCCAGGCTGGAGGCCGGCCCCTCCGCTTTCCGCGCGTCTGTACCATTCGCTCCAAAACCGAAATCGCAGCGGTCAACGCATCGCGCTCCGCCGTAAGCTCACCGATCATGTGGTCGACATTCATCAAATCCTCCCCGTGGGCGCCAGAAAAAATTTCCCCCGGACTGGCGCAACCTCGACGATTATAATTGTACTCGTATGATAAAACTACTGGTGGCCTTTCTAGTGCTCGGGAACACAGCCATGGCGGGCTCCGTGTACGATTACACGCTAAAGGCGATTGACGGTAAGCCCCGGCCGCTGGCTGCATACAAAGGCCAAGTCATGCTGATGGTGAATGTAGCCAGTCAATGCGGCTACACGCCGCAATACGAGGGCCTGGAAAAGCTGTACGAGACATACAAATCCCGGGGATTTGTCATCACCGGATTCCCGGCGAACAACTTCGGCGAACAGGAACCCGGAACCGACGCGGAAATCCAACTCTTTTGCAAGAGCAAGTATAGCGTCACGTTTCCGATGTTCTCCAAGATCTCGGTAAAGGGCCCAGACCAAGCCCCGCTTTATAAGTTCCTGACCACCCCGGCGGCCAGTTCCAAGACGGCCGGCGAAATTCAGTGGAACTTCACCAAATTCCTGGTGGACCGCAACGGGAACATCCTGCGTCGGTTTGAGCCCGAGGTCGAACCGCTGTCGAACGAGATTGTTTCCGCCGTCGAAGGCGCGCTGAAAAACAAATAGCGCGATCGACTGGGCCTGCCTCGTGCCGCTGCGCTATTCCTTCTTTTTCAAGCTCTGGTCATTCTCGCGGATGAAAGCGCGGATTTCCTCCGCCATGCTCAGTAGCTTTTCCCACTGTTCCCGATAGAGCGTGACGGGGAAGCGTCCCATCCCATAGACCGACAGCCCGCCCTTCTCGCTCACCTTCAGATAGACGCGCCCGCGCTCCGGCTTTTTCAGCGCCTGGTTCTCGGCCCGAAGCCGTTCAATTTCAGATTTCAGTTCTTCTTCGGATTCCATGAGTTCCATAGATACCACAGTTCTGGGGCTATAGCGGCAGCACCAGCAATGTCTCGATACGCCGCGAATCCTGCACCACCAGCCGCTCCTCAAATAACGCGCCTTCCCCGGTAAGCGCGATCCGGTCCAGATAGACGCCCGCCGAAAAGATCGACATCGTCCCATCGATCATAGTCCGCACCACCAGATAATTCGACTTGCAGGAGACGCGGTTTCCGCTGACACTCTCGATCGACAGACCGCTCACCTGGTGCAGGTAGCGATGCGGCTCAAACACGTTGATGGTCCGCAGCCCGGTGACGCGATCCTCTAACATGCCGCGGCTGTGGCATTCCATCACGCTCAGCGCCAGCCCCTGGTCGAAATTCTCTCGGGTAATGATTTTGTAGACGCACTGATCGGTGAATAACCGGGGCCATTCTTCCCACAGCCCGTCGTCAACGACGCGAAGGTAGCGCGCGTGCAAATGCTCGATCCGGCGCAGCGTGTCTTCCGGAACCGTCACCATCCCATCAGGCTCCGGTAGCCCTGCCAGAATCCGCGCAGCGTCGCCTCGGTCGCGCGCGAGCCCTTGGTGGAGGCGATCTCGCTTCCGCCCATCTCCATGACCGAATTTTCTTCCGCACCCTTTCCCCCGATGCCGCGCTGCACCCATTCGCCGATGACTCCATCGTCGATGGAAACGAAGCCGGCCGGCCCAATCAGGTTGCTCTGCTTGAGGCGCATCTGGCGCAATTCCGGATCGTCGTCCGTGTAGCCGAAAACCGTCCAATGCAGCTCGCAGCGCAGCGGGCCCAGGGGAACAATCTGGCGCAGAGCGAGAGTGTTGTAGATTTGCTGGTTCACGCAGCTTGGAAACAGGGATTGCACCGCGACGGTGATGCCGTCGTCGAACTCTTGTCTGCCGGCGATCAGCGACGGATCCGCCAGTCCCACGTTTTCGACCACTGAACGGATACCGGTTCCTTCATATCCGCCCTCGCGCATGGTCGCGCCTTTCGAATAATTCATGCTGTGCCAGCCGCCGTGCTCGATGGTGATGCCTCCGTCCATGGTCAGGCGGTTGAGCTTGAAGGTCGCGTAAAAGGTGTGGAGGATGGTGGCGTGGTAGGGATCGCGCGAATTCTCCATATACAGCTTCCAATTGTTTTCGAGTGTCTGGTGATGATACCCCAGCACCTCGACGGGCTTGTGAAACACGCGGCGCAGATTTGCGAGCATGCCCGGCCCAAGATATTGCTCCAGCACTTCAACTTCGGGGCTGAAGGTGCCGAAGATCAGGCCTTGGACGCTGGCCGTTCTCACCGGTTCCAGTCCGTGCTGCGCGAGATCGAAATCAGGAGGCATCCCGCCCTGCCCCTGCACGCCGTGTTGAAACGCCACGCCGCGCAGGTTTCCGGTGAGGTCGTAGGTCCAGTTGTGATACGGGCAGGTGAAATTCTGGCGCGTGCCGCCGGCTTCCACGCACAGCATCGCGCCTTTGTGCGCGCAGCGGTTGACCATCGCATGCGCAGCGCCGTCCTTATCGCGCGCAATCAAAATCGGCGTATCGCCGATGTAGGTGGTGCGGAAGCTGCCCGGCTGGGGAAGCTCGGCTTCAAGGCACAGGTAATTCCAGACCGGGCCTCGGAAGATGCGCTCCTGTTCCAGACGATAGATTTCTGGATCGGACATCACGCGGTACGGAGATCGAGTGACGCCCTCGGCGGGCCACTGAAGCATCAGACCGAATATACAACAACTGGTCATGCCATCATCGAAATATGAAATGGATCGTGTCGCTGCTGTTGTGCGCCGCGTTTGCGCTGGCCGAATCACCCGCCACCGTCATTCACGTCATCAACATCAAGTGGAAGGTGGACGCGACGCCGGAGCAGATCAAGGCTGTGGTCGACGCGGTGCAGCAGCTCCCCACCCGCTACCCGGGCATCAAGCGCGTCTGGACCAAGCCCATCCGCTATCAGGGCCAGGAAGGCTTCCGGCAGGCGATCGTGATGGAGTTCGAAAGCCAGGACGCGCTCAAGAAATACGAGAACAGCGCGGCACAGAAATGGTGGTACGACCAATACCTGCCCATCCGCGACGACTCGCGCACCGACGATCTTACGAATTGACCCTCGCCCGCAGCAAAGACCGCTCTTCGCAGTCGCGGCTCAGTTTTGCCTCCGGTGGTACCGGATGGGACAACCTGTGACGTCGGCGCTTTTCCTTCAGAGCCGCGACCGGGGCGCCCGCTGGGCCGAGCGGAGGTTCGGTCATTCGTCGCAGGCAGCCCGCTCCCTCCGGTCGCGGCTCTGTCTAGTCACAGATCGGTAACGCATTGCTCCTATTGAGCCGCGCGCTCGAGCAAGCGGTTTCTGCCTGCTCTTAGAAATGCAGCTTGACCGCGAGCTGAATCAGCCGCGGGGAGGCTGCGGAGACGACCGAACCGAAATTCGCCGTCCCGTAGATTCCATTCACGGCCGCGGGGCCGTAGAACTGCGCGTGGTTGAAAATGTTGAACGCCTCGACGCGGATATCGGCCGAGGTGCTCTCAGTTATCTTCGTAGACTTGGTCAACTGCACGTCGAAATTCTCGATGCCAGGGCCATAAAAGAAACGCCGCGCCGCCGTGCCTAACTGCCCCGGATTCTCTTCCGAGAACAGACTCACGTTGAACTCCGGCTTGCCGTTGCGCGGATTGGTATTGATCTCAAGTGGCCCGTTGGCCACGTTGGGCGTATCCAGCAAGTAATTGTTCACGCCGTTGCCCAGAGTGCCCAGAAAAGAATTGTCGGAGTTATCGTTCAGCGTGACCGGCAGACCGCTGGCGAAGCGCGTGTTGCCGGAGATGCTCCAGCCCTGCGTCAAGCGGCTCGGCTTGAAGAGGTGTTCGAACGGCAGTTCATATTTATACGTCGCCACGAAGTCATGCTTCATGTCGAATGAGGAGATGACGCGCGTGAGGCTCTCATTCAACGGGTTCAGTTCTTCGCCTATGTTCGACGCCTGGTCGATCGACTTCGCATAGGTGTAGGACAGCAACAAGGTCGATCGCGCGGTCGGAGAGTAGCGTAGCGTAGTCTCCAGAGCGTTGAAGTCGGAGTTGGCGATGGTCTTCTGCGCCGTTACCGAACCGTAGTCCCCCGCAGGGCCCAGCGCATTCACTCGCGTATTCAGATAGGTCGCCCCCGCAGCCGACGTATACGTCGCGTCTTCGCCGTAGGGCCCGCAGGTGAGGCTCCCTGCCGCGACCTGGTTCGGCTGGCTCAGGCCCAGGCACAGCGCCGGATTGCCGGGATTGGTCGAGATCAGGCCCAGCAGATGATGCCCCTGGTTTCCGACATAGCTCACCGTCAGCAGAGCCTTGGTCTTGATCTGCCGTTGAATCGAAAACATGTAGTTTTCGGTGTACGGAGTTTGATTGCGATAGTACCAGTAAGGATCGGCGCTGATCGGCGTCACCGCGGCCCAGTTGTAAGTCGTGTCCGGATTCGACGCCGAAACGTTGTGCGGCGGGAAACTAAACGGATAGGGATCGATATTCGCAACTCCGTTGCCCGCGTTGATGAACGGCTGCGAGAACAGCGGAGGCGCGGGGCTCAGATAGTTGTAGCCGAACGGAGGCACGCCGTACATGATGCCCGCGCTCAGGCCGGGAAACGCGGTATAGAAGGTGCCGAAACTGGCGCGAATGCTGCTTTCGCCGCCTTCGCCCAGGATCGCCTTCAGCACGCCACTGGTGGCCTTGGGCGACCAAGCGAGGCCGATTCGGGGCGCGAAGTTGTGATACTGAACCGGCGAGAGCGTGGAAGGAATGCCGGGATCGCCGGGCACAACCAGGCCCGGAATCGCGTTGGGGTACAACACGGACTGCTCGCCCGGAACCACGGTCTGGATGTTGTTGTACTTCTCCGACCACGGCTCGATCAGGTCCCAGCGCAATCCCAGGTTGAGCGTTACATTGCTCGCCAGGCGCCAGCTATCCTGCGCGAACGCCGCTGCGTAGTGATTTCTCAGGTAAAAGCGCTGGCCCGTGGACTGCGTGAAATTGGCAGGGAACCCGAGCAGAAAATCGGCAAAGGGATTTCCCGTCTGGGTGCCCTCGAAGCTGAACGTTCCGTTGAAGGTCGCGTTGGGATTCTCGTTGACCTGGTCGTAGTGATACTGGAATCCGAACTTGAGCGTGTGGCTGCCAATCACTTTCGACACGGTATCGCTCAAAAAGATTGTGTTGTTCCACTGCTGCAGATTCGTGATTGGGACGCCCATGGTGAAAGACGGAAAGGAGATGTTCTCGACGCCTTCAAACTGCGGCGCTTGCACCACGATCCCGCCGTTGGCCGGACCCCGCACAAATCCCTGCGACGCCAGGCTCATGCCCAGCCCTCCGTGCGGCTGCCCGATATTGTTCACGTTGCGCAACAGCCCCACCTTAAATTCGTTCACCGTCGTGCCATGGAATACGTTCGTGTCCCCAAGCGAGAGCTCCTGCGCCTGGCCGATGGTCAGCGCGTCGAAGCCGGGTATGGTCGCGCCGCCCTGCTGTCCCGCGTAAGGATTATCCAGCCGGTAGTTATCGGCGAAGTAGTAGCCGGCAATCACGCCCAGCCGCGTATTGGCGTCGATCCTGCCGCCTGCCTTGTCATCCCGAACCGACTCCGGTGAGTTGGCCGTGGCAAAAAGATTCGATCCTATATTCGGCGCGGGAATGTACTTGAGGAGATTCGCGGCCGGCGCGGACCACGCGCTCATCGGAATCACTGCGTTGGGCAGCACGCACTGAAGCGGACTGTTGCAGCCTGGCGTGTAATAGGGCTCACCCTCCGTCACCGGATGGCCGAGCTTGCCGGAAAGCAGGCTGGCTATGTTCGGGCCGCTCACCGTGGTCCCGAGCAAAGTGCTGGTGTTGTCGCTGAAGTTTCCCAGCCGCTCCTGCGCCGACATCACCTCGGATACCGGCGAGGCAATCCCTTCCGAAGTTCCAGTGTGCTGGTAGTCGAGGAAGAAGAACAGCTTGCCTTTCTTGACCGGTCCGCCAAGGGTTCCCCCCGGCTGATTCTGCTGATACACCCCACGGGTCCCGGTGAAAAAATTTCTCGCGTCCAGATCCGTATTGCGCAGAAACTCGAACGCGTCGCCGTGATAGCCGTCGCTTCCGGATTTGGTCACTACGTTGACCATGCCGCCGTTGTAGTTGCCGTATTCGGGATCGAAGTTGTTGGTCAGCACGCGAAACTCCTGGATGGAATCCAGGTTGGGGATCACGGAGGTGCCTCCGTTCATGTGCTCCTGCACGTCGACGCCGTTCACCATAAAGCCGTTGGCCGATTCGCGCTGGCCGTCGATGGAAACGTCGCCGGGATTCAAATCGCCGGAGGGGTTGATGGTGCCGGTGGCTCCCGCCATGATGACCGAGTCCGGCTTCAACGTGGTGACCGGCATCACGCCCGGCTGGATCGAAAGCAGATCCGTGTAGCTGCGGCCGTTGAGCGGCAGCGCCTCGATCTGCTGCGTCCCCACCACCTCGCCCAGGTGCGTCTGCACCGTGTCCACCTGCGTCTGCACGTCGGCTTCGCTCTCATTCACCGTGACCGTTTCGGATTGTTCGCCGAGCGTCATGGTCACGTCCACGGTTACGCCGGAGTCTGCGTCGATGGCGATGTTGGTCTTCTTCTGCGGCTTGAATCCCGTGGCTTGAACGGTCAGATCGTAATGTCCGACCGGCAGCGCAGGGAAGGCGTAAAGGCCTTGGTTGTCGGAGGTGGTCTCAAACGCGGTCTTGACCCCGCTATTGACCAGCGTCAACTGCGCGTGCGGAATCACGGCTCCGCTCTGATCGCGGATGGTTCCGGAAAGACTGCCTCCGGCAAATCCCCACGCCGTGATGGCCCACGGCAACAGCAGACAAACAGCGGCGCACGCGAGTCTCGACCTCACTCAGTCTCAGCCTTCTTCCGATAAACGTTGCGATGGATCTGCATGCTCACCATCACCGCGGAGGCCAGGGTCAGCGCGCCCACCACGGCGTGCACCGCCGTCACGCCGATCACCAGCGGAGTGACTTTATTGGTCATGGTTCGCACCGTAAACGCCGCGATGCCTAGAAAGATCTGCGTGAACGCCACCGCCATCAACATGTTCGCGGCTGGACGCAGCGCCTTATGAGTGGGGAACTGCTGCATCACGAAGATGCACAGGCACAGAATCACCAGCACCAGCACCATGGCGAAGAATAGATGCGAGAGAACGCCCATCTCCTTGTGGCGAAATGCCGCCCCCAGCGCGATCTGCATCAGCACCAGAACCGGCGTGATTTTGCCCAGGCTCGCCAGCGACGGCCATCCCTGATCCTGAACCAGATCCGGGGGCGCTTGCCAGCTCCGTCCGGTCGCAATCATGGCCGCGAACGCGCCCGATAACAGCAGCGGCGCAATCAGCGCATGCAGAATCGCCAGACCGGCGCTGTCTTTGGAGATCGCACCCAGGCCCGCTTCCGCCACCAGGCCCGCCAGAAGAGCCCCGCCCAGCCGGGGCATTTGCCTCAGCAGCCAGATCCCGAGAACCGCCGTCGCTACCGCCGCGACGGCAGCGGTGATCAGGTGCAAGTCGCTGAACTCGGTATCTCCACTGCTGGTTTGCATGGCGCCGGTGAACAAACCCACCAGACTCGCCACCATCCCTAGTACGGCGAACCGATGCAATCCGGATTCGCCCACAGCACTCCCGGACACGCTGACAGCGTCCGCCATAAGGGCTCCTCGTCTCCGCGCCTGCTTGTTTTGAGACCCGCTCCCGCAGCTCTAGTTCAAAAGCGCTACTTCAAAAGCGCACCGGCCGCTGATCGCGGCGCGAAACGCAAGGAGAACCCGGCGGACTTGGCCGCGGCCAGCGCGTCCGTTGTGCGCGAGTTCCTCAATAGAAGAGACGCCGCCGGTTGAGCCGGTTGTTTCGGCTCATAGTAGGCGATGAGCCGTCCCATGATGAACATCCCGCTCCACAGCACCAGAGAAATTGCTCCAGCCGCTTTGGCCCGGGTGGGAATAATGGGGGAGCGGTCCAGCTCCTCCGTTTTGTTGTAGACGGTCGGCCGGAAGATCAGGGCATGCACGCCGATCAGGGCCAGAATCGTCATCTTGGTCCAGAAATAAGGATTCGGCGCGTATTTTTCCGCTTCCGAGGTCCCCAGCAGCAGCCCCATGGTGATCATGATCAGGCCACCCAAGCGCTTCCACGGGCGCAGGCTGGTCACCACCTCGGTGATCGTCAGGCTCTTGAAGGTGACCCCCAGCAGCCGCAGGTCGGTCATCAGAATCATCCCGCCGAAAAGGGCGATGCACGCCAGATGGGTCCCCAGAACGGCCGGATAAACAATAGCCGATTCGCGGAAGGCGGTCAAGAAGTCGATACTTTGAAGGGAATGTGCGATACCCATGGAGGTTTTAGACGAACGCGATAAAGATTCCACCGTACACAATTGCTACCCACAACAATAGCGACACGAGCGCGACCACCTTCTGGACGCCGGGTGAGGCTGTCGGCGAGGAGGCGATCTTCCGATGGATCGTGAAGTTATAGATGATGGCGATGATCAGCAGCACCATCTTGGCCTGGAACACCGGGTTGGGAATATAAACGAACGTCTGCGAAATATAGAGCGCCGCGCCGGAAAACAAAACGAACACCAGCGCGATCAACGTCCACGGCTCGGTGTCGCGCACCAGAGAGCCCGGAGTCGCCTTGCGCAGGCCCAGATTCAGCATGCGAAAATCCACCAGCGCGATGCTCCCGACGGCCACGGCAAATCCCCCGATGTGAAAACATTCCGCTAACGGAAACGCCCATTCCGTGTTGTTGAGCGCATCCGCAACCGCGTTCTGAAGAAACATTCCGCCTAGAAGCCCTCCCGGAGCCGATCCATTTTACTCCTTTTGGTTTACGCCTTTTGGCCGGCCGCCATCCGGCCCGGCCCGCGGTTCAACCGACAGCCCAGCCGCGAGCCGGAAGATGGCAGCGCGAAAACGCTTACTTCGTGGTTGGATCGTCGGCCGAAGAAACGCCGCTCAGGACCTTTTTGCCGTTCTCAAACGTCACGTTCTGGGCGTTGACCAGGTTCGAGCCGTCCTTGGCCTGGGAACCGCTGACCTGGATCACATCGCCGACCTTCAGCGAATTGCGGGTCCAGCCGCTACGCATCAGGCCGTTGGGGCTGCCCAGCTCGAATTCCCAGTTGGCCACCTTGCCGTCGTCGCCCTTCACGTCCAGGTAGAACCGGGCGTGCGGATTCATCCATTCCACCTTGGTGACCGTGCCCTTCAGTTGAATCGGCTTGGAGCGATCATACTCCGCCGAGAAGGAATGATGCGCCAGTCCCGGAACCGCCGCGACCATCAGGCTAGCGGCAATCATACCCATCCATTTCGATTTCATCAGTTGAATCTCCATTCGCGCGTTAAGCGCACCCTAATTTCAAGTAAGCGGAAGTGTCCAGGGGCGCGAAACCGCTCCCTGCCCAGCATCAACGCTACCACGCGCATGAGCCAAAACTTACGTATATCCGGTCACTTAGAGGTCAGTGACCGGTGTGTGACCACGCATTATCAATGAGTTACAGCCGAGGTCAGATCACGGTGGAAAACGTAGGCGATGTCGATCGGCATGTCGTCCATGGAGCGGACCTTCAGCACCACCTGGTAGAAGTGGGGCAGCGCGCCGGCCGGAGTCTTCATCTTCGCCACCAGCGTCTTGGCGAAAGCCGGGTCCGTGAACGCCTGCACCGCTCCCATCACCGCCGGAATCTTGTTCCCCGAAAAGTAGAGCAGCTCGCCATTTCCGTTCAAGCCCGGGAAGTGGCTGACCAGGGCGTAGCTCTCGGCCGTATCCTGCGGGTCGGCCGGGTTCCGGTCGGCGAGCGCAGCCGGCTCCCCGGCGCGTGGATTCAGATTACGAATGCCTTCGGGACCCAGGAGCAGTTGCCGCTCCTCGGGAATCGCCCGAATCTGCCGGCCGCCCCCGTTCGCACCCAGGAACACGACGTTCCCCATGGCGATTTCCGGCATCGAGAGCTGCTCGGTCGGCGTGAGCTGGATATCCTTCTTTCTCTCTCCCAGGAACTGCCCCAGCAGGAAGGCTCCGTTGGCGGTTCCCAATCCGGTCATGCCCGAAGCCGGGGTGGACATGCAGATCAGTAACGGACGGTTGGGGGTGAGAATTGGCTCCCAGAGTTGTTGCAACTCCGGAGTCCAGACCGGCCCTTGAGCACTGGAGGGGGTCCGTTCCACCCTCCACAGCCGCACGCCGAAATAACCCGCACACACGATTGCGATGAGCAACCCCACGCCAAGAGCGATCTCCAACCGGTAGTTGAACTTAGTGACGATCACCGGCTCCGGAGCGACGGGCTCAGGCGGGGCCGGAACCACGGCGCGCGGCTCAAACGTCAGCTTGAATCCGCCTTTCGGCAGATCCACCATGACCGGATCGTCCATGCCTTCCAGGCGATAATACTCGGCCAGCTTTTGCCGCAACCGCCCGACATGCATGCGCACGGTCGATTCCTGCCGCGGATCGTACGATGCCGGTTTGCCGAATACGTCCAGCCCGACCACATATTCTTTAAGGTTGTCCGCAGTTCCGGTAATCGACTTCTCGGCGAGGTAGCTCAGCAGATTGCGCTGAACCTCGGAAGTCCGGAACGCCTTACTCTGAAGAATACGTTGGATTTGAGTCTGCAGAGACTCAATCTCTAGGACCATCGCAGAGCGATGATACCACTTTTGACCGACCGCGGCGCATCCCTCGCGTACGCTAGCGCGTGAGCCTAAAAACACAGGTACTCTAAAAGGACACACTAACCATTCATGCTTCGTTCCGTCTTACTGATCGCAGTACTCTCCCTGGTCGGGTGCCAGAGCAAACCTCAACCCGAGGTGACGCAACCAGAGGTTAAGCAAACCAATGCTAAGCAACCACAAACCTCTGCTCCGGCGCCCGACCAATCCACGGCGACCGTCTCCAACGGAGAGCCCCCGGACACCATTCTGATCGAATCGCCCTACGGCAACGTGACGTTCACGCACAAGAAACACTATGAGCGCGTCAATGGTGATTGCACCAAATGCCATCCCAAGATATTTCCGCAGTCCCGCGCGCCGCTCAATTACAAGAAGGCGCTCCACCGTGCCGCGGAGGCTTCCATGACCTCCTGCGCCTATTGCCATTCGATCGGCAACTCCGCCTTCGCCGCCGACAGCAATTGCACCAAGTGCCACGCGCTACGGGAGCACTAACCTCACTTCATGTGACCCTGATCCCGCTCGTTCTCATTGCAGACATTCTCGAGAACGTCTGAATCCGGGATCAGAACTTCGGTCACCTGGAACGTGATCGGCTTGGTGTAGTATTTGGGGTCGGTGACGGTCACCGTCAAATCCATGTGCCCGAAATCGCGGCGATGAAAGCGCTCATGAATCTGAAGCTGTTCGCTGTGCGGGTGACCCATGCCGTCAAGCCAACTCTTGTCATTGAAGCCCGCGGCATCCACCACCAAGGCATCGCCCTCCCACGTTCCGACCGAGTATCCTAGCCAAGCCGGCTGAGGATCCTCCGGAAGCTTGCGGCCGTCGAGGTAAATCTGCCGGAAGGTGTCATCCACTTCATATAGGAAAGCGAGCTCGCTCCGGGTCTGGATGATCTTGAACGGCATATAGGAAAAAATGTCGGCGCGCGGCAGCCCCTGCGGCAGGCATCGCGCGGTAGGACTCAACGTTCCTTTGTGCTCGATATTCCTGGCGAGGATTTCCGCTGCGCCGGGTAACATCGGCGAATCCTCCGGCTTGAAGTCGGAGAGGATGTCCAGAAAATATTTCGAGAAGGTGCGCGGGTCGTCTCCGGGCACCGCAAAATCGCTGACGGCGGCCCCGAACAATCGCTCATTCTCGGCCGTAGAAGCGAGCTGGGTCCGCCAGACTCCCGAGAGGTCCGGCTTTCCGTCGGAGGTACGCGGGGCCTTGGCAGAAAGATCCGGAGTCCCATCCGCTTTCCGGGGAGTGCCGGCCGCGCGATAGTCGAGCCATTGAGCGCTCGAACACAACGCTCCAAACGCGAGAACGACAGCGACATTACGGACGCCCATAGCGGCTATTGTAAGCCCGCGCAGCGCCGTGAGGTTTTATTTACCTTCTAGCGCTACGAGGAGCCTCGTGACCCCTCGGATCATGCATCGCCTGGCCGCGGAAGGGAGCCCGCTGCGCCCGCGGAGCCTCGTTTCGCGCCGGCCTTGGCCCGCGGTAACCCTTGCGGTAATCGAGCGCGTGATCCACGTGCCCGTAGAAATGGTCCCGCCCGTGAAACCAGGGCCCGGCGCCGATGAACACCCCGCCGTCGAACCATTCCGGCCCGTAGTAACCATCCGGCGCGCAGTCATACGGCGGCGCTTCGTAATAACCATACGGGCAGATCGGTGGTCCTGCGCCGATGCCGCCTACCACCCCTACGCGCGTCGGTCCGCAGCCCGTGATGAAAACGCCAATGCCGAGCGCCAAGAGACTCAATCGAAATGAGGAGCTCACAGTTTGTTCTCCGTCCGTTAGACGGAAGCCGAAATCGGAGTGTTTCACGCGTTCGGGCAGCCGTTATACTGAAGTTACCGAGCCTCCCCCCGGGATTAGGAGCATTTTCGTCCCTCATGGCTGCCCCGTTCGTTCATCTGCATTGCCACACCGACTACTCGCTGCTGGACGGAGCGTGTGAAATCGGCCAACTCATGGACCTGGTGGTGGAGCAGAAGATGCCCGCCGTGGCCATGACCGATCACGGTAACCTCTTCGGCGCCGTCGAGTTCTACAACAAGGCCAGGGAGAAGGGCGTCCACCCGGTGATCGGCTGCGAGGTCTACGTCACCCAGCAGCCAACCTCAGTTAAGAGCGAAAGCAAGGAGGACGACGGTTGAAGTGCCAACATAACAC
>CAWISY010000126.1:0-29660 GCA_963838455.1 Bryobacterales bacterium
ACGGGCTGGTGCTGATCGCGGGAGACTCGGCGGCTGCGAACGGACTCGACGTGACCTTCGAATGTATCGCCCCGGCGAGCGCGGGCACATTCAATATTCCCGCGCAGGTTCTCCAATCCCTTCCTCCCACCGGCACCAGCGCCAGTCTCGGCATTCTCGAGTTCGAGAATCCGGGGACGTTTTCCAGCAGCGGTCTGGACCAGGGCTTCTCCTACGGAGGGTTCGAGACGGTCAACGCGCTGGCAAATTATCAGAATGGCGGGAGCGCGGGTCCGCAGATTGCCGGCCTGACTCTGGCTTCCTCTTCGACGACTTCCTCCGGCTTCGTGCAGGCCACGGTTACGCTTTCGGGCGGGGCGCCTGCGGGCGGCCTGACGGTGGCGCTCTCGGCCAGTTCAACTCTGGCGACGATACCCGCGACGCTCACCATCCCGGCGGGCTCGGCCTCGGCCAGCTTCACAGTGAACGCCGGCTCCGTAACGTCCGCACAGATGGTCACGCTGGCGGCGACCTATCAGGGCAAGTTCAGCACAGCGGTGCTCACCGTGAATCCGGCGCAAACGGTGAACGTCTTTAACGGCACCTACACGGGAACCTACACCGGAACAGAAGGCTCGGGTCCTGTAGCCGCGACGATCAATAACGGAGCCGTCACAGTAATCAGTCCGGCCGCCGGCAGCGGAACTGTGACAGCGAATGGATCGGCCACGTTCGGCGCTATCCTGGCCGGGGGCACTACGTGCAATTTCACCGGCACGCTGGTAGCGAGCGGCGCCGCCGTCACGGGCAGCGGAACGTTCTCCTGCACCAGCCCAACCGTCACCGGCACCTGGAACGTGACCAAGGAATAACCCGGAGCATAAGATGCGCCTCCGGGTGATCCCTCACGCGCTTGTGGACCGGATGGCCGTGACCGTGTCGCGGAACTGCGCCGTATCCGTGTACATCTGGATTTTGGCCACCTTGCCGTCCTTGAACTGAAATACTTGCACGAACTGAGCGTCAATGGGCGCGCCGTTCGCCTTAAAAACGCCGCGAAAGCGTCCGCTGGCGATCACGATATCGCCGCTGCCCAGAATCTCCACCGGGACCATTCTGAAGTTATCCCAGTCGACCAGCACTCTGCCGAAAAGATGCTGTACCACGGCTTGGATTCCCACGCGGGGGCTAGCCTCGGCGTAGATGAAGTTCTCGGCCGAGGTCCACTCGATCTTCGGATCCAGGTATTCCACAAAACGTCCGGCGTCGCGCTGGGAAAATGCCTCGAACAATGTCCGGACGGTCTGGATAGAATCGTGGGGCGTCTCCATACACCGGTCACGATAGCAGAATCAGCCGCCGCGAGGAATCGAATATTAGACGTGGATGACGACGCGCCCGCGCACCTGGCCGGCGAGGATCTTTTCTCCCAGTTCGACCACGCGGTCAAGCGGAGCGATTTCGGTCATGGCGTCCAGCCGGTCCAGCGGAAGGTCATGTGCGAGCCGGTCCCAGACTTCGCGCCGCTCCTGCGGCGTGACGCGCACGGAGTTGATGCCGAGCAGGTTCACGCCGCGCAGGATGAAGGGCAGCACCGTGGCGTTGAACGCGGCGCCTCCGGCGAGGCCGCAGGAGGCAACGCCCGCATTGCTCGCCATGGCCGGGAGGATTCCCGCCAGAATCGCGCCTCCCACGCTGTCGATCGCTCCGCCCCAGCGCTCCCGGTCCAGAGATTTGGAGGAGAGCGCGGTCAGAGCCTCTCGCGATACGATCTCCGCAGCGCCGAGAGAGCGCAAGTAATCGCCCAATTCCGCGCGTCCGGTGGAAGCCGCCACGCGGTATCCGAGTCTGGCCAGAATCGCGATGGCGATGCCGCCCACTCCACCGCCCGCGCCGGTGACCAGAATCTCGCGCCCTGCGGCTTTGGCGACCTGCACAGCGCCATGCTTCTCTAAAGCGATCACCGCTTGCATCGCGGTGAATCCCGCGGTGCCGATGGCCATCGATTGTGGGAGCGAGATCCCCGCAGGAAGCTTGATCAGGTCCGCGGCGTTCCAGCGGGCATACTCGGCGTACCCGCCCCAAGCGGTTTCTCCAGCGCCCGCGCCGGTTAGCACGACTTCGTCGCCGGGATGAAACGCGGCCGCTGCCGACTGCTCCACGACGCCCGCAAAATCGATCCCCGGAACCATGGGGAATTTGCGGATCACGCCGGGGCGGCCGGTGACCGCCAAGCCGTCTTTATAGTTGAGGCTCGAATAGCGTACGCGCACCAGTACGTCGCCCGGCGGCAGGGAGTCCTTTGCCACCTGCTCGAACCGGACCGCGATTTTCCCCTCTGCCTGAACCGCCACCAGCGCTCTAAACATGGACATGACTCATCATATAAACTTGCGCAGCGTACACTACCGGCACGGTGAACAGGCTGGAATCGACGCGGTCCAGCCAGCCTCCATGTCCCGGCAACATCGTGCCGCTATCCTTCATATCCGCGCCGCGTTTAAAAGCCGATTCGCACAGGTCGCCGAACTGCCCGGCGACGTTGGCCACGGCCGCGATCGCCAGCACCCACAGGAGATCCTCCTTCTTCATCAGGAAGTGCGCGTAAATCGCGCATGCGATCGCCGCTCCCACCACCGAGCCCGCCGAGCCTTCCCAGGTCTTGCCGGGACTGATTCGCGGCGCAAGCTTGTGCCTCCCGAGCGACCGTCCCACATACAGCGCCGCCGTGTCGCCGGCCCAGCTCACCAGCAGCGCGATCATCAGCCAGTGGGGGTTGATCCCGCGCAGTTCCGCCGCGCAACGCCACGCGCCAAAAATATACACGACGCCCAGCGAGAACACCGCCGCGCCGGGCAGTGCGCGCGCCAAATTGGATGAGCGCAGAGCCAGCGTCATCCCCAGCAGGGCAATCAGGATCAGGACCAGGAAAGGCTCCGGAGCAAACAGCAGCACCAGTCCCGCGGCGATGCCGGGCCAGCCCGCGGGCGCGAGTCCTTGGGCCGCGGCGATATGATCGAATTCGCGGTGGGACAGCACGCCCACGGCAGCCACAACGATGGCGAACACCCAATAGGGCGCGGCCAGCGCCACCCAAACCACAACCGGGATCAGGACCAGCGCGGTCGCGACACGCTTCATCGGGCTCGCACGCCCGCCGGCTCCAGAAGCACGTCCTCAACCCCCGCAGGCCGGCCCAATCCGCCGAAGCGGCGGTCGCGGCGCTGGTAGTCGAGAATAGCTTCCAGCAGCTCCGCGCGCGTGAAGTCGGGCCACAGCGTGTGAGTGACGTAGAGCTCGGCATAGGCGATCTGCCACAACAGAAAATTGCTAACGCGCATCTCGCCGGAGGTGCGGATCAGCAGGTCCGGGTCCGGCATTCCCGCCGTATAGAGACGCGCCGAGATAGCCGCCTCGTCGATCTCGGCCCTTCCCGCGCGCACGTCCTCGATCAGCGATTTCACCGCGTCGACGATCTCCGCGCGGCCGCCGTAGTTGATCGCCAGGTTCAGGCGCAGGCCGGAATTGTTTTCGGTGCGGCGGATCACTTCATCCAGCTCCCCGCGCACGAACGCAGGCAGAGCCTCCAGTCTTCCCACCGCGCCGAAGCGGATGTCGTGCTTCATCATGGTGGGAAGTTCCGCGCCCAGGTAGTGCCGCAGCAGGCGCCACAGCGTTTCGACCTCGGCCCGCGGGCGCTTCCAATTCTCCACCGAAAACGCGTACAGCGTCAGCGCCTGCAGGCCGAGCTGCGCGCAGGTTTCCACCGTCGACCGCACCGCCTGCACCCCCGCCCGGTGGCCGGAAACGCGCGGCAGGTGGCGATTGCGGGCCCAGCGTCCATTGCCGTCCATGATGATGGCGATATGCGCTGGCAGACGCGCGGGATCTATGGCGCGCGCCAGTTCGTAATCTGCCTCGCCCGGCGCGAGCTCCTCCAACAACTTTTGCATTCTAATCGTTCATGGTACCGTGAAGCCTTTGGCGCTCGCCGGGGTAGTACCTGAGGGGCTGTGCCTTAAGCGTGCGGGGCTTTCTGCCGCAAAGTACTTGACAGAAGCGCGGGGGACCTGTATTCTATAAACCGATGGCGCAGATTGAACCCATCCGCAAGCGTACGAGTCCGCCGGCGGCGATGCACGATCACGCGATCGACAACCTGCGCTACATCCGCGAAACCATGGAGCGGGCCGGCTCCTTCACGGCCGTTCCAGGCTGGGGCGGCGTGGCCATGGGCGCGACGGCATTGGCCGCGGCCGGGCTGGCTTCGCACGCGCCCTCGCGGGCGCTGTGGATGCTGTGCTGGATGCTGGAAGGCGTGATCGCCGTGGCCGCCGGCATTATCGCGATGTGGCGCAAGTCGGGCGCGGCAGGCCTGCCGCTGTGGAATCCGCCGGCGCGCAAATTCGTATTCAGCTTCATCCCGCCGCTGATCGCCGGCGCGGCACTGACGCTGGCGCTGTGGCAAGCCGGCGCCTGGAACACCATTCCTGGAGTGTGGCTGATGCTGTATGGAACCGGCGTGATCGCCGGCGGAGCCTTCTCCACACCGGTGGTGCCGGTGATGGGTGCATGCTTCCTGGCCACCGGTGCGGTCGCTCTCTTCACCCCCGCCTGGAGCGATTTCTGGCTCGGCTTCGGCTTCGGCGCGCTGCATGTGATCTTCGGCGCGGTTATTGCGAGGAAATATGGCGGCTAAACGCGCAGCCCTGAAAACCCCGGTGCTCAAAAGAGCGCCAGAGGCGCCGCGGCAGCCCGCGGCCGTCGATCTTGACCGGCTGATCCATGAGCGCATGCGCCTGGGGATTGTCAGCGCGCTGGCGGCGAATTCTTCGCTCACTTTCAATGACCTGAAGAAACTGCTGCGCACCACCGATGGTAACTTGAGCGTGCATGCACGGAAACTGGAGGAAGCCGGCTACGTGGCCTGCTCCAAGAGCTTCGAGGGCCGCATGCCCAAGACCGAGTACTCGCTCACCGATACTGGCCGCAAGGCGTTCGAGAAGTATCTGAACCATATGGAAGCCCTTATTCAGGCCGTCAAAAGATGAGGCAGGCGGTAAAGAAATAGATGCCGGGGGCGCAGGGCATTCATGCCGCGATCATCATGGACGGCAACGGCCGCTGGGCCAATCGCCGAGGCCTGCCTCGCGTGGCCGGCCATCGCTCCGGAGCGGCTGCCGTGCGCCGCACCATCGAAGCTGCGCCGGACCTGGGCATCTCCACTCTCACGCTGTACGCCTTCTCGGAAGACAACTGGAGCCGGCCGGCGCGTGAAGTCTCCGCGCTGATGCGCCTGCTGGGACATTACCTGGCCCAGGAAACCGAGCGCTGCGTGGCCAACGGAGTGCGCCTCAAAGCCATCGGCCGCCGCGACCGCTTGCCGGCTCCGCTGGTGGCGATGCTGGAAGAAACCGAGCGAAAGACCGCGTCCGGCGCACGGCTGCACCTACGCCTGGCGCTCGATTATTCCTCGCGGCAGGCCATCCTGGAGGCGGCGCGCCGCTGCGCGGCCAATGCCGCGACGATCACCGGCGCCGCGGCAATCACCGAAGAACGGCTCAGCGCGTCGATCGGCCCCGACGTCGACCTGCTCATCCGCACCAGCGGCGAGCAACGGCTCAGCGATTTCCTGCTGTGGGAGTGCGCCTACGCCGAGCTGGTTTTCCTCCCCTGCCTGTGGCCCGATTTCACGGCCAAAGATCTGGCCGCAGCCGTCGCAGACTTCCACTCGCGGGAGCGGCGCTTTGGCGGAATCACTGCCGACCCTGCGCGGCGGACCGCGTAAGCCGTCTCCCGCTGCCTCAATCGCGGCGGGCCATATCAGTCCGGCGGTGCACGACGCAGGACCACTGGCCGCGCTCATCCTGAAACCCGGATAGAATCGCGACCCGCGCCACACGCTCGAACTCCGGCCGCAGATCGCCGATCACGTCCTCATTGATGTTGGCGACCACCACGTCGAAGGAATCCGTGCGCACCGCGTCCACGCTGCCGACGAAAAACGGCACGGGTCGAGCGGCTCCTTGAATTTCGGCCTGCGGTGCGGCCGCCGGATCGATGTCGCAGGCGATGACGCGGCCCGCCCCCAGCAGCTTTGCCGCGATCGACAGGATCCCCGAGCCGCTGCCGACGTCCAGCACCGAATCTCCCGGCCGGAGGATGCGCTCCATCGCCTCCAGGCACAGCCGCGTGCAGGGATGCTGGCCGGTTCCGCACTGCAACCCGGGATTGATCTCGAGCCGGATGCGGCCCTTCGGCGTCGGGTCTTCCCGCCACGGAGCCACGACGAAGAATCGCTCTCCCACCAGCAGCGGCGGCCAGGCGTCGTAGGTGTGCTGCACCCAATCGACCTCGGGCTCGAGCGACGGTTCGCCGAACCTCCGCGCGTCGGATTCATTCTCGAAGAAGGCAATGAGGAAGCCGTGGCCTTCGCTAACACCCGCCGTTCCGTTCTCCCATAAGCTAGCAATGAGCCGGTCGTAATCTTCCGGTTCCGGCTCCAGCCGAACCGAAAACATCAGCCCTGCACCCGCAGATTTTTCCCCGCCCAATACTTCTCTTTCAGGATCATTTTGCGGATCTTGCCGGTGCCGGTTTTGGGCAGCGCTTCTTCGCGGAATTCGTAAATGCGCGGATGTTTGTACTTGCTCAGCCGCCCTTCTAGAAAGCCGCGCAGCTCCTCTTCGCTCAGCGGGTGACCGGCTTTGCGCACGACGATGGCCGCGGGCACTTCGCCCCATTTGGCATCGGGAGCGGAAACCACGGCGCACTCGAGCACGGCAGGATGGGCCTGGATCGCCGATTCCACTTCAATCGAAGAGATGTTTTCGCCGCCGGAGATGATGATCTCCTTCTTGCGATCGACGATGCTGACGCAGCTCTCTTCATCCCACACCGCCATATCGCCGGTGTGCAGCCAGTTGCCGGTCATCACCGCGCGAGTGCCTTCGGGATCGCGGAAATATCCGTCCATCACCTGGTCGCCCTGCACGATGATTTCGCCGATCGTTGTTGCATCGCGGGGCACATCGCGCATTTCCGCATCGACCACGCGCACATCGGCGCCGGGGGTGGCCCAGCCGGTCATGGCCTGGCGCTTCCAGCGCTCCTGATCGGAGGAGAACTCGATCCCTTTGTAGGAAGAAAGGGTCACCACTGGCGAAGTTTCCGTGAGGCCATAGCCGGCGAAGCACTCGCATCCCGGGAACGCTTTCTCCCAGCGTTCCACCAGCCCGGCGGAAGAAGCCGCGCCGCCGGTCATCATGCGGCGCATGCTGGTCAGATCGTAGCCGGCGCGATCCGGCGAGTTCAACAGCGCGTTGGCCATGGTGGGCACCAGGCTCATGTCCGTGGCGCGATGCTCCTCAATCAGCCGGAACACCGTGTTGGGTTCAAACCGGCGCACCATCACCTGCTTGTTGCCGAGCAGGGTGGAGGCCTGCGGCCGCCCCCAGCCGTTAGCGTGGAACAAGGGAATGGTGTGCAGGTCCACGACGGTTTCGGGCCGGTAGCACAGCAGCGCCACGCTCATGGCATGCAAATAAACCGTCCGGTGCGAGAGCATCGCGCCTTTGGGTGCGCCAGTGCTGCCGCTGGTGTAGAACAGTTCTGCAATCGACATTTCGTCGTAAGAGAAAATATCGGCGCGCTGCGCCTTCCCGCTGGCGATGAGGTCTTCGTAAGCCGTGCCGATTTCGACCCAATGCTCGACCTCGGGAAGCGCCGGCTTCAGCCGCTCCGCCAGAGGGGCGAAATCGCTCTCGAAGATGACCATCCTTGCGCCGGAATGTTTGAGGATCGCGCTGAGCTCGCCCTCGGCCAGGCGCACATTCAGCGGCATAACGATGCCGCGAGCCTGCACCACGCCGTAGTAGCCCTCCAGCAGCTCATTGTTGTTGAAGCTCAGATAGGCGACGCGGTCTCCGGGCTGGATGCCCATGCGGATCAGCCCGCCGGCCAGCCGCTCCACCCGCTCCCCAAACTGCGCGTAGGTGAATTGCCGGTCTCCGGAGACCACCCCGATCTTCGAACCGAACACGTCCATGGCGCGATGCAGGAAGCGAAGGGGGGTGAGAGGAACAAGCATGGCGGCAGCCGCCTAATTGTACGACAGGCGGATGCGGATCAGCGGCGGCCCTCGATCTGGACCGCCTGGTCGACGTCCTCCTGCGCGCGGGCTTGGTCGCCCAGCCCGGCTAGGGCCATTGCCCGCGCGCGGTAGATGAAAGGCGCGTTAGGTTGTTCCTGAATCGCCTGATCATAATCGGCGACGGCTTTGTCATGCTGGCCCAGCGATTCGTACAGTTGCCCGCGCTGGTAGAAAGTGTCGGACGTGGCTCCGATTTGGATGGCCAACGTGAACTCGTCCACGGCGTGCGTCAGGTCGCCGCGATCGCGGTAAACCAGGCCCAGCCCGGTATGGGCTTGCGCCATGTCCGGATCAATCATGATGGCGCGCTGAAAATCGGCAAGTGCGCCATCCAGGTTGTTCCTGCTATGCCGCGTCAGGCCGCGCTCCAGGTAAGCTGGAGCCAGCGTGGGCTGGATTTCCACGGCCCGCGTAAAGCGTGCTTCCGCGCCGGTGAAATCAGCCTGGGCCGCCAGGCGCATGCCGTCTTCGTAGGCCTGCTGGGCGCGAGCCGGCGCAGAGGAAACGTAGGCGTAGATTTGCCACGCGGCTCCACTAGCCAGAATTACCCCTACCGCGCTCAGAACCACCACCCGCTGGCGGCGCCTCTGGGCGGGCATGCCGTCAGTCGGCGGAGGAGCCAGGGACTGCAAAACTCCCCTGACTCCGGAAGGCTCCATCGCCGGCGCGGGGCGCGAGGGCGCTCTTCGAGCCACCGGCGGAGGCGGCTTCACCGCATTCCACACCCGCTTCAGGAGCGATTCAAGCATGCGAACTCACAAGTATAGCAACGCGGAAAACGCGGCCAGATGAGTTAAAGCGCGGAGACCTCGCGCTTGAGGATCAGAAAATACAGCGCCAGCACCGCCAGCGCCGCGCCAGCGCCCGCCACGGCCGGAGAGATTCCGAACAGGGGAATCAGCACCGAGCCCATCATCAGATTGCCGATCGGCATGCCTCCGCGAAAAGCAACGTTATAGACGCTCATCACGCGTCCGCGCATCTCGTCGCTTACCACCAGTTGCACAGTGGTCAGAAGCAGGGAGGCCGAACCCATCATCATCATTCCCGCCGTGAAGAGTAACGCGCACGACAGCGGCAGCCAGTGCGATAGAGCGAAGCCCGCGATTACGCCCCCAAGTGCGCCCATGATCAGCAGCGCGATGCGTCCCTGGTGCTTGACCCGGCCCAGCGCCGCCACGATCAAGCCTCCCGTCACTGAGCCGGCTCCCGAGCAGACCAGCAGCAATTGATACGTTTGCGGTCTTTTATCGAAGATCGTTTGTACGAACACCGGCAGGAACCCGACCATCGAAAATCCCAGCAGCGTCATCAGGAATGCCAGCACCACCAGAGCGCTCATGCCTTCCCTCTGGCGGATGAACTGGAAGCCTTCCTTCATGCTGGTCCAGATCTTGGCGCTGGTTTTGGACGGAACAAACTTCACCTGGATCATGTACAGCGAAATAATCACGGCGATGAAGGAAATTCCGTTGAGGAAGAAGCACCAGGTGGCGCCCAACGCGGTGTAAGCCATCCCGCCGATGGTCGGCCCCACGATGCGCGCCAGGTTGAACTGGATCGAGTTCATGGCGATGGCGTTGGACAGATCCTCGGGATTCACCAGCGACGGCAGCAGCGCCGAATACGCGGGTCCGCCGATGGATTGCCCGCATCCCACCACGAAAGACAGCGTCAGGATGTGCCAGACCTTCACCGCGTGCGTGTAAAACAGCACGGTCAGGATGAGCGCACAGGTCATCTGGATGTACTGCGAGGTCAGCAGCAGCTTGCGCCGGTCGATGCGGTCCGCGAACACTCCGCCCACCAGCGAAAACAGCATGATCGGCGTCATTCCCAGGAACAAGTCCAGGCCCAGGTAGAACGGCTTTTTGGTCAGGTCATAGACCAGCCAGCTCTGCGCGAACTGCTGCACGAAGGTCCCGATCGTGGAGGTACACGCCCCCAGCCACATGAGGCGGAAGTCGCGATAACTGAGGGCCTTGAAGACGCGGGTGAACAAAGCGAGGGGGCTATTCCGTGATTCTAACAGTTCTCGGCTGCGGCTTGCCGTTTCGGCCGGCATAATTTCATCACTCGCAAGGTCTCTAGTAAATCTGGAAGCAGAATACGCGGCTCGACCCCATGGGCGACAGCGCGTACTCTCCGTTATCCAGCTCCTCGTCAACCTCGATGCGGTAGAGCCCCTGTCCCAGCCTGGTGACGGCCAGATGGAGCGGCTTGGAGTTGCGCCGCCCTCCGCCCAATTGCAGCTCGCGATGTCCGCCCTTTACATCGAGCTTATAGAGTTCCAGGCTGTCGGCGGTAATTTTGTCGCTCTGAATTAGAAAGATCGGCTCGGCCAGCGGGGTGCGCGCCGTCGAAGCGCCTCCCGGAATGGAATAGGTGCTGCCGCTCTTGCCTTCTTCCTTGGCCTCGTCACTCTCGGTGGGCACCAGGTTGTCGGCGTGGACCAGATAGAGCATGTCCGGCTTGGGGGGCTTGGGGCCGACATAATCCGCAGCCCAACCCGCCAGCGCGCCGGTAAGGAGGAACGCGGGAACAGCAATCAAGCGGCGCATAGTGATTCTATTTTAGTGCAAGCGAACGGGCCGGAGCAGCGGCAACCGTAAAAGCCACCGTTGAATACAATGAATACAGGGCTGTTCAGCTATGGATGAAACCGCGCTTCGCAAGACCGTCTGGGAAGAGATGCTCTGCGCCGAGATGAGATCGAACTATTTCGCCGAGCTGGTGCGGAACTACCAAATGAAGGATCGCGTGCTGCGCGTCTTTGTTCTTCTAGCCAGTTCCGGCTCAGTCGGTACGGTGCTGGCGACGCTTCCGATTGGATGGAAGCTGAGTGCTCCAATTCTGGCCACGCTGGGGAGCTTTTGGCTTCTTCTCAGCCAATACGGCTCGTTTTCGCGAGACGCAGCAGATCTTCACGCAGGGTGGAGCGAGATTGCTCGCGATTACGAAAGGCTGTGGAACAATCTGGCGGATGCCAATGCGGAAGCCACGTACCATCAAATCTACGAGCGCGCGGAGACTTTCTCTCGTTCTGGTGTGAAGTTCCCGAACAAAGCCAAACGGCTGGGATTTTGGCTGGACCAAGCATCGGCACTCGCGAGGGGCCGGTACGCATAGTTGACGATGTTCGGAAGGGGCAGTATCCGCCTCCCCCAAAACCGCCGCCGCCGCCACCCCCTCCTCCTCCAAAGAAGTAGCTACTTCGAACCTGCTGCAACTTCAACGCACTTTTCAGACGCTACTGGCGGCCTACCACGGATTCGAGAAGCGCGGATCGCGAATCACTTCGCCGTCCGTCAAGCTGCGCAAAAACGCGAGCAGGTCCTCGCGCTGCTGCGCGGTCAAGGTAAAGCCGGTGATGCGCCGGTCCTTATGCGGGTTGTCGCGGCCGGCTCCGGCGAACGGACCGCGCTCGATGGTACGTCCCCCGGCCGTGTAGTGATCCAGCACTTCATCCAAGGTCGCGATGCTGCCGTCGTGCATGTAGGGCGCAGTGAGCTGGATGTTGCGAAGCGTCGGTGTTTTGAATTTCCCGATGTCCGCAGCGCGGGCGGTGTGCGAATAAATGCCCAGGTTCGGCGCAGGATAAGACAGCGCTCCGGGCAGATTGTACAAACCGGTATTGTGAAACTCCGCCGGCGTGCGCGTGTTGCCCTGGAAATCGGTCGCATCGCTGAAATTGAATCCGCCATGGCAGCGGAAGCAGCCGGCCAGCCCGTCGGTGAAGAACAGCACCTCGCCGCGTTTGGCCGCTTCAGAGATGGCATCGGCGTCGCCGTGATGAAAGCGGTCCCAGGGAGAGCGAGCAGAAAGGATGGAGCGCTCGAACGCGGCCAGAGCTTTGGCCACGTTCTGGAGCGTGAACGGAGTTCCGCTGTCTTCATGTGATCCAGAGCTGCGGGGGAACGCCTCGGGAAACGCCTCACGAAACAGAGAAACGTAGACCGGCGCGGCGCGAAGCGTAGCGAGGACGGCGTCTTCATGGCCCTTCACTCCCATTTCTACCGGATGCTCGGAGAGCAACGGGACCAGGGCTTGATCTTCGAGGGTGCGCAGGCCGGGATCACTCCAGGTGAGAACCGAGCTATAGGCGACATTCACCAGGCTCATGGCGCTGCGGGAGTGCGCCTCACCTGTCGAGCCAACCGGCGCTCGACGGCCGTCGGTGAAAGCGAGTTCCTGGCGATGGCAGGAGGCGCAGGATTGCGAGCCGTTCCCCGACAGCCGCTGGTCGTAAAACAAATATCGGCCCAGCCGTACTTTTGCTTCCGACATCGGATTGGCGGAGGGAACACGCGGCGTGGGAAAGCCCTGGGGGAGATCCCAACGATAGCCGGCGGCATGGGAGCGCGTTTGAAACGCGGATAACGCCAGGACACCCAGCGCCAAGCCCGCGGAAAGTCCCATGGCGAGGTTTTTAAGAAACAGGCTTTGCCTTGCCAATCCGGATGCGAGTGGCATTCGAGATCCTGCCGTTCAGGTGACACATCAGGTCGGCCTCTCCGATGCCATAGAGCTGCGCGGGAATCTCGACGGTGACCTGGTCCTGACCAGGGTACTCGGTCGGACCGTACGAGACCACGGGCACGCGCACACCGGCGATGCGCATGTCGATCGCGGCGGCCGACGCAGCGTGCCGGAACCCGCTCCCGATGATCCGCACGCGAGTGGTCGCGTCCGCCGAGACTGGTATCGCCATGGTGCGGCAATCGAATCCCTTGCAGGAAGAAATGTCGGAGGTTGACGTGCGCCCGTTCGAGAAAATTTGCGTCGCGGCGCCGATGGCCGGACCGCGGCAGCTATGCCCGGTGAGGAAACCGGGCGCGGCGTCGGCGATGCTGATGTTGGCGCTGAGGCGGCTGCCGTCCTCGCGGATCACGGTCATGCGCGCGGGGCCCAGTGCAGAGGCGTCCGGAACGACGAAGTTGGTTTGTCCCCAACCCTCTGAAGCCCAGAAGATGCCGGCCGGCCGGGTCACCCCATTTGCATCGGTGATCTGAATCGAGATCCCGCCCAGTTTCCTGGGGGCCTGGAATCCAGGCGCAAGGATGTCATGGTCAGCCATGACCGGACCGTAGGCCAGCGCGTAAGCGCCGCGTGCGATGTCCAGTCCACCCGCCGCGCTGACCACGAAGAACTCGCGCACGATGCTCGCGCGCATGTGCGCCTGAAGGACCCGGCCGATGCCGGCGCGAATTGCGTCGGGCTTTCCGCAGACCCAGCCGTATTCGAGCGTGGTTGCGTCGTGCAGCGACAATTCCTGAATCAGCTTGCCGGGCACGAAGGAGGAGATGGTCCAGGAGATCGCGTGCTGGTCGAAATAATTCAAATTCGCCTGGAGCAGCTCGCTCGCCTGCGCCGGATCGCCGGGAATCGTCGAGCACCCCTGGGCGTTGTCGAGTTCCAGGGCATTGTCCAAATTCAGGTCCAGCCCGCTCGCCATCACCGGCGCGTGCCGGGAAACGGCGAATTCGGCGTCCCTGGCTGCTTCGCTCGCCGACGCGGCCAATGCGGGCGTTACCTCATAAATGACGTTGGGATCGATCACTTCCGAAGTGTTTCCCTCACCTGCAATCACCGGCTGCGCGGCGCCAGCCGAGCGGATGGCCGCAATCTGTCCCGCGGCATTGCCGCGCGTTTCAAACATCACGTTGGGATAATTCTTGAAGTACGACGCGTAGTCTTTTATCTTCTCGGCCCGCAAATCGGCCAATCCAGGTTCCGGTCCGGCTGAGCTTCGCTCTGCGGACCGCTCCCGCGCCTTTGCGGGCACCCGGTCCGGCGCGGCGTTGTCTTCCTCCGGCGCAAGAATCACCAAAAGATCCATGTCATTCGCACGCCGTACGACTGAGGCCAGTGCAGCAAAGTATCCCGGCCTGGTACTTTCTACCACGTCGACCGGCAGACGCACGGCGTTCAAATTGAATCGCAGGCGAATGGCGCTCAGGGTGGTCGCGGAGAGGACTCCGTAATCCAACCCGGCGTGATTGTCGTAGGCCGCGGTATCCAGGCGAAAAGGCGCGGTCTCGGTTCCGCGGATCAGGAACACTCGTCCCCGTGAATCGATGATGCGATTTCCCGCGACGTGGAATCCTCCGGCGGGCGCGAGAGTGGACCGAGCTGCAGAAAACGCACTCTTGGAAGGTAAGGATGCTGCGCGCTCAAGCGGCGTCCATTGAAAAAGGCACAGCAAGGCGAAAGAGAAAACGGCGACCGTCCGCAGCATCGAGACAATCCTCCTCGAATGTAGGTAAGTCTACCTGATTCGGAGACGCTGCGGACGAGCCTTAGCTGTCACTTTTGCGGAACAGGTTGTCGAAAGCGGCGCGAGCGTCGCTGGCGCTGCGCGGCACCGCGGCATCGGGAAGCCTGTGTCCGTTCGAGGAGGAATCTCCGGCGGGAGCCGAATGCGGCGCCGGGCTGGAGCCGTAACCGGCCCCATGCGCCGCGTCTCGCGCCACGGTCACCCTGGACTTGAACAGCTCGCACTGATTGGCTTGGTCCTTGACGGCGATTCTTACCGGAATCGGCTTCAGGCATTGAAAGCGCGTGGAGGGCTCGAAATAGCTGCATTGCTTGCAACAGTGCAGCGCGGCATTGCACTTTGGACAATTGCCCTGGAAATCGATGCCCGGTCCGAGGGTCGCCGAACAATTCCAGCAGCGCGAAGCGGTCACGGCTTGCACCAGCCGCGGCAGGCGCGGACCAGTGACGTCAAGGGGGGGACGAGGGCCTTGCGGTTTGGGGCGCTCATCACGCCTGGGCCCGGAATGAGAGGACTCACGGCCGGAATCCTGGTAGCCGTTTTGCCGGTACTTGCGGTCGCCTTCCATAAGATGCTGGTTGGCTCTCCTTAGTTGAATTACGTCAGTTGAATTACGTCTGGTTCTGTCGGGGCTGTGCGATCGAGACGGTGTGAAGCAATTTGTATTCCGAAATGGGGAAGACCTGCGGGCACATCCTGACGGGGAACCGGTTAAAGTTAAGGTTGCCCGGGAAGGTCTAAACCACTATGTACCACGAACCGCGAACGGAATCCAGTAAAATCTTTCGCTCTGACGCAAGAATCGGCAGACCGGCCTGCCGGCTGTAGTACGCTACAGCTCGCCTGCCCATTTTAGCGGCGCGTTGCAGGGCCGATTCAAAGGATCATCGAAATGATTCGGGCTGACCCGGACCGAGCAACCCAGCCGGCCGGTGGCCAGAGGCATAAAATCCCTCCCAAACAAAAATCTGGTCCCCTGTTGCTCCAGCGGCTCCAGCGCCAGAACCTGGGTGTCGGCCAAAGTCCCCTCCGCGCCGACGCGCCCCACCACCGCCTCCACGCGCACGTCGCCGGCCGCCAGTCCGGCCAGTTCCACCGTAGCGCGCACCGGCATGGCCGATCCGGTCAGCACGGAGGTGTCCTCCCCGATGGCGCAGTCGGCGATCCGCACCAGGGGCCATCTCTCCGCCACAAAGCGATTCCATTCGGCAAGCTGGCGAGGCTGCTTGAACCCGTCCGCGCTCGCGCGGTCGAAGGCCTCGTGCGCCGGCTCATACAGCTCCCGGCGGTACTCCCGGATCATCCGGTCGCAATTAAAATGGGTGCTGACGTAGGCCAGCGATTGCTTGACCCGCCGCATCCATTCGATCGGCACTCCCTGCTCCCGGTTCTCATAGTACAGAGGTACGATCTCGTCTTCGAGAATCGAATACAGGCCGGAGGCGTGGGCGTCGTCGCGCTCCGGCGAATACGGCTCGCGGTCGCCGATGGGCCAGCCGCCGGTGGCTTCCGCGGCTTCATCGAACCACCCGTCCAGGATGCTCAGGTTCAGTACGCCGTTGATGCCGGCCTTCATTCCGCTGGTCCCGCAGGCTTCCTCGCCGCGGCGCGGCGTATTGAGCCAGACGTCCACGCCGCCCACCAGCTCCCGCGCGACCGTAATGCCATAATCCTCCACGAACACGATGTGGCCGGCCAGCTCCGGATTGCGGGAATGCTGCACGATCTCGCGGATCAGGGTCTTGCCGGGCACATCCGACGGATGCGCCTTGCCGGCGATGACGATCTGCACCGGCCGGGTGGGATTGGTCAGAATCCGCGACAGGCGAGCCATGTCCCGGAACAGCAGCGTGGCGCGCTTGTAGGTGGCGAAGCGGCGCGCAAAGCCGATGGTTAGAGCCTCCGGATTCAGCACCTCCTGCAGCCGCTTGATCTCCGCCGCGGGAGCCTTGCGCGCGACCGCGTTGCCCACGGCGCGCTCCCGCACAAACGCGATCAGCCGCCGTTTGCGCCTCCGGTGCGCCTCCCACAGCTCCGCGCCGGGGATCTCGGCCACTTGCGGCCAGATCTCCGGATCTCCGTTTTCCTCCGGCCAATCCGGCCGCAGGTTCTGGTCGTAGAGAGCTGCCAAGTCACCGTTGATCCAGGTGGGCAGGTGCACGCCGTTGGTGATGGAGGTGATGGGGACCTCCCACACCGGCAGCTTCGGCCACAGCTCCTGCCACATCTGCTGCGAGACGTTGCGATGCAGCCGGCTGACCGCATTGCGGTACGCCGCGGTCTTGAACGCGGCCACGGCCATCGAAAACGGCTCCAGCGGATCGGCGGGATGGATGCGGCCCAGCGCCAGCAGGTCCTCGAAGCGTACCCCGGTTTCCTGGCAATAGTCCTGGAAGTACTCGTACATGAGTCCGGGCTCGAACAGATCGATACCTGCGGGAACCGAGGTGTGCGTAGTGAAGACGTTGTTGACCCGCGTCGCCGCCTGCGCTTCCTCGAAGCTCAACTTTTCGCGCCCCATCAGCACGCGGATGCGCTCCAGCGCGAGGAATGCCGAATGCCCCTCGTTCATGTGGTAGACGCTGGGATACAGGCCCACCGCCTCCAGCGCGCGCAGCCCGCCGATTCCCAGCGCGATCTCCTGGCGGATGCGTTTATGCTGGTCGCCGGCGTAGAGCTGGCTGGTAATCTCGCGATGCGCCGGATCCTCATTCTGGGCAATATTGGAGTCGAGCAGATACAGGCTAACCCGGCCCACATCCAGGCGCCAGACCTTCAGGTACACCGGGACGCCGGCCAGCCGGACCTTCACGGTCAAATCCTCTTCCGGCGCATCGGGACGGGTGAGCGGAGTGATCGGCAGGGAGTGGAAGTCGTTGACCGGGGCGCGCTCCTGCTGCCAGCCATCCGGATCGAGAGTTTGCTGGAGAAAGCCGCGCTGGTATAGCAGCCCCACCCCAACCAGCGGCACATGGGCATCGCTGGCGGCGCGCAAATGGTCCCCGGAGAGTACCCCTAAGCCGCCGGAATAGATCGGGAGGCAATCGATCAAGCCGTACTCCATCGAAAAGTACGCCACCAACATTGGGTTGCCTGGCATAGAGCTGCCCGAAGCGGACTCGGACGCGGCCAGATACGCGTCGTGCAGCTCGCAGGCCCGGCGGTACAAGGCGAGATAGCGCGGATCGATGGCGGCGCGCTGCAGTTGCTCCTGCGACACCCGCCCCAGCAGCACCACGGGATTGAAGTCGGAAGCCTTCCAGATGGCCGGGTCCAGCCGCCGGAACACGGAGCGAATGGTGTGATTCCAGCTCCACATCACGTTGGTTCCCAGCTCGGGCAACCGGTGAAGAGCCTCCGGCAGCGCCGGCCGGACTAGAAATTCTTTGATGGGACGAATTTGAAAGGACATTGCGAGCGCAACGCACCCCCAGAATATCAGAGTGGGCGCGGCACCCCCTGAGTCTCCATTGTACTCACGGGCGCACCAGATAAATCCGCGGCAAAAACGGGGGTGTCTCCCCAAACCGCCTCGAAGACAATGGCAGCAAACAACGCCACCAGGCCCAATGGCGCCAGCGCACTCAGTGGGGCGCTCGCCAAAAGCACGAAATAGACCGGCGGAGCCAGCATCGTCAGCGCCATTACCCGGCTGCGCCGGTAAGCCGGCGCCAACACCGGAACCAGCAGCAGCAGGCAGCAATCCTGCACATAGGCGTGACGGCCGACCAGCAGTCCGGCGATCACCGCGGCCGCCATCGCGGCTCCGAAATCGCTCGCCTTCCACACCGCCGCAAGCAGAGCGATGACTACCGCTGCGGCCAAGGCGATCTCCAGCATCAGTGCTGCGCGCGAGCTTTCTGAAGACAGCGCCGGAGCCAGCGCCATCGCCAGGCCGCGCAGATTGGGCATCGTCATCGGAGTGGGGGTGAGCTCCGGCGTCTGCAGGAAGCGCAGGTATCCCGCCGGCCAGTTCCAGCCCTGCAGCATGGAGGCAACGGTGAACAGCACGCAGCCGCCTAAAGCCCCGCCGGCCAGCATGTTCCAGCGCTTGTGCAGCAGAATCACCAGGGGCACGAAAATGAAGATGTGAAACTTGATCGCTAACAGCGACAAGACCAGCCCGGCCCAGAAATGTTTCCCGCGCCGCTCCAATTCGCAGGCCGCCACTACAACCCAGATCAGCAGCAGGATGTCCTGCCCGTTGGCGAAAGCGGTGGCGACGGGAATCGAGACCGCGCCCAGCGCCCACAGCAGCGGATCGCGCCGCGCGCGGGTCCATAGAAAGGCGGCGAGCGCGGCCAGATTCAGCGCCTGGAACAGCGCGTAGGCGGCCCGGTACGGCAACATCGCCAGCGGCTTCAGCATCGCAGCATAAAACGGCGGCCGGATGTAGATCACTGCCGGCAGCCAGACGTCAGCTACTTTGGCTTGCCACTGTTTGGCGGCCGCGGCCGAATACAATTCCGGCGTTCCGGCCAGCTTCGCTCCCGCGTAGAACGCGAGAAAGTCGTTTTGCCCGCGCAGCACCCGGCCCAGCGGAAGACAGTAAACCCACACCGAGGTGAGGAGTGCCGCGCACAGCAGCGCCAGCAGGGACGAAGTGTGGATGCGGGAAGGAATACGAGAGCCTCCATCTTTTGATCGGTCCCTTGCCGCTAATGGATTAGGAAGGACGCGGATGGATCAGGAGGCCTCGGAGCCGCGGCGCCGGGCGCCGTCTGGAATTTGCGGGTGTGGTTGGCGCTATCCTAAGAACTTGCGCGAACTCAGTCTATTCGCAATGCTGGCCGCGGCCCTGCTGGCCGGCTGCGGCAAATCTCCCAGCCCCATTGTGGTGGGATCGCAGAGCGTCACCGGCCAAACGATTGTCGCCGAAATTGTGGCCCAGCATCTGGAGCACCGTTTGGGCCGCAAGATTGAGCGGCGTCTGGGGCTCGGCACCGGACTGACGGTCTACCAGGAATTGCAGCTTCAGCGCATCTCGGTCTACCCGGCCTTCACCGGCGCCATCGAATCCGAGATTCTGAAGGAGCGGGCCGACCCCGACCCGGCCGTGGTTTGGGAGCGCACCCACGCCGAGGTCGCCCGCATCGCGAAAATGGAGTTGTTCAACCCGCTGGGGTACGACAATCCTCCCGCCGTGGTGGTGCGAGCCGCCGATGCCGAGGCGCTCAAAGTGGCGACACTGAGCCAAGCCGCAGCCGGACCGACGAACTGGAAAATCGGAGTGAGCTATGAATTCCAGCAGCAGCCGAATTCGGTCACGGCCTTGAACAGCTATAACCTGCCCACGGACCAGGGCATCCGGGGCATGGAGCCGGGCGAACTCTTTCCGGCGCTCCAGATGGGGCATGTGACGATGATCGCCACCGATTCCATCGACGGCCGCATCAACTCGCCGGATGTGCGCATGCTCGCTGATGACCGCCACGCGTTCCCTCCCTATCAGGCCTGCCTGATGACACGCCAGGACGTGCTCGCTGCGGAGCCGCAACTGCGCGGCTACCTGGCCGAGCTCTCCGGTAAATTCACGACCGAGGGCGTGCGGAAAATGAGCGCCGAGGTGGACCTGAACCATCGCGCCGCGGCTGATGTCGCCGCCGAATTTCTGACCAAAGCCGGCCTGAAGTAAGTTAGCCACTTAGCCCGCAAAGGGCCGGTCGCGGGCCTCGATGTACGGGAGTAACAGCCTGTCTGGCCGCGAACCAGGCTCCGGTTTGCGGGCTGTTTCTCAGGCGCTCTGCGTCAGGCTCAGGATGTTGCCATCCGGGTCCCTGAACCATGCGACCTTCGCGCCGCCGCCGGGCACCGTCCAGATTCCCAGTTCGTCCTGCGCCACCTGGGGATAGCGCTCAAAAACCACGCCGGCCGCCTGGAGCTCGCGGATGGTGGACACGATGTCGGTTACCGCCCAGCCCAGGATCGTGAAGGGTTGCGGATGGAACGGAGCGGGAACGGTCGAGACGCGCAGCGTGATTCCGCGCGCATCGAAGGTGGCCGCGAAGCCGTCATGCGACTTCAGCTCCAGACCCAGCTTGTCCCGATAGAATTCGATCGCGCGAACCTGGTTGAGGGTCGGCGCGAAGGCGACGATGTTGCAGTTCGCAAGCATGACCTATCGTACAAAAATCGAGCTACAACCTCGGCGCTTGTCCGGGCGCGGAGGACGCGTGGACGCATCCTACGCCACGCTTGGTTAACTTCTCTTGAAACCGATGCAAGCAGAGCGTCTTTTTCGGGAACGAAGCCATCGACATCGGTGACCCCTATGATCCAGCCGGGACTGGAGGCGTGAATCCTTTGACCGCTCGGGGCGTCCAACAACCGGAGGCATGGAAAGCCCCCCAGGAGGCATGAATATGCTGAAGAGATTGGGAATCCTCGCCATCCTTGTGATGATGACCTGCTCCTGCGCGTATCGTTACGGTGATCCGTACGGATACTACGGCGGCGTTGGAGTCTATGGCGGTTACGGCTATCATGGCGGCTATGGCTACGGTGGTCACGGCTATCGTGGCGGCGGTCACGGCTATCGCGACGGCGGTCACGGCTATCGCGACGGCGGCGGGAACCGACGCTAGCCGGTTTAGAAAAGATAGCTCACGCTGAATAACAGCGTGGCCGGGCCTACTTCTTCTCGGAAGCCAGCCCGGTCCTCGCCAGGAACCCCGTGTCCAGCTTGCCCGCGGCGAAATCGGGGTGGTCGAGAATGCGCCGGTGCAGCGGGATCGAGGTGTAAATCCCCTCGACGATGAACATGTCCAGGGCACGGCGCATGCGCGCGATCGCCTGCGCCCGGTCTGAGCCGTGCGCGATCAGCTTGGCCACCAGCGAATCGTAGTAAGGCGGAATCACGCCATCGTGATAGGCCGCGGTGTCCACGCGAATTCCCACGCCGCCAGGCAGATTCAATCCGGTGATGCGGCCGGGCGAAGGCGCGAAGGTTTCCGGATGCTCGGCGTTGATGCGGCATTCGATGGCGTGGCCGCATATCCGCACCGGCCGGGGCAGAATCGCATCCAGCTTTTCCCCTGCGGCGATGCGGATCTGCGCGGCCACCAGGTCGACGCCGGTCACCATCTCGGTCACCGGATGCTCCACCTGGATGCGCGCGTTGACTTCGATGAAATGGAGATTGCCGCTCGCGTCCATCAGGAACTCCACGGTTCCGGCGTTGGTGTAGCCGACGGCTTGAAACGCGGTGCGCAGGCTGTTTCCGATGCGCTCGCGCAGCTCCGGAGTGACGGCGGTCGAAGGCGCTTCTTCAATCAGCTTCTGATGCCGGCGCTGAATCGAGCATTCGCGCTCGCCCAGAATCTCCACGTTGCCGTGCTGATCGCCCAGCACCTGAAACTCGATGTGGCGCGGATTCTCGACCAGCTTCTCCATGTAGACGTCGCCGCAGGAAAACGCCGCCGCGGCTTCGGCCTGCGCCTGCGCCAGCAGAGGCTGCAGGGATTCCGGAGCGCGCACCACGCGCATGCCGCGCCCGCCCCCTCCCGCCGCGGCCTTGAGCATCACCGGATAACCGATCTCGCGGGCGAGCTGTTCGGCTTCCTCGACAGTCTTGAGCACGCCTTTCGAGCCGGGAAGAATCGGCACGCCGGCCTGATCCATCGCCGCACGAGCCATCTGCTTCAAGCCCATCAGCCGGATGACTTCGGGCGTGGGTCCGATGAAGGTGAGCCCGCTGGTTTCGCACACCTCGGCGAAATCGGCGTTCTCGGAAAGGAAGCCGTAGCCGGGATGGACCGCGTCGGCGTTGCTGATTTCGGCGGCGCTGATCACGCTGGGAATGTCGAGATAGGAGCGCGCGCTTTTGGCCGGGCCGATGCACACCGCTTCATCGGCGAAGCGCGTGTGCAGGCTGTTGCGATCGGCTTCCGAATACACGGCAACGGTGCGGATGCCCAGGTCGCGGCAGGCGCAGATGATGCGCAGGGCGATTTCGCCGCGATTGGCGATGAGGATCTTCTGGAACACTTCGGTTGTCTTTCTAGCGCGGCAAAATCGCGATCAGCGATTCCCCATACTCCACCGGATGCCCGTTTTCGACCAGCTTGGCCACCACCGTCCCGGCGATTTCGGCTTCGATCTCGTTCATCAGTTTCATCGATTCGATGATGCACAGGATCTGGCCGACGTCCACCTTGTCGCCCACCTTGATGAAGGGCGGAGCCCCGGGCGAGGGACAATCGTAATACGTTCCGACTATCGGCGATTTCTGGACGAAGTGGCTGGCATCGGCCTCGGGTTTCGCGGGGGGGGCAGTGGCAACCGGAGCCGGAGCGCCCGCGGATGACCCGGCTTCGTGAACGGCAGGAGCCGTGGCGAAACCCGCGCTGAACCCAGATGCAGAAGCCGCCTCCGAAGCCTTGCGGATGCGCAGACGGTCCCTTCCGCGCTGCACCTCCAACTCGCCTACGCCGCTTTCGTTGAAGATCCGGAGCAGCTCTTTAATCTCTTCGTTGGTCATTTAGGAAACGGTGAGGAACTCCTTGGAGGTCGGCGTCAGCACTTCGCAGCCCTTCTCGGTCACCAGCACGGTGTCCTCGATGCGCACGCCGCCGAATCCGGTGATGTAGGCGCCGGGCTCGATGGTAATCACCATCCCGGCGCGCAACTTCATTTCGTCCTTCTTCTTGACGCCCTTCTGCGGCTTGCCGATGCGCGGCGCCTCATGAATCTCCAGACCGAGGCCGTGTCCAGTGGAATGGACGAACTCCTTATCCAGCTTGTGGCTCTTGAGCACGTTGCGCGCGGCGGCGTCGACTTTACTGACAGCGATGCCCGGGCGGACGGCATCCAAGCCCGCCAACTGGGCATCGAATACGGCGCGATACAGATCGCGCACCCTCTTGGGCGGCGCACCGGAGAAGACCATGCGCGTCATGTCGCTGGTGTAGCCGTCCAGGGTCGCGCCCATGTCAATTAATAATAGTTCATTTGCCTCAAAGCGCCGCTTCGACGGATGCGCATGCGGCAAGGCAGAGCGCTCCCCGACCGCCACAATCGTGTCGAAAGCCGGCTTCTCGCAACCCAGAGCCTTCATCTGGAACTCCAGCTCCGCGGCGATTTCCAGTTCGGGCAAACCCAGGCGCATGCGCTTCAACGTGCGCGCGTAGGCCTCGGAATTGGCGTTGACGCTGCGGCGGATTAGCGCGATCTCCTCGGCCGATTTCACCGCACGCAGCTCTTCCAGGAACGCTCGCACCGGATGCAGCGAAGCGCGCTTCCCAAGCGCGGAGTGGAGCCGTGCGTGCTCCGCCATGTTCATCCAGTTCGGCTCAAATCCTACGCGTTTGAAGCGCTTCCGCTGGATGAGCTTGGCCGCCTCCAGAACCAGCGGGCCTTTGGCGATGTGGTTCTTGCAGGTGATGGTCGCGGCGGTTTCGGCCGCATAACGGGGATCGGTGATGAAGTGGGTCTCCTCCGGGGTCAATAGTATCAAACTATTTGATCCGGCGAATCCAGAAAGATAGCGGATGTTGGCCGGAGAAGACACCAGAAGGGCGTCGACCCGTTGAGACGCAGAGGGTGGCGCGGAAAGGCGCTGAGACGCGACGCGGCGGCGCTGTTCGAATTCAGACAAACCTCCAGTTTAGCGCGAATCCGGGTGGCTTCTGCTGTTTAGCGGTCAGCGATCTGGTTGAGCGATTTGGAAGGTCAACGAGGTGGCGTCCGCGTTAATCCGTGGCGCGGGGCTCAAAAACTCGTCCACATCAAAGGGGCGGCCGATGCGGTTGCCCGCCTGATCCTCGAGCGCCATGCTGACGACGATCTTGTGTTCGCCGGGTATCCAGGGCTGGTCAGGCTGGAAGTTCCAGCGGGTCTCGCCGGGACCGATGGTGGCCTTGCCGGACACGCGGGGGATTTGGAGGCAATCGCCGAGTAGGGCGTAGTCGAGCGGACGGTCGAAATAGATCGTGAGGGGATCACGGGTGCCGGGGCTCGGGGGCGCGAACTTCCAGGCCTTGGGGTCGATGCCACGGCGCTCGCTCGGTCCGGCCGCGAAATCGTGCCGGAACTCCTCAGCCAGGGGATTGCCGTTGCCGTCCTTCATCTCGCGATCGACGATCAACGTGTAATGCTTGCCCTCCACCAGTACCGGTCCCATATCGACGTTGGGCTTGACGCCGCGCTTGATGCGGCCGGGGTCGAAGATGAGCGTGAGACGGGTGTAATCGCGGTTCCATAGTTCCTGGGAGACAAATGGCAGGTAAGCGGGCGTGCCATTCGAATCGACCAGATGGATTTTGGAGAAAATCTCTTCCCCGCCCTGCATGGGCGCGGAAAACAGGAGATACAACTTGAGTTGGTTGTCGGGAAGAACGGGCGTCGAGGGGTAAATGGCAAGGACGCGCGCCGGCTGGGTTGCGGGTTTTGGAATCGAGACGCGCCCGATCACTTCACTGCCCAAGTTGGCAATGTAGGTCACGCCCGGAGCCAATGGATAGCGGGGGTGGAAGACAAGTTGGCCGTGGTCGACCGTGTAGCTTCCGAACAGCGCGATGTCGCTGCCTTCGGTGTGGACCAAGAAGCCGGAGGACTCCTGCGAGGTCTGGTTCGCCTGAAAACTCGCGCCAAGAACGCGAAACGCGCCGTCCTTATATTCTATGGAAACGCTCGCCGCGGCCGCGACGGAGCACAGCAGCGCTGCGGCGAGCGTTAATTTCGGGAGACGCACAATCCCCGAACTACGGCAGCGCGACGGTCTTCAGATCCACGTTGCCGGTGCTGGGGCCGCTCAGCACCAGGACGGACTTGTCGTCGTAGGCCTCCAGGTGCTTGACGTCCTTCCAGTCGCTGAGGCTCTCGAACGGAACGCCGGCGACGTCACTGGGAGCCGTGATGGCTTTGTAGGTATCCAGGTGCGCGACATCCAGCTTGGTGACGCCGTGAGTCGTGTTGGCCATCAGGATGTAGTCGTGGCCGTTCTTCTTGTAAGGGACCATATCCAGCGGCTGGTTGCCCGCACCCATCTCGGCAATGGTGGTGCCCTCAACCTTCGAACCAGGCTTGAGCTGGCTCATCGGGATCTTCACCAGGGGAGTGCAGGTGTAAGCCGCCAGAATGAACTGCTGGTTGCCGATCGAATACGGCACGAAGGTACGGATGGGAGAATTCGTTTCGTACCGCCCATGCGACCCGTGGTACATCTCGATGCTGGACCCTTTGTCGACCGACTGGAAGGGGAAAGAGATCACCTTCATGTTGGAGGAGAACTCTTCATTCGAAAGGCCGGCGACCAGCACCTTGCCATCGACGTAGCGGATCTGGGTGATGGTGGGGTTCCGCTGATTATTCTGCGCGGGCGGGTTGGGCAGAGCGGCGGTGGAGTACTTCACGTTGTCCAGATTGACTTCGGCCAGCTTGCCGGAGGCATCCAGCTTGAGGATTACGGCTTGAGCGTCGGCGCCGCGGCCGCGGCTGACGGAGATGTAAACGTTCTTGGAGATCGGGTTGGCGACAACGTCCTTGATCGAGACCTGATCCGCTGTGGTGCCGAGCGCGGCGGCGATCTTGGCATCGATGCCCTGAACTTTGATGGAAGCCGCTGGCGCGGCTTTCGTGTCGCCGGTGTCGATGGCGACGATCTGCGCACCGGCCGAATCGCCGATGAACAGGATGCCGCTGGGCCCGAATGCCAGGGGACCGGCGGATTTCACGTCGGCCTTACCGGTGTTCATTCCGGTGGTGGCCGGCGCCGCAATGGCTACGGCACAGAGAGCGGCGAATAAAGGAACCAGAATTGAGCGTTTCATCGAGAAGAGCCTCCTTGAGGGATAGGAACTTGAGACTTCCTGAACCATTCACATTCAGCTACCGGACATTCAGCTACTGAGGAATATCACGAACGGAGGTCGAATTCAATCGGGTGGGCTGAAATCCCGCCGCGCCGGGATGGCCGAATCAGATTGCAATGGTAAAATGGCAGAGAACTATGCAGGTAAATGCGAGGACGGATGTGACTATGAGGATGGGTCTGACCATGGTTACCGTGCTGCTGGCCGGGGTATGGCTACATGCGCAGGCGCCCTCCGGAACGGAGGCCCCGGCTCCCCCCGCCACCGGTGCCGATACCGCAGGCAGCGAAGCATTGACCCGCGCCGGGGGGCTCCCGCCCCGCGCGACTGCGGGCGATTACCAGGCCCGGATCCAGGCCGGGAAGACCACCATCGTCGGCGAGTTCATGGGTCACGCAGTGCCGACGCTCGAAGGCGGCCCTTACACCACGGAAGACTTCGTGATGGTCGAGACGGGATTTTTCGGACCGGCCGGGGCCCGGCTCGATATCAGCTACCAGAATTTCTCCCTGCGCATCAACGGCAAGAAACCCATACCGGCCGAACCGTACCTGTCAGTGTTCAAATCCTTGAAGGATCCGGATTGGGATGATCCCAATAGCAAAGACGCGAGCAAGACCCAGTTCAACACCGGTGGAGGCAACACCAGCGACCCGCCGCGCCTTATTCACATGCCGATCGAGCGGCAGCGCACCATGCAGGCGCGCGTGGTGAAGGTTTCCCTCGGCGAAGGCGAGCATCCTCTTCCTCAAGCCGGCATTCTCTACTTCGAATATCACGGGGACGCCAAGAGCATTCATAGCCTGGAGCTGATCTACGCCGGTCCGGCGGGCAAGTCCACGCTGGCGATGCAGAAGTAACGGGAGCGCACACAGTGAGCCAGATCCAGCAAAAGATCACGCCGTTTCTGTGGTTCGACCACCAGGCCGAGGAAGCCGCGCAGTTCTACACCTCCGTCTTCCCGAATTCGAAGATCACGGCGATGACGCGATACGGGGACGCTGGCCCTGGTCCTAAGGGCACAGTGATGACGGTGGCTTTCCAGCTTGACGGCCAGAGTTTCACCGCGCTCAACGGCGGACCGGCTCACGCCAAGTTCACCGAAGCCATTTCCTTCGTGGTGAATTGCGAGACGCAGCAGGAAGTCGACCATCTGTGGGATCACCTGACCGCCGGCGGCCAGGCAATCGCTTGCGGCTGGCTGCGCGACAAATATGGCTTGTGCTGGCAGATCGTACCGGTCGCGTTCCTGCGCATGATTCAGGACCCCGACGCGGAGCGCAAGGAGCGAGTGATGAAGGCGATGTACCAGATGAAGAAACTCGACATCGCGGCGCTGGAAGCGGCGTACCGTCAACAGTAGCTGCGCGGGGTGAAGAGGACGCCGTCGGGGCCCCTCATGCCGTCCCGCGACCGTCTTAGGGCCGTGACTGCAACTCTCTAAGAGCGCGGGTCGTGCCACGAGTATGGCTATACGTACGTATGGTTTCCGCGGGCGGCGTTTACCGGGATCTACCAACCAGGCACCGAGGATGGTGCGGCCGACAAGCAAGTCATCCAGCCAGGCCCCGGGCGACCTGTGCTCTTCCGCAAGCTTGGCGGCGCGCTAGCCAAGTGCGTGATCTGTGTTTTGCCGTACCATTCGGGCCAGAGGGCCAGCTCAGTTCCGGCTAGGCGCACTTCGACCCGGCTGCGCTAGGATGTTGGCTTATGCTAAGGGAATACGAATGTCTGCTCGACGCCGAGTTGCAACGGAGGTTGAGACGCGAGTTCTGACGCGTAGCGCGCGACGCTGTTGTCTGTGCTTCTCCTTAGAGCATGATTTCTCCGAAAAGGAAGGTCAGTTGTCACACCTTGACCGGAACCCTGGCAATCGGTGTGAGGACAATCTTGCCTACCTATGCTTAAAGCACCACAGTGTTTACGACTCGACAACTAGCCAGCATAAGAACTATACGATTCGTGAGGTAAAGGCTACTAGGAGCCTGTCCGAGAAACCCGCAAGATCGAGGGAACAGTGCGAACAAAACTGGGACATAATGTTTTATGCCAAAGGGCTACCGGTCCTATCTTCCTGCCTCGTCTGAGGAATTTGTGGGTAAACTGGCGGTCTCAGCGCTGGGGTTGAGTGAGAAAGCGGTGAAGTTTGCGGCAGGTGGCGTCGAAGGAACGCTGCTCCTCCTCCGAGCCGTTGTGAAGGAGCGGGCCACCGTCTTCGTGAACCACGCTACGGAGGAGTTGGTCAGCAGCCTTCTTTCTTAGAGAAGGGTCGTAGTGCAGGTCCCGGATGATTTCTCCACCCAGCAGCCAAAGATTATCCACGTGCCGGCGAATGGTCGTCGGGGAAAGCGTGGAGCATGCCAAGTGTTCGATGAAAGGCCGCAAGCAAGCCAGCAGTTGTTCACCTGGCGGCAGGTCTTGTTCCAGCCCCATCCAGGAACGCGGCCAACGATCCAGATCGCGGCAATAGACGGAAATATCCGTGGCCGGCGCCGGCGCGGTGGCACGCCGGAGGCGGGAGGCCTTCGTCTTCGCTATCGTCGGCGGCATGGAACTCGTCACGATTCTAAACCACTGCCATCGCCAGCGGGGATTCGTCTATCAGCACGCCCGCTTCGGCCCCGGCAACAAGACGATCGAAGTGCACGTGCGTCCGCGCCAGGGTACTGCGGCGGTCTGCTCGGGCTGCCGCCGGCCGGCGCCGGGTTACGATCGTCTGCCCGAGCGGCGGTTCGAGTTCATCCCGTTCTGGGGCTTTCTGGTTTTCTTTCTGTACCGGATGCGGCGCGTCCATTGCCGGAACTGCGGCATTGTGGTGGAGACAGGTTCCCTGGAGCGATGGCAAGCACCAGTCCACCAGGCCCACATGCTGTTTCTGGCCCGCTGGGCGCGCAAGCTCTCGTGGAAGGAAACCGCCGAGTCGTTCCACACTTCCTGGGACAAGGTGTGCGACGCGGTCGAATATGTGGTTCGCTGGGGTCTGGAGCACCGCACGCTGGAATCGATCCGCGCCATCGGCGTGGATGAAATCCAGTACGCCAAAGGCCACAAGTACCTGACTCTGGTCTACCAGATCGACGCCGGAATTACCCGCCTGCTGTGGGTCGGCAAGGAACGCACCATCGAATCTTTCCAGGGCTTCTTTACCGTCATCGGCGACCAACTCGCTGCGCAGATCCAGTTTGTCTGTTCCGATATGTGGAAGCCCTATCTGGATGTAGTCCCGCAGAGATGCTCCCAGGCGCTGCACATCCTCGATCGTTTTCATGTCGTGGCCAAGATGAACAAGGCCCTGGACGAGGTCCGTGCCGCCGAATCGCGCCGGATGGCGCAGCAGGGTTACGAACCGCTGTTGAAGAAATCGCGCTGGTGCGTGCTGAAGCGCAAACAGAATCTCACGGCGCAGCAGAAGTTCCGCCTCCGCGATCTGCTCCGCTACAAC
>CAWISY010000127.1:0-5163 GCA_963838455.1 Bryobacterales bacterium
GCTTGCCGAGAACGGCTGTCTGGTGCTGGTTCCGACCCTAATCAATCGCGCCGACACGTGGTCCGGCAATCGCGAAATCAATCGTGCGACCAACCTCACTCATCGCGAGTACATCTACCGGATGGCCTATGAAGTCGGGCGTCACATCATCGGATATGAAATTCAAAGGGTGCTCTCGGCGGTTGACTGGTTCTCTGCGACAGATCCAGACAAGCCGATTGGCGTTTTTGGCTACGGGGAAGGCGGGCTGCTGGCGCTCTATACAGCCGCTGCCGACACGCGCATCCGTGCGGCTGTTGTGAGCGGCTATTTCACTTCTCGGCAAGATGTTTCGCAGGAGCCTATCTATCGGAATGTCTGGTCATTGCTCCAGGAATTCGGCGACGCGGAACTGGCCAGATTGATTGCTCCGCGCGCGCTGGTTGTGGAGGCCTCGCGAGGCCCGGAGATTGCCGGACCGCCGCCGGCTGGAGAAGGGAAGATGAATTCCGCCGCTGCCGGGCGCTTGGTCAGTCCGCCGCTCTCCGACGTCAAAGCAGAAGTCGAGCGGGCGAAGAAACTGGGCGTGGGCGACTACGTCAGCCTGGTGATCAGCGGAGACGGGCAGGGTCCGCCGGGATCGGACGCCGCACTGCGCGCCTTTCTGCAAAGCCTCGGCAGCGGCAGAAGTTTGGTGCATTCCGCCGTCGCGCCACGCGACAATCGACCGAACTTCGACGGAAGTGACCGGCTGCACCGGCAGTTTCGCCAGCTCGTTGACTTCACGCAGCGCGCGGTCATGGCGTCGGAACGGGTGCGAGCCAAGTTTTGGAACAAGGCAGACGCTTCTTCAGTGGAGAAGTGGAAGGAGACAACCGAATCCTACCGGCACTATCTGTGGGAAGAGGTCATCGGGAAACTTCCGCCGCCTTCTGAACCTCTGCAAGCTTACACGCGAGTGATTTATAGACAGGTCGGCTTTACCGGCTACGAGGTTTTGTTACCGCTTTGGCCGGAGGTCTACGGCTACGGAATATTACTCGTCCCGCGGCGCATGGCGGCTGGCGAAAGGCGGCCCGTGGTGGTGTGTCAGCACGGGCTGGAGGGGCGGCCGCAGGATCTGATCGAGCCTGACAGTACGGTGCTGCATTACTATCACGACATCGGAGCTGACCTGGCCAATCACGGTTTCGTTGTCTATTGTCCGCAAAATCCTTACTTGGGAGGCGAAACCTTTCGCGCGATCCAGCGCATGGCAAACCCGCTCAAGCTTTCGATCTTTTCGTTCATTTTGAGCCAGCACGAGCGAACGCTGGAATGGCTGGCCCAGCAGCCGTTCGTTGATCCGGCACGCATCGGCTTTTACGGACTTTCTTACGGAGGCAAGACGGCCGTGCGGGTTCCGCCGCTGCTTGACCGCTACGCGCTCTCCATCTGCTCCGGTGACTTCAACGAATGGATCTGGAAGGTCAGCCGCGATGACGCACCGATATCCTACGTGTTCACGATTGAATATGACATGCTGGAGTTTGACCTGGGCAATACCTTTAACTATAGCGATCTCGCCAAGTTGATGACCCCGCGCCCCTTCATGGTCGAGCGCGGCCATGATGACGGAGTCTCGGTGGATTCCTGGGTGGCGTACGAGTACGCCAAGGTGCGGAAACACTACGATGAGATGAATCTGAGCGACCGGACGCGAATCGAATTTTTTAATGGCCCTCACACTATTCACGGGGTCGGCACCGTCGAATTCCTCCACCGCTTTCTGGACTGGGGCGAGAGCTCCAATCCTTAGTGGGAGACGACTACCGGGGGGAGTAGCGGCGGCCTGGTCCCCAACCCCGGCCACGGTCTGTATCGCCGCCGGCCTGTAATTCGTCTATTATTAGGACTATGTTCGCGAGGTTCAAACAATCGTTGGGCGCATTGGGAATCATTGCCGGCCTTAGTGCGCTCCTGGTGGTCTTGGGCGTTCTCCAGTACCGCTGGACCACGCAAATTCGCGATGCGGAACTGGAGCGGAAGCAGGCCGCCCTGGAGGCAGGAGTGAACGGCTTTCGCGAGGATGTCCATCGCGAACTGGCGTCGGTCTGCACCAACCTTTCCTTTCGCCCGCCCGATGAGAATCTTACGATCGAATCCCTCTACGCCCAGCAATGCGGGGACTGGGCCCGTTCCTCCGATCACCGGGAATTGGTGGCGAATTACTATCTGTGGGAAAAAGAGAAGAGCGGCGGCTATTCGTTTCTCCAATTCGATCCGCAGGAGGAGAGTTTTTCGGAAGTCGCCTGCCCTGCTCGCCTCGGTGAACTCTGCGATACTGATCGCATTGCGGTGCCAAACGGCCGCGGCGAATCAGGGCTGGGAGCCATGCGGTGGAGAATATTGGCCGCGCCGATGGTGATGGTGCGCTCCATCTTTGAACCAGGCCGGCGTTTCCGCCGGAATCGCGGAGAGCGCCCGCCGGACTTTTCGCCTGCCGGATTCGTGATTGTGGAACTGAATCGCGATGTGGTGCAGCGATTCCTGCTGGAACTGACCCAGCGGTACTTTGGCGGATCGAATGGCCCGCTCTTTAACGTGGCCATTATCGATGCGGCGAATCCTCCTCACTTTATTTTCCACTCGCAGTCCGACCCGTCGCCTGAGCTTGTCACCTCCCCGGATGAGTCGGTGCACTTTTTCAGCTCGCGCCGTTGGCGGGGATTTGACCCGCGCGAGAGTCCCCAGCGTGAACCGGGCAGCGCCGAAAGACGTGAACGGGTTCCTGCGCCTTCTCCGGGGTTTGAGGGACCGGCGCGCGGCCGGGGCGTCCTCGGCGCACTCGTGCTGGCGGATGCTTCTGCGGCGACCTGGAAACTGGTCGTGCGGCATCCCGGCAATTCCCTGGCGGAAGCCGGTGTGCTGTATTGGCGGCGCGACCTGATGCTGGGTTTTGGCGTGCTCCTGGTGCTCGCCGCCAGCATGGCGCTGGTTGTGGTCTGGACGCAGAGGATCCGCCGTTTGGCCAGGATGCAGATGGATTTTGTCACCGGGGTCTCGCACGAACTGCGCACCCCGGTGAGCGTCATCTCCTCGGCGGCGGAGAACCTTGCCGACGGCGTGGTGGAAGCCAAGCCCCAGGTGAAGCAGTACGGAACGTTGATCCGCAATGAGGCCCATCGCCTGGCCGCAATGATTGAGCAGGTGCTGCTGTTTGCCGCCACGCGCAAGGACACTCGCCAGTATGAGCCGCGCGCCGTTGCCGTAGCGGAGACCATCGATTCCGCCGTGGCGGATCTGGCCCACCTTACCACCGCCAACGGCTTTACGGTGGAAAAGGAAGTGGCCCCGGATCTTCCCCCCGTGATGGCGGATCCCAAAGCGCTGGGCCGCTGCCTGCAAAACCTGATGACCAATGCGCTGAAATACGGCGCCGCGGGACACTGGATGGCCGTGCGCGCGGAGCCCGGCTCGGGAAGTGAGGCGGGAGAGGTTTTGATTACGGTGCAGGACCGCGGGCAGGGAATTGAGCCGGGCGACCTTCCGCACATTTTCGAGCCTTTCTACCGGGGCAACGCCGCGCGTGCTTCGCAGACGCACGGCACAGGACTGGGCTTGAGCCTGGCTAAGGAAGCCGCGGAGGCCATGGGCGGAAAGCTGACCGTGGCCAGCCGTCCCGGTGAAGGCAGCGCGTTTACCCTGCATTTTCCCGCCGCGAAGGAGGCATCGGCGTAACGTAGCGCCGAGCTTTAGCTCGGCATGTGCCGGCCTCAAGGCCGGCGCTACGGCCCGCCGCCAAGGAAGATCAGGTGAAGGAGCTCGCGAAATCCTCATGAGTGCTCACATCCTGTTGGTCGAAGATGAACCCGGTCTGGTGCTCACGTTGAGTGACCGTCTGCGCAGCGAGGGACACACGGTGGACGCCCTTTACGACGGAACCCACGCCGTGGAGCGCGCCACCCAAACCCGCTATGCACTGATCATTCTGGACGTCATGCTGCCGGGTAAGAGTGGATTCGAAATCTGCCAGGAGTTGCGCAAGCTCGGCTGCAACACGCCGATTCTGATGCTGACCGCGCGCACGCAGATGGCGGACAAGGTCAAAGGTCTGAAGATCGGTGCGGACGACTACCTGACCAAGCCCTTTGAGATGGCTGAACTGCTGGCGCGGGTCGAGGCGCTGCTGCGCCGGGGAAAGGGCGCGGCCAGCGAAGGACCGGATTTTTACGAGTTCGGCCCGCTGCGCATCGACATGCGGCGCACGGAAGTCATGCGAGATGGCATCCCCGCCAGCCTTTCTACCAAGGAGTTTCAATTGCTTCGGTATCTCCTCGAACATCGCGGCAGGACGTTGACCCGCGACGAGCTGCTGAAGGAAGTGTGGGGCTACTCCTCCGCGCCCTCCACGCGCACTGTGGATGTTCACGTGGCGTGGCTGCGCCAGAAACTGGAAAACGATCCCAAGCAGCCGAAGTTCATCATCACTGTCCACGGGCAAGGATATAAATTTGCCGCTTGATGGCCATCCGCCCCCTCAGCAAGGAAATTTCATGAATGATCGCGAGCGTTTTCTCAACACCATGAGTTATCAAGCGGTGGATCGTGCGCCGCTGTACGAATTTATGTGGCCCACCTGGCCGGAGACGGCGGAGCGATGGGCGCGCGAAGGAGGTTATGTGCCGGGCAAGACCGACTTGGGCTGCGACCCATGGCGGGTGGAGTTTTCGTGGTTCTGGCCGCAGCCTCCCTTTCCTCGTGAGGTCTTGGAGGAGGACGACGAGCACGTGACGTTCGTCGATCCGCAGGGCATCGTGATGCGGCTATTCAAGAGCAATCCCCTGAGCTCCATGCCGCAGTTCATTCGTTATCCCATCGACACGCGCGAGGACTTTCGCAAGTATTGGCGCGAGAGGATGCAATCCGATCTGAGTCAGCGGATCGGTCCGGATTGGCGCCAGCGCCTGCGGGCCTTGCGCAACCGGGATTTCCCCTTTGTGGTCATCGCCGACCGCTGGGGCGGGTGCTTTGGCCCCCTGCGCAATCTGGTGGGCGTCGAGCGCCTCTGCACGCTCTACTATGACGATCCGGCCTTTGTGGAAGAGATGCTGGATGCGGATGCGGAGTTCCTCATCCAAATGCTCGCGCAGATGCTGGAAGAAACGGATATCGACGTCTTTGGATTCTGGGAGGACATGGCCT
>CAWISY010000128.1:0-64806 GCA_963838455.1 Bryobacterales bacterium
TAATGACCGTGCCGAAGGGAAAGCGTCCGCCGGTGCGCGCCATGATGGCGGTGGATAGCAGATAGCGCGCCAGGGACCCCGCGCCGCCGCCCAGCAGAACCATGATGTAGCCGCCCAAATCGCAAAGTCTCCCTTCGTTTGAAATTTGCGGGTTGGAGGATTAGACGGCAGCCCCCATGAGCGAAACCCGCCCGTAGGAGTCATTGGCCGCGCGACGTCATATCCGGCAACGAAGCGCGGCGTTAAGCGAACCCCACCGCTGGATTTCAGGATAGCGGATTGACTCTACATGTTGGGCACCGACGGGCCGGGCGACGTTCGAGGCAGCAAGGAGGCCTCCACAGCCCGCCAAAACTCGTAATCCTCGGGAAGCCCATCTGCAAGCGCCTGCTCAGCCTGCCGGGCTGCATAGCCACTGGCCCACCAGCGCATTCGAGACGCAAGCTCATGAGCGACTCTGGAAACTTCGACGTAGTCCACCTTGGCCATCGGGTGCGCCGAGGACCCTCACTTTCCGGCCGACTGCTCGATGGCTTCGAGCTCCTTGCCGGCGTCGGCAAGCTTGCCTTGCGCCGAGAGCTGCTTGTAGCGCTCCAGGTGGGCGCGGATCTGGTCCAGGCGCATCTGAGCATCGCTCGACGGCGGAGCCGCGGGCGCCGGTGCCGCTATAGCCCCGGCCGCGGTGATAGGCGCGGGAGCGGGCGGAGGATGGCCATGCAACTCCGCCGCCAAGCTCGCCAGCGCCTTCTCATAGGTGTCTTCGTAGGCCAGCGTATCGCCCACCGCCAGCACCACCTTGGTCAACTGCGGCATGCGAGCCTGCTTGGCCTGGATGAAGATCGGCTCGACGTAGAGGAAGGTATTGTCGATGGGCAGGGTCAGGATCGGAGGCATCAGCACCTCGGATCCGAGCTGGCCCCACAAGGTGATGTCTTTCGAAATCACCTGGTCCTGGTTCACTAAAGCGGCGATTTGCAAAGGCCCCTTGATGATCTCCTGCTTGGGCAGCTCGTAGAACTGGATTTCGCCCAGGTGCGGGCCGTCGCAGCGCGTCACCATCAGCGCGATCAGATTTTGTTTATTTCGCGGCGTGAAGGGGATGGTCAGCACGAACTCCGGTTTCGATTCGCCCGGAAGCGTCAGCACCATGTAGACCGGAGCGACGCTCTGCGTGCCGCCGTTGGCCGCCGTCTGGCTTTGCGAAGAAGTCGCCAGGTCCCACAGATCGGCGCGATTGTAGAACGAATCAGGGTCGCGCATGTGATACGTCCCGTAGATTTCCGCCTGGATGCGGAACAAGGCCTCCGGTGCGCGGGTATGCGCGCGCAGATCGGCGGGCATCGCAGAGGCCGGCGCGAAGAGATCCGGAAACAGGCGCTGATACGCCTGGATCATAGGATCCTCGGGGTCGAACACGTACAGATGAACCGAGCCGTCGTAGGCGTCGATGGTGGCCTTGACCGAGTTGCGAATGTAGTTGAACGACTCCTGATCGGACCCCTGCACTTCCCGCGAGTACGGAAACGCGTCGCTGGTCATGTAGCCGTCGACGATCCATTTGAGCCGCCCGGCTTCGTCGATCACCATGTAGGGATCCGGATCCCAGGTGATGAACTCGGCCAGAGTGCCCAGCCGGTCCAGCACGCGGCGATGAATCATCATGCGCGTGTTGCCGCGGATCGCATCCGACAGGAAGATGTTCCAGTCGCCCTCCGCGATCGCGGCGACGATGCGCAACAGCGGAGAGGCGATGGGGAAACCGCCGTCGCCGTCGTAATGGTTCTTGTTGTCGGGCGTCGCCTGGTAATTGAACTCGAGCTGTGCCGAAGGCGCGAAGACCGGCTCATGCGCCTGCTCGCCGAAATAGATTTCGGGCCGGGTCAGTTGGAGGCTCGGTGTGGAGATCATTGGCGGCGTATCGCGAATCAGCAGCTCGGGCAGGCCGGCCGGCGTGATGCGGCTGGCCAGGGCCAGAACCAGGCCGTAGCCGTGGGTGTAGGTTACGTTGGCATTGATCCAACTGTTCTGCGCGTCTCCCAGTTGGCCCAGGTCGAGCTCGCGCGGGGCCAGCAGCGTCTGGCGCATCTTGCCGTCGATGTTATAGCGGTCGACGTCGGTATCGGCGTAGGCGTACGGCCGCGAGGGCTGGGTCTGGCTGAGGGTGTCGTGGAAGGCGCGCCAGTCCCACAGCCGGACGTTGTCGAGCAAGGATTCATTGCGGGTGAAATCGATCGGCCCGGTCGCGTGCGCATCGAAGCTGAGCTCGTGTTCATTGGTCGCCAGCCCGTAGGCGGTGCGCGTGGCTTCGATGTGGCGGCGCAGGTACGGCCGCTCCAGGGTCAGCTCATTCGGCTTGACGTAGAGGTTGCTCACCAGCGGCGGAACGGCGAAGTCCAGGATCAGCACCACGGCGCAGGCGATGGCCCACAGGCGCTTGCGGCTCAGCACTAAAATTGCCGCCAGCACGGCGGCCCCGGCCTTGGCGTATTGAAACGGAATGCCCAGGTTTTGTTGAATGTAGTCCATCCCGGTCAGCAGCGTGCCGTGGTCGGCGAACAGCATCTGGTAGCGGTCCAGCCAGAAGCTGGCGGCCAGAGCGACCAGGAACCCGGCCACCAGAAATTGGAACATGGCGGCTTCCAGGCGTCCCAGTTCGCGCAAGCGGTCCATGTCGAGGCGGCCGGCGGAGGCCATCTCCGGGAACTCGCGCCGGATCTGCCACAGGCGCGCGCCCAGATAAAACGCCAGGGCGCCGGCGGCGGCCAGAATCTCGATGAAGTTGAGGACGCCGGTGTAGAAGGGAAGCTCGAAGAAGTAGAAGCTGAGCGGACGGCCGAAAGCCGGGTCGGTCCACGTGGACGGGACGCCGGAGCCGGCGGCGTAGCGCGCCACCACCCAGCCGTTCATCGCCACCCCGGCGATCAACAGCGCTACAAACGCCAGCACCAGCGTGGCGATGCGCGAATAGATCCGGTGGTCGCCCAGGCGGGCGCCCGCATATCTCACGCCGCGGGCGTGGGCGATCCACAGCACCACGAAGGCAAGCAACCATTCGGCCACGTTGGTCGCATAGACGTAGCTCAGGCCGCGGACCCAGGTGGCGACTTGGCCCATCTCCTTCCACCACAAGTAGTCGATGAACAGGGAGCAGATGGAGCGGCCGAATACCAGCAGAAACAGCACCACCACGGCCAGCAGGACCAGGCGGCCTTGGACGGAGGAACGATGCTTGGGCATGAAAGTTTAGGCGCCCGGATTTAACCACGCGCCTAGATCATGCTATCAGGTTATACAGGTTATAGAAGACTACAGCAGGCGGAAGGTGACTTCGATCTGCGCTGCCACGGCGACGGGCTTGCCGCCCTTCTTGCCTGGAATGAAGGTCCATTTCGAGACTGCTTCGATGGCTTTCTCATCCAGCCCGAGGCCGAGAGGCTTCAGCACCTTGATCTCGCGGGTATGTCCCGTTTCGTCCACCACCAGGGAGAGCAGCACCGTTCCGCCCCACTTGGCTTTGCGGGCCTCTTCGGAATACTGCGGCTCAGGCCGGTTGACCGGGATCGGATTGGTGACGTCCCCGCCGGGTTTGTAAACGCCGCCGCCGGAACCGCCGCCGCTGCCGTTGCCGAAGCCCGGGCCATTGCCGTTGCCAATGCCGCCGCCTTTGCCGTTGCCGATGCCGCCGCCATAACCGGCTCCATTGAGAGCGGACAGGCCGGTGACGTTGCCGATGTCATTCGGGTCTGTAGTCAACTGGACGTCCAGCAAGGAGGAGGGAACCTCCAGCTTGGTCTGGAACTGCTGCGTAGTCGGAGGCGTGTACACCTTGCGAGGTTTGGGAATGTCCGCCTTCTTCACTTCCGGCTGGCGAGCTCCGCCGCCGCCGCCGCCCGACTTCGGCGCCGGCTTGAGAGGCGGAGGAGGCGCCATCAGCGTGACCACTTCCTTGGCAGCCTTCTGCACTACCTTTAGCGAACCGAGCCACAGCAGCAACACGACCACGCCGACGTGAATCGCAATCGAACTGATGGCTGCGCGACTCTCATTGCCGCCATACAGACCATTCAAGCCCTTCAGCTCAGATGGATCTACCGGCTTGGAGGTGATTACCAGGGGCGGAGGAGGAGGCGGCGGATGGATGAGATTCTTGATGGTTTTGGAGATGCTCTTGTAGAACGGCTCATCCAAATCCTGCGGTGCTAGCAGGCGCTGCAAATGGATATCCGGGTCTTCTTCCGGGACATGGAATGTTGGGTCAAGCTTTACTTCATCCGGCATATTTCTGCCCCCACTTTATTCGGCAATCCTAACTGCTTCCCTTGCCTCATTGCAACTGACGTAGTTCAACGGGCCTTCGGTTACTTACGACAGGCCGATCTCCATAGATCGATCTACCTTTTATCATACCGCGATCCTCAAACCAAGGAACCGGGCTGTTTCGTCCCACAAATCCTCCAGAACGTCGTTCAGCTCATGCCCGGAATCGAACAGCCGCAGCGTGATATTGAAGCGCCGCGCCGCGTAGCCTGTGGAAATCCTCGCCGGGACCACCGGATCGAGGTTGCCGTGAAAAATCAGAGCCGGCTGCGTAAACTCCGGCTCCCCGTCAAAGTGTTGCGAATCCTCCATAAGCTGGTAGCCGAGAGGCATTTCCCGGCCGAATCCATAATGGAAGACGCTGGCGAAGCCATTTCGTCTCCAAGTTTCCAGATCCTGGGCCGAATAGCGCTCGCGCCAGCGCTGGGGAAACTGGAACGCGGGAGCCATCAGGATCAGCTTCTCGATATTGGCGTGCTGTGCGGCGTAGAGTGCCGCGAGATAGCCGCCCATGCTCGACCCGAATAGAACGGTGGGCCGCCCGGCGACGGCCTCATCGACGATCCGGAGCTGACTTGAAATCGTGAGATGGGCAAAATCACCCCCGTCGAGTGCCGGAATGTGCAGTTCGATGCCCTGTTCCTCCAGCCGCTTGCGGAAGAATTGGGCTTTGCCGGATTGCGGCGAGGACGCAAAACCGTGCAGGTAGACGTAGCGGGTCATTTGGGGGCGAACTCGATCTGGGCGTCTGCGCCGAATTTGTGAAAGTCGCTGTAAATAAAGGAATTCTGGACGAAGAGCTGGCCCCCGATCAGTTCCTTGTGATCGACGGCGGAGGGCACCACTAGGCCGAAGGAGCTCTGTACGTAATCCACTGAGGCTTCCTCGCGCACGGTGGAGGCTCCCTGGCCTTCGCCGGCCGAAAGCGTGACGCGCAGCGGAAGATAGTCGCTCGACCGCACCCACAGCTCGCCTTGGACTTTCAACCGGTGGGTCTTGCCTTTGTCAAAGATGCTCAGCAATTCGTCGCCATCGATCTGGGTATAACGAAACACCAGCGCATCCACCGCGCCGAGCGTTTGCCGCCCCTTGAGGGAAAACTCGAAGTGCTCGATGCCGCGCGGGGTGAACAGCAGCAGGAGCGGGCCGAAATCGGTCACCGCGCCGGTCAGGCCGTACTTTTCAAACTCCTTCAGCAACTCCCGCTCCCGTTGATCGTCTTTGAGCGCGATGATGCGCGCGAGCGAATCCTCGTTCTTTTTGTCGGAGACCGGATGGCTGTCGACCGAGATGACGCGGCGCAGCTCGTGCAGGGTGAGCTCGTCGCTTCCCGAGGAACCCGGCGGCACAACGGAGCCTGACGGCCCTGTGCCGCCGGGGAAAGCAATGAACCCGTACTCGGAGACGATCTGACGGTCCTGCCAGGTCACCGGCGGGGGCGCTTTGGCGTCGTTCCCTACGCGCGGACGGAAGCGCGGCGCAGGCTTGCGGGCTTTCTGATCGAGCGTCTCATGGCCGACGATGGTCGGGGCCGCGCGGCGGAAGGCGTCGGCCTCCTCGCTGACACGGGCGATCATGGACTGGGTTACGTTGGCTCCGCGAAGGGCAGCGGCCAGAACCAGCACAGCAGCGGCGCGTCGCATATCTTTAGAATACGCGCATCTGGTAGCATGAAACTTTCACCCAACCATACTTTTCAGAAGACGGCTTATCCAGAAAACCCATGCTTCGCAGTTTTCGCGGTGTTCGGCCCCGCGTTGCCCCTTCCGCCTACGTAGACCCGGACGCGGCGGTCATTGGCGACGTGACCATCGGGGAAAGGTCCAGCGTCTGGCCCTCGGCCAGCTTGCGCGGGGATATTGCGCCGATCCATATCGGCGATGAAACCAGCATTCAGGACGGGACTGTGGTGCATACCGATGCGCGGTTTCCGGCCACCATCGGCAATCGCGTCACGGTGGGGCACATGGCCGTGCTGCATGGATGCGTGGTGGAGGATGAGGTCCTGATCGGCATCGGCGCGATCGTGCTGAATGGCGCCAAAATCGGCAAGGGAGCCGTGGTGGCCGCCGGAGCGCTGGTTCCGGAAGGCGCGGAGATCCCGGCCGGCACCTTGGCTATGGGCGTTCCCGCCAAGCCCAAGCGCCCGGTGACCGAGGAAGAGAAAGAGCGGTTCCGCATCAATTGCAATAGCTACGTTAAGCGCACCGAAGACTACCTGAACGAGTCCAAATGATCAAGGCAGTGAAAGGGATGCGGGATATTCTCCCGCCTTCAAGCAGCGTCTGGAACCACGTCGAGACCGTGGCGCGCGGGGTGTTGCGCGCCTACAACTACCACGAAATCCGCACCCCGATTCTGGAGGAGACGGCGCTATTTGCGCGTGGAGTAGGCGCCGATACCGACATTGTCGGCAAGGAGATGTACACCTTCGACGACCATGGCAGCTCCCTGACGCTGCGGCCCGAGAACACCGCCTCGGTGATGCGCGCTTACATCGAACATCGTCTGGATCAGCTTCCGGGCGTGAAGAAGTTCTACTACCTGGGACCGATGTTCCGGCGGGAACGGCCGCAAAAAGGGCGCTACCGGCAGTTTTTCCAGATCGGCGCGGAGGCCATCGGCTCGGAATCGCCGCTGGTTGACGCCGAGGTGATCGAGATGAGCGTGGAGTTGCTGAGCCGCTCCGGTCTGGCCGATTTCACGGTGCTGATCAACTCGGTGGGCTGCCCGGATTGCCGTCCGGTATTTGTCGAGCTTTTGCGTGAAAAGCTGAAGGACGTGGCGTCCACGATGTGTGGCGATTGCCAGCGCCGGGCGGTCACCAATCCGCTGCGCGTTCTGGATTGCAAGGTTCCCGAAGATCAGCCGCTCATCGAAACGCTGCCGTCGATTCTGGATCACCTTGACGCAAAGTGCAGGGATCATTTTGCGGCCGTGCGGGGCGCGCTGGATCATCGCCAAATCGCGTACGAAGTACGCCCCAGGTTGGTGCGCGGCCTGGATTATTACATGCGCACGACATTTGAGATCACCAGCCTGGGGTTGGGATCGCAGAACACGGTGCTGGCCGGCGGGCGTTATGACGGGCTGGCCGAGAGCATCGGGTCCAAGATTGCCGCGCCCGGAGTTGGATTTTCGATGGGCGAGGACCGGCTGGTCATGACTGTGGAGGGGAATGTCGCGCTTCCGCCCGATCCGCTGGCAATTGTCGCGTTCACGGGCGAGCACGGCCCGCGCAATGCGGCGCTTTCCGCGGCGGCCCAACTGCGCGGCGCAGGGGTCCGCGTGGAACTGGCCGAGGGGAAACTCAAGAAGGTGTTCGAGACCGCCAACAAGCTGAACGCGCGCCTGGCGATTATTTTCGGCGAGACTGAGGTCTCTTCCGGCACCGTATCTATGAAAGATTTAGAAAGCCATGAACAGAGGACGTTCCCGCAAAGGGACCTCGTGGAACAAGTGAAAAAATGTCTGAAACCGTAGCGCTTGATTTTCTGGGCGAGCTGCGCCGCACCCACACCTGCGGCTCTCTGCGCGCCTCCGATGCCGGCCGCCGGGCCATTCTGATGGGCTGGGTGCACCGTCGCCGCGACCATGGCGGAGTGCTGTTCGTGAATTTGCGCGACCGCGAAGGCGTCACCCAGATCGTCTTCAAAGCCGACGGCGACCCGGAGGTCCATGCCAAGGCCGATCAGCTCTCCTCGGAGTACGTGATAGCGGTTGAGGGTCCGGTGACGCTGCGTTCCAAGGAGACCATCAATCCCACGCTTGAAACCGGCGAAGTCGAGGTGGTCGCCGAGAAGCTGTGGATACTGAACGTCTCGCGGACGCCGCCGTTTCCCATGGAAGAAACCGTGGACGTGAAGGAAGATGCGCGCTTGAAGTATCGCTACGTCGACCTGCGCCGGCCGCACATGCAGCGCAACATCATCCTGCGCTCGAAGATCGCCTTTGCCGTGCGCGAGGTCCTTACCGGCATGGGATTTCTGGAGATCGAGACGCCGTTCATGGGCAAATCGACTCCGGAGGGCGCACGCGACTACCTGGTGCCGAGCCGCGTCAACCCGGGCTGCTTCTACGCGCTGCCGCAATCGCCGCAGATCTACAAGCAGCTCCTGATGATCTCGGGCTTCGAGAAGTATTTTCAGATCGTACGCTGCTTCCGCGATGAGGACCTGCGTGCGGACCGGCAGCCGGAGTTTACGCAAATCGACCTGGAGATGTCCTTCCCGCAGCAGGAGCAGATCTACGAAACCATCGAGCCGGTGATCGGCTCGGCGTGCAAAGTGGCCGGCTTCGAGGTTCCCTCGAAATTCCCGCGGCTGACCTACGCGCAGGCCATGCGCATGTACGGCAGCGACAAACCGGATCTGCGCATTCCTCCGTTCCGTTGCGTCGAGGACCTGTTCGCCGGGCAGAATCTGACTCCGGCCCATGACGGAAAAGACCTGCCCCTGGTGGCGATCGTGATTCCCAAGACCGGCCCGGTGTCGCGCAAAGAACGCGACGATCTGAAGGCGTTCGGGAGCGAGCGCGGCCTGCGCGTCTACGACGACGCAAAGCGGCTGGAACGGGATTTTCCTGAGGCTATGGCCGAGGTTCGCAAGAGAACCGGGGCAGGTGAAGAGGATCTGCTGCTGCTCGCAGGATGGGCGGGCGAACCGAAAGGTCCTCTGCCCGACGAGACGGTCCTGAAGGCTTGCGGGCAACTGCGGCTGCACGCGGCCCAGAAATACAACGACCGGCACAAGCTGCTGGACCCGGAAAACTTTCAGTTTCTATGGGTGGTGGACTTTCCGATGTTCGAGTGGGATGAGGAGGAGGGCCGCTGGAACGCGGCGCACCATCCCTTCACTTCCGTGCACGATGAAGACATCGACAAGCTGACGTCGGATCCGGCGCACTGCCGCGCGAAATCCTACGACCTGGTGCTGAACGGCACGGAACTGGGCTCCGGCTCGATTCGTATTCACCGCCGCGACGTGCAGTCGAAGGTTTTCTCGGCCCTGAGTTACAGCGAAGAGGAGGCTCGCAAGCGCTTTGGATTTTTGCTCGAAGCGTTGGAGTTTGGAGCGCCGCCGCACGGAGGCATCGCGCTTGGCCTGGACCGGCTGGTGATGATCCTGTGCGGCGAGACCTCCATTCGCGAAGTGATTCCGTTCCCCAAGACCGCCAAGGGAACGGATCTGATGTCGGACGCTCCCTCGGAGGTGCCGGAGCGGCAGTTGCGCGAGCTGGGGATCAGCATCCGGCGCAGTTAGTCCGCTTCATGCGGAGCCGCGACCAGAGGGAGCGGAGTTCTTGCCGTTCTGGCCCGCTTGCTTCGGGCGCGGCTCAGTTCTAGTCTTCGGGCGACGCATAGCCTCGAATCGGCTTGGCGGCGCGCGGCGCGGTCAGCTTGGTGATCCAAGGCTTCGGCCACAGCGAGGGCTGCTGCGCGGCCAAATCCACCGTTGGGTCCACAATAGGTTGCGCCTCGCGGCCGTTCAATCCCAGCTCGACATCGGCTCGAACCTCCAAGCGCTGATGTCCCCGCTTGGTCTCCCGGTCCGCCAGGTAATTGGCGAACTGCAGGATCATATCCGGTCTCCACGCCATTTTGTTGTACTGGAACGGCGGCAGATAGTGAGCAATGTCGGCCTCCCAGGACCTGCCGTTCTCGGGATCGGTGAATGTGAACGTCATGCTCCCTTGTTTGTCGTGCAGCTTCATGCGCCAAGAGAAGCGGTGCCCTTCTTCGGTCCAGGCGGGGTTGCCGGGATACAGCCAGTGGCGTAGCGGGACTAATATTTGAACGGCGGAATATACGGCGAGGCCAGCAAGAATCGCGCCGCGGAAGCGCGGGGTCATTCCCGCAGGCGCCACGGGCGCGGGCGCCGGGCTGCCTCCCATGGCCTTCACCATCCAGCGCATGACGCTGCGCGGCCAATCCGGCTCGAAGTAGAGGGCCGTCATTGCGGTCGCAAACCACGGAAAAATTCCGATCTCGAACAGGCTCAGGTTGGTCAGGTGAAACAGAGCCAGCACGCAGAACATGAACACCCGCGTGCGGCGCCACAGCAGCAGCGGCACGGCCAGCAGGTCGAGCAGCAAGCCGGAGTAGCTGAAGAACAGCGCCAGCCAGGCCTGGTCGCGAACCGCGGAGACGATGGGAAGGGTGAGATCGTGCGGGAGCCACAGGCGCAGCGGCCAGCCCTGCAGCCAGTCCCAATTGATCTTGGCGATGCCTCCGAAGAAATACACCACGCCCATCTGCCCGCGCAGAATCCATAGGCTCCAGGCCGGCGCGAAATCGGAAGCGAGGTTCGGGCGGAGCCACGCGTCCACCGAGAACTTATGATGCGCGGGGACGAAGATCATGAGGAAGCTGACCAGACCCACAAAGTAGTAGTGGTTCAGGTACACCGATTCCTCCAGCAGGAACGTGTAGGTGAATCCCAGGAAGAACAGGATTGCGCTGACACGGTAGGCAAAGCCGATGGCGATAAAGAAGGCCAGCACGCCCAGCGCGGCAAAGTGAATGTACATGCCGTTGCCGGGCCAGGGATGCACCCACCCGAAGCCGTAGTAGGTGAAATGGAAGCGCGGGCGGATGAACTCCAGGCGGATCCATCCGTTCGCAAAGTAGCGCTGGACGTTGACCAGCAGGATCAATCCGAAGGCGATGCGGAAGTAGACCAGCGACGCGATGTCGACCGGCGCGAACAGGCGATCGGCGAAGGTCTTAGCGGGTGCGGCGGTCTCAGCGGGAGCCACGAGGCATGCTACCACTAACCGGCGAAACGGGGCAAGAGAAGAGCGTCAGACCAGAAGCTCTTAGGACGGGGTGGTCAGAGCTTGGGGTTGAGCGCTGGGCGGAGTTGCGCCGGGAGGCGCAGCGCGTGGAGGCACGGCGTCGCCCGATCTCCACGCTTTCGGGCGGAACAGCCAGCACCAGAGAATGACCGCGGACAGGTGAGCAGCAGTCATGAAGATGTCGACCGGCCAGCGATTCGCCTCGGACAGCCATTGCCTGGCTCCCCAGGCGATGGCGGCGCTCGTGGTCAGAATTCCGACGCCGATGCTGAGAGTGACCAGCTCCGGATCGCGCTTACGGTTGGTGAGCAGTGCAGTCCATAAAACCACGTTCATGATCGCCGCGCCAAAGTTTAAGATTTGGCTGGTGTGATTGAACCATTGGCTGTCGAAGGAGCCGTGCGCCTTGCCGTGATGGTCCGGCAAGAATACGAAGGGCAGGACTAGCGCCAAGATCGCGATGATTGCCAGCGCTTTGGCCGCAATCTGCCGGAACGGATTCTGTCCCAACGCCTGATAGGTGAAGACGATCACCACCAGGAACAGGATCAGATCCAGCGCCACATGATCAGTCCAGTAGAGCGTGCGATAAGTGGAGCTTCTCCAGCCCAATCGGCCGTAAACAACGATGTCTTCAACCAAATCCGCCACAAAGGCTAGAAGGATATAGATAGAGAAGGCAGGACGCTTCCGGTAGGAACCTCCAACCAAGAGACACAGCAGAACAAACTGACACAGCGTATCAACCAGATACGGGATTCGAGGCAAGGAAATCATGACCCAACTCCCGGGGAGCGCAGGAGTCGGGCCGAGAAGAAGAAACTACTATTGCAAAAGGGTTTGAGGCAGAACTGAGGCAATCCGGATATTCCCAGTGCTCTCATCGTCATCCGGAGGCGGAGGCGAACCCGCAAGCCGGATGTTTCCGGTGCTCTCGTCATCGTCCGGAGGCGGAGGTGAACCCGCAAGCCGGATGTTTCCGGTGCTCTCATCATCATCAGGAGGAGGGGGCGACCCCGCCAGGGTTTTTCCGCTGGAACCGCTCGTTGCCGAAACAGAACCATGGTATGTCATGGCGCTCAAAGCCAGCGCCAAAACAAACACTAGGCAAATTGTAGCATAGATTGTAAATAGCCCTCGGGGCTTGGTCATCGCTAACACCAACCTTTACCGTTCCAACCAGGAACTTTTGCTTACTGCGTGTCTAAGAAAGACACCCTAATGGTACTAAGATGTTACCAGGGGGATCCCCTAGGATTAATCCTTAGTACGATAAAGGCTCTGTAAGAGGCTAGTTTTTGCGGAAGGAGTGGACGACTTGAAGGCAGGCGATGTAGATGTTAACGAAACCGAGCCCGGTTAGGGCTCCACGGAAGGAAGGTTGTTTCCAGAGGTCCTGAAGTCCTGGCGTAAGATTCTGAAAATAATTGACATCCCAGCTTTGTGTCCAGGGGAAAAAGACCAGGAATAAGCCCACTTCCAGCGTGAACAAGGCCAGCGAGAAGCGCAACAGCCGCCTTTGCCACCCGATCTTTGGCCTAGAAGTACTCGGATCAGTGGTAGCGGAGGGGGGCTCGGGATTAGTGAGCCCCTGCGGAGATTGAGGACTCAGGGACATGCAAATAACTCACATTGTTCCGGCTGCGGGTCTCCGGCCGGCTCAGGATAGCCGGTCCAAACTTGCCAGGGTGTACGGCTGCGGACCGGCTCGAAGCTGAATCGGTGCAGTGCGGTGGGGCCGAAGCAGTCCAGGGCCGCCAGATGCGCGGCCGTCCCATACCCCTTATTTTGGCTTAGGCAATATTTCGGAAAGACCTTAGACCATGCGCACAGCGCGCGATCACGCTCGACCTTGGCCAAAATGGACGCGGCCGCGATCGAGAACGAGCGCGCATCTCCATGAATCAGAGGGGTTTGGGGTAGGTCGACGGGGATGCGAATGGCGTCGATGAGCAGATGGTCGCACTGTCCTGTAATAAGCCCCACCGCCCGCCGCATGGCCAAGCGCGCGGCTTCCAGAATGTTCATGCGATCAATCTCAAAAGCGTCGGCCGCCCCCACTGCCCAGGCTCGCGCACGTTCCCGGATCCTGGCGGCGAGCGTTTCGCGACGCTCCGGCTCCAGGCACTTGCTGTCGTCCAGGCCGCGAATGGGGCGCTGCGGATCCAGCACCACCGCCGCGGCGAACACGGGACCGAACAAGGCTCCCCTACCGGCTTCGTCGACTCCAGCTACGGCGCTGTAGCCGGCGCGAAGCAAGGCGCGCTCATGACGGCTGGTGGGCATGAGAAATGGTGCGGGGAGACCCTGGCGGTCCGCCCTGCTATTCCCGTTCCCGGAGCCGCGCTGCCTTCCCTTTAAGTTCGCGCAGGTAATACAGCTTGGCGCGGCGGACCCGTCCAGTGCGCACGATGTCGATGTGATCCACCACCGGAGCGTGCAGCGGGAAGATGCGCTCCACGCCCTGCCCGAAGCTGACTTTGCGCACGGTGACGGTCTTGCCCATTCCGGTGTTGTGTTCGGCGATGACGGTGCCTTCGAAGGCCTGCAGGCGTTCCTTGTCGCCTTCCTTGATCTTGACGTGCACGCGGATGGTGTCGCCGGGGCGGAAGTCGGGGTGGTTGGTGGCTCGCTGGTTCTTCACCAGAATTTTATTCAACAGGGGGTGGTTCATTTACTTGTCCTCAATTCTAAAGCTTCGAGCAGCTCCGGCCTGTGCTCGATCAGATCGGGCCTCAGCCGCGCGGTTTTCTGCAGCGCGGCGCGCCGGCGCCATTCGCGAATCTCCTCATGGTTGCCGCCCAGCAGGGTGTCGGGCACTTTCCAGCCCCGGAACTCCGCCGGCCGCGTATACTGCGGGCAATCCAGCAATCCTTCCTCTCCAAACGACTCATTCACGGCCGAGTCCTGGTTGCCCAGCACGCCTTCCTGCAGCCGCGCCACCACGTCGATGACCACGGCCGCGGCCAGCTCGCCGCCACTCAGCACGAAATCGCCGATGGAGAGCTCCTGGTCGGCCAGATGCTCCGCCACGCGCTCATCGACGCCCTCATAGCGGCCGCAGATCAACAACAACTCCTTTACGCGAGCCAATTCACGCGCCCGCGCCTGATCAAACCTACGGCCTTGAGCCGAGAGCAGAATGACTTTCTGGTCCGGATTCCGTGCTGGCCAGATCGACTCTACCGCATCAAACAAGGGCCCAGGTTTCAGCACCATCCCCTCGCCGCCGCCAAAGGGCCGATCGTCGACGGTCCTGTGCCGGTCGTGGGTCCAGCGCCGCAGATCGTGCACTTCAATGCCGATCCGTCCGGATTCCCTCGCTCTTTGAATGATACCGTGTTCCAGGGGTCCGCGGAAAAACTCGGGGAAGATGGTGAGGATGTGGAAGGTCACGGCGGTGATGCGGGAGCCCCAAAGTACAGCTTGGCTACAACTCGGTTAATCCCTCAGGCAGCTTAGCACGAATGATTTTACGGGCGATATCGATCTCCCGGCATATGGCGCGCGCCAGCGGCACCAGCACCTCGCGCCCGCCCGCGTCCACTTCGAGCAGCGGTGCGCCCCCATATTCCTGAATGCCGCGGACCGCTCCCAGCGGCTGGTCGCGGTCCGTATCCCAGACCACGCATCCGATTAGGTCTGTATACAGAAACTCGCCTTCTCCCGGCTGGGCGAGCTCGCTCGATCGCACCAGGATGTCGGCATGCTCCCAGGGCTCGGCGTCGGAGATGGAGTCGATGCCGGAGAATTTCAGCACCGGAACGCCATCGTGATGCCAGACCGATTCGATCTGACTGACACGGCTCAGGGAGCCTTTTTCCAGCCGGACCTCCTTGAGACGTTCGGCCCGGCCGGGATCGGAATGATAAATTTCGGCCTTGAATTCGCCGCGCCGGCCGCGGGTGCGGCCCAGACGGCCGACACTCGCCCACGGCTCTGCGGCTTCCGGCTCCCCGGTTATTCGAGAATCTCCAGCGTAAAGCGGCGGTTCAGTTTCATGCCGGCTGCCCCCAACAAAGTCCGGATTGAGCGCGCCGTGCGCCCCTGTTTCCCGATGACTTTGCCGAGATCGGTCGGCGCGACGCGCAGCTCGAGGACCGTGACCTGTTCGCCTTGCACCTCGCGAACCGACACTTCATCTGGAATATCCACAAGCGCTTTCGCGATCTCAGTTACCAAGTCTTTCACCCGTTTCACCCTCCTGCTTGGAATGATTCTAACAGATCGTCAAGAGGCGGGGCGATTTGTTTGCGACGACCTGCGGCGAAATCGATGGAGCGGCGTGTCCGCTCCATGGTAACTACGCCGTGGGAGCCGGCTCAGCAACAGGCGCAGGGTTGGTCTTGATCAAGCGCGCGACGGTGTCGGAAGGCCGCGCGCCATTCTTCATCCAGTGGGCGATGCGGTCGTGATCCAGCTTAATGGCCTTGGGCTGGGCCACAGGATTGTAAGTGCCCACCACTTCTACGGCGCGGCTGTCGCGGGCGCGTTCCTTGTCGATCACCACCAGGCGATAGGTGGGGTTTTTCTTGGCGCCGAACCGCGCCAAACGAATCATCAGCATTGTTTCAATTACTCCTCATGGGGTCAGAACCTATTATTGCGTAAACTTGGGCGTTGTCCAAGGGCGTGTGTAGTGCCGCTACTGTCCGAATCCGGGCATTCCCGGCAATTTGAATTTGGCGAGGCGCTTACCCAGGAACCCGCCCGCGCCGGTGATGCTCTTCATCATCTTGCGCGTTTCGGCGTATTGCTTCAGCAATTTGTTGACTTCCTGCACGGAGGTTCCGCTGCCCTTGGCGATGCGGCGGCGGCGCGCGCCGTTGACGATCATATGATTGGCGCGTTCCTTGGGCGTCATGGAATCGACGATGGCCACGATACGCGTGATCTCGCTCTCTTCCACCTTGGCGTTCTTGAGATCCTTCAGCGGGCCGATCTGCGGCATCATGCCGAGCAGCGATTCCAGCGAGCCCAGCTTGCGCAACTGTTTCATCTGGTCGCGAAAATCGGCCAGCGTGAAGTCGTCTTCTATGAGCTTGCGCTGCATCTCCTCGGCGGACTTCTGGTCGATGCTCTGTTCCACCTTCTCGATCAGGCTGAGCATGTCGCCCATGCCCAGAATGCGCTGCGCCACGCGATCGGGGTGAAAGGCTTCGAGGGCATCCGGCTTTTCGCCCACGCCGACAAACTTGAGCGGCTGGCCGGTGACCGCGCGAATCGACAGCGCTGCGCCGCCGCGCGCGTCGCCGTCCATCTTGGTCAGGACCACGCCGGTGATGCCCAGGCGCTTGTGGAACTCGTCGGCGGATTTGACCGCGTCCTGACCGGTCATGGCGTCGGCGACGAAGAGAATCTCGGTGGGGTTGAGCAGTTCCTTGAGCGAAGACAGCTCGGTCATCAGCTCGTCATCGATGTGCAGGCGTCCAGCGGTGTCGACCAGCAGAATGTCGCGGCCGGTTTGCACGGCTTCTTTACGCGCGGAGCGGGCCAACTCGAGCGGCTTGGTTTCCTCGGGCGTGCCTTCGTAAATCGGCAGCTTCAGATCCTTGGCCAGGATGCTCAACTGCTTGCGCGCGGCGGGGCGATAGACGTCCACCGAGACCATGATCGGCGAGTGCTTTTCCTTGGAGAGATAACGCGCCAGCTTGGCCGTGGAGGTGGTTTTGCCGGAGCCCTGCAGGCCGACGATGAGGAAGACGCTGGGAGGCTCGGAGGCGGTGCGCAGGCGAGCCTGGTGCTGGCCCAGCATCTTGACCATTTCCTCGCGGACGATCTTGATGACCTGCTGGGTGGGCGAAAGCGCGGTGAGCACGTCCTGGCCCATGGCCTTTTCCTTGACCGCTTCGATGAACTGCTTCACCACGCGGAAATGCACGTCGGCCTCGAGCAGCGCCACGCGGATCTCGCGCAGCGCGGCCTCCATATTGGCCTCGCTGAGTTTTCCTTCTCCGCGGAGGTTTTTGAAGACGCGCTGGAGTTTGTCGCTTAAGTTGTCAAACATGGGTAAGGCTGGGACACCCTCAGTTTAGCGTAGCGACGGCTGCACTCACTCTAATCGCCATTTCCGGCCGAGGTTACCCAAGGGCTTCCGTCGAAGAACTTTCGCTCCGGACTCGTGCCTTTCCGCTATCAACTTTCTACGCTCAATGAAAATCTTATCTCGCAAATCGTAAAACGCGTCCGGTGTATCAACTGCCTCTATTGCGAAGGCCGGACTGTACCGGTTACAGAACCCGTTGCATGCCGCGCAGGCTAGCGCGGCATTGGAAAGATCCCAGTACAATTTGCCGGGGATACCGATTCGTCGGCAGACGCTGAGCGGAACAACATGGTCAACCACCAAAGTCAGCCATGTTTCGTAGGCGACTGCGAAGTCTGCGTCGCAGTAAGCGCAGCGCGTCTGTCCGGTCAGCCTCATGAGTTTCAGTCCGTAGTCGTGTTTTGCATTGGATCCCTTCCACGGTCCGAGAGGTTGCCGGCCACCACCCGGATAAGCGTCGAACGGCAGCCCCCGCACCAAGCTCGGTGTGCTCACGCTATCTCCACAAGGTCGATTCTTGACGGTTTGGGGATCTCGTCGCCATCCTCCCGCATTGCGGCGAGGTGCATCTCAATGGCTTTGGTCATCCGACGCCTAGTCTGGTCCAGCGTACGGCCCGTCGCCACGCAGCCGGGAAGGTCGGGCGCGTAGGCTCCGTAACCCGTGCTCGATTTTTCGAAGAGGATCAGGTACTTCGTCATAGTCTGCCCGCTTGCCTCAGTATAGACCGGAGCGTCTTAGGGGCATCCCATCGGACTCGTGGCCCGCGACGGTGAGCCACCTTCACTGACTCAATGTGTCGCGACCATCGGGAGAATCTCACCCCAGTTGACCAGTGACCTCGGTCGTTGAACACTAGAAGGGTATGCCGATCTTTGAGTACCTGTGCAAGGGCTGCGGGAAGCGATTCGAGAAGCTGGTGCTGAAGCCGGCGACCGAGAAGGTCGCCTGCCCGAAGTGCGGCAAGCGCAAGCTGGAGCAGTTGATTTCTTCGTTCCTCGCGCCGGTGGAAGGCAAGCACAAGCCCAAGCCGGTGCCGCATCCCGAGTACCCGGACGGGTACTTGAGCACCAAACATGATGATGACTAGCGGGTCTTGTCGAGCAACTCCAGCATCGCCGACGACACCGCCTCCGGCTTCTCTCTCGGCAGAAAATGGCCGCAATCGGGAATAACTCGCCGTGCGACCAGGTTGGGGAAAGCGTTGACCTCGCCGGGAGCCTGCGCGGCGGGGCGGGCGATGCCGTCGTCGGCTCCGTAGAGCGTGATGCACGGAGCCTGAATCTTGGGCCGCTGGGCGAGTTGCTGCTCCACGGCTTTGAAACGTTCTTCACCCGCCGCGTTTCCGATGCGATGGCGATAGGAGTGGATGACCACATCGACGAAGTCGGGATTGTCGAAAGACGCCGCCGTGCGATTGTAGACTTCGTCGGTGAAATGCCAACCCGGCGACCAGAGTTGCCACAGCAGCTTGCACAGACCCTTGCGATCGGCCTGCAGCGTAGCCCGGCCGGCTTCGGTGTTGAAAAACCACTGATACCAGAGGTTGTGCGCGGCCGCAGGAGCCGTCGCCCGTTGCGGCGCGGTCACGTTCTGGATGGAGTAGCCGTGGACAAAGACTGCGGCGCGGATGCGCTCAGGATGCAGAGCCGCGGCGATATTTGCCGCGCGATTGCCCCAATCGAACCCGCTGACGGCGAAGCGCGCGATGCCGAGCGAGTCGGCGAAATCGATCAGATCCTGGCCGATGGCCGCCTGCTCACCCATGCGCGGCGCGGCGGAGTCCAGGAAGCGCGTGGGGCCGTAGCCGCGCAGATACGGAACCAGTACGCGATAACCGGCTTTGGCCAGCGGCGGCGCGACGTCGTCAAAGGCGTGGGCATCGTCGGGGAAGCCGTGCAGGAGGATCACGGGGAAGCCTCCCGGCGGACCTGATTCCTCGTAGCCGATTTCGAGAATGGATGTGCGGATGGTCTTCATGGTGGTCTGCGCTCGCGCTGTCAGCGCAGCGGCTGCCGCGCTTGCAAAGAAGTCTCTGCGCGTGGTTTTCACTAGTTCGGATGATACACCCGAGCGGCGAAAAACGGTGACATACTGTTAACCGTTATGCGCGGGAACATCAATCGCAGAACCTTTACCACGCTCGCCGCAGGCACAGCGTTCGCCGCGGGAGCGCCGACCGTGCTCGCTCAGAATCCGTCACCGGCTCCGGCCGCTCCGGCGGGCCGCGGACGCCCTCCGGAAGTCCCTCCGTTTCAGGCCCCTCTCGAATTCAAGCGGAGTGATGTCCCGCCCCGGGCCGAGCCTTTTCCGATGACCCAGGTGCGTCTCCTGCCCAGCGTGTTCTACGACGCGCAGGAATGGAATCGCGGATTCATGTCGCGGCTGGCAGTCGACCGGCTGGTCTACAATTTCCGCGCCAACGCAGGACTGCCGGGTGCGCCGCAAAAACCTTTCGGCGGATGGGAGCAGCCGGCCAACGGCCAGCGCGCGAGCGAACTGCGCGGGCATTTTACGGGACATTTTCTTTCCGCCAGCGCGCAGTTGTACGCTTCCACCGGCGACAAAGACGCAAAGTCGAAAGCCGACGAAATGGTGGGCGAACTCGCCAAGTGCCAGCAGGCGCTGGGCGGGAAATACCTGAGTGCTTTTCCAACCGAGTTTTGGGACCGGTTGGACGCCCGCCAAAACGTGTGGGCGCCGTTCTACACCATCCACAAGATCATGGCCGGCATGTTCGACATGTACCGGTTGGCTGGGAATCAGCAGGCGTTGCAGGTGGTCGAAGGGATGGCGCAGTGGGCCGACGATTGGACCGCGCCCAAATCCGAAGAACACATGCAGCAGATCCTGCAGACCGAGTACGGCGGGATGAATGAGGTGCTGTACAATCTGGCCGCGGCTACCAACAACGACCATTGGGCGGCGGTAGGAGACCGGTTTACCAAGAAGGTTTTCTTCAATCCGCTGGCCTCGCGGCGCGATGAACTGCGCGGGCTGCACGTGAACACGCACATCCCGCAGGTGATCGGCGCGGCTCGCCGGTATGAGATTTCGGGCGACATGCGTTTCCACGACGTGGCGGATTATTTCTTCTATGAGGTGAGCACCGCGCGGTCGTATGTGACGAATGGAACCAGCAATGGCGAGTCCTGGCAGGGGCAGCCGCGACAGCTTGCGGCGGAGTTGAAGCTATCTTCCAACACCGCGGAGTGCTGCTGCGCTTACAACATGCTGAAGCTGGCCCGGCACATGTACGCGTGGAATCCGTCGCCGGCATTTTTCGATTATTATGAGCGCACGCTGTTGAATCACCGTATCGGCACCATTCAGGCGCAAACCGGGCACACGCAGTATTACCTTTCGCATACGCCGGGAGCGTGGCGCACCTTCTGCGATGACGATCAATGCTTCTGGTGCTGCACCGGAACGGGGGTCGAAGAATATTCGAAGCTCGGCGATAGCATTTATTGGCGCGACTCGGCGGGCGTCTTCGTGAACCTGTTCATGGCGTCAGAGTTGAATTGGGCGGAACGCGGATTCCGTCTGCGGCAGGAAACGAAATTCCCGGAGGAGCAGGGGACGCGCCTTACGGTCACCGCGGATACGCCCGTGGAATTGGCCGTGCGGCTGAGGGTTCCTTCCTGGTTGGCGTCCGGGCCGGTGGTGAAGGTGAACGGCAAGGCGTTGGACGCGACGGCGTCGCCCGGCAGCTATCTTACGGTCAAGCGGACTTGGAAAAGCGGGGACAAAGTCGAAATGGAGCTGCCGATGCAACTGCGCGTCGAAGCGATGCCCGACGATCCACAGATGCAGGCGATTCTTTACGGGCCTCTGGTGCTGGCAGGGGATCTGGGATCGGATGGCGTGACCGAGGCGAATTCGATTCGTGCGATGGGACCGGCGCTACGCCAGGCGCCCGCGCTTCCGATCCCTGCGTTTCGCTCAACAGGCGATGTGAGCTCGTGGGTGAAACCCGCAGACGGTCCGCTGAAATTCCGCACGGCCGGCCAAGCCAAGGATGTTGCGTTCGCGCCGTTCTACACGACGGCAGGCAAGCGTTACTCCTTGTATTGGCAAGTCTCGTAAGATTGAAGCTTGTCCGAAGAAGAGATCAAGCGGCTTCAACGCCGCGTGGAGCGGTTGACGACGCTTCAGCGTGAGATGGAAGCCCGGCTGTGGACGCTGGAAGACAGCCGCGTATTCCGGATTTTGCAGCGGATCGGGGCCGCTGTGAACGGCGTCAAGGCGCGTCTGCGACCGGGAGCGGAAGCCGAGGCCATGCGCCAGGAGTATCGCGCGTGGCTGCAGAGCCGCACGGCGCCCCAGAATGACGTCCCATCCCTCGCGTATCAGCCGGGCGATCTGCAAGCCGACTATTCCATCTTCATCGGCACAGGCGGCCGGCTGACGCCGAATGCTCTTTACGATCTTGCCGAAGCGGTGCAGCAGGAGCATTACCCGGTGCTCTACGGCGATGAGGATCACGGATCGGCGCCGTTGTTCAAGCCGGGGTGGTCGCCGGAATTAGTGAATTCGCCAATGTATCTGCGAGGCCTTCTCGCCGTGCGGCGAGACTTATTAGAAGGCATCGGCGAATTTCGCGATCTGCCGGAGCTCGCGCGCAAGCTGGCGGCGCGCGGCGTCAAGTTCCGGCATGTCCCCAAGATGCTGGTCAGCTTCGAACGCCCCCCGGGTGCGGAAATCGCCAAGCCGCAGGCGCGCAAAGTCGACGGAACGCCGCTCGCCAGCATCGTCATCTGCTCGCGCAATGCCAAGATGCTGCACGCCTGCCTCGGCGCAATCAAGCGAAGGACCAATTACAAACACCGCGAAATTGTAGTGGTGGAGCACGTGCCAGGCGAAGAACATCTGTTACCCGGTGCATCGTACACGCGCGTCAGCTACTCCGGCCGTTTCGATTTCGCGACTATGAACAACCTGGGAGTAAAGTCGGCCAAGGGCGAGGTGATCGTGTTTCTCAACGACGACGTGCAGCCCCAGTCGGACGATTGGTTGGAAGCTCTGGTGGCGCAGGCGCAGCGGCCTGAAATCGGAGCGGTGGGCGCCTTGTTGCTTTACCCCAACGGCTCCATTCAGCATGCCGGAATTGTTTTGGGCATCGCCGGGTACGCGGCGCACCCGCGGCGGGGGAAATTCGACGGCGGTTTCTGGCCGTGGACCACGGTGACGCGCAACGTCAGCGCGGTTACCGGAGCATGCCTGGCGATGCGGCGGAAAGTTTTCGATGAACTGGGCGGATTCGATCCGAAATTCCCGGTCAATTACAACGATGTCGACCTATGCCTGCGGGCGCGGAGCGCCGGCTACCAGGTGATTGTGGAAGCGGCGGCTCGGCTGACGCATTTCGAATCGCGCACGCGCAAGCGAGGGGTCAAGTGGGAAGAGATGGACCTGCTGGCGGACCGCTGGGGCGAGGAAATCGCGGCCGGGGATCCCTACTTCAACCCGAACCTTTCCCTACGGAATGAGGATTGCGATCTGGCGGAAGATTAGCATCCGCTCGGCCCAGTGGGCGCCCCGGTCGCGGCTCTGAAGGAAAAGCGCCAAGCGACGTCACAGGTTGTCCCATCCGGTCCCACCGGAGGCAGGGCTGAGCCGCGACCACAGGGTGCGGTATATTAATTCAACTCCGCCGACAGTTCTTCCCACTCCGCCATGCGAGCCTCCAGCGTTTTGCGCCGTTCGGCGACCAGATCTGAGAGCCGCATGGTTTCTTCGACGCTTTTGAAATCGGCCAGTTGGGCTTCGTGCGCGGCGATCTCGGATTCCAGCGCTGAGACCTCTTTCTCTACCGCCCCCAGCCGGTCCTTCAGCTTTTTGAGCTTGATGGGATTGAGGCGCTTGGCTCCGTTCTCCAGCTCCGTTACCGGCGGCGGAGGCGGCGCTTCCATGTGAACTCGCGTGGGAGCCTGCGCGGCCAGAGCCTCGGGGCCGCCGGCCTTGCGCCACAGGTAGTCTTCGTAGTTGCCCGGATAAACGTGCACGTGGCCGTCTTCGATTTCGTAGATGCGAGAGGCCAGTTTGTCGATGAAATAGCGGTCGTGGGAGACGAACACCACCGTTCCGGTGTAAGCGGCCAGAGCCTCCAGCAGCACGTCCTTAGCCTTCATATCCAGGTGATTGGTGGGTTCGTCCAGCAGCAGGAAATTGGCCGGGGCAAGTAGAATGCGCGCCAGCGCGTAGCGATTGCGCTCGCCGCCGGAGAGCACGCCGATGCGCTTGAACACGTCGTCGTCGCTGAACAGAAAAGAGCCAAGGAGCGTGCGCAACTCGGTGGTCTTGGCTCGCGGGGCGGCCGAGCTCAAATCGTCCAGCATGCGCGCGTTAGGGTCGAGCTCCTTGTACTGGTCCTGCGCGAAATAATCCGGAAGCACGTTATGGCCCAGCGTGTATTCGCCGGAAGTAAGCGGCTCCGCGCCGGCCAGCAGCTTGATCATCGTGGATTTGCCGGCTCCGTTGACACCGACCAGGGCGATGCGGTCGCCGCGTTCGATGACAAAGTTCGCGCCGCTGAAGACGTGCTTGGGGCCGTAGCTTTTGGAGACGTCTTTGAATTCCGCCACGATTCGTCCGCTGGGCTTAGGCTGCGGGAAGGAAAAATGGATGGTGTGTTCTTCCGGCGGAATCTCGATGCGTTCGATTTTTTCCAGCTCCTTGATGCGCGATTGCACTTGCTTGGCTTTGGTGGCCTGATAGCGGAAGCGGTTGATGAAAGCCTCCAACTGCTCGATGCGCTCGCGCTGGTTGCGGTAGGCGGCTTCGAGCTGCCCTTGGCGCTCGGCTTTCTGCGCCAGGTATTTATCGTAGTTGCCGTGGTAGAAATTCACCCGCTTGTTCCATAATTCGATGACTTTATTGACAGTGACGTCCAAAAAATAGCGGTCATGCGAAATCAGCACGTAGCCGAACGGGTAGCTGGTCAGATACGATTCGAGCCAGTTGCGGGCTTCCAGATCCAGGTGATTGGTGGGCTCGTCCAGCAGCAGGAGGTTGGGTTTTTCGAGCAGGAGCTTAGCCAGCGCCAGGCGCATCTGCCAGCCGCCGGAAAACTCCTGCGTATAGCGGGTCCAATCCTCTTTACGAAAGCCGAGGCCGTCGAGCACCGCGCCCACCTGCGCTTCGAGCGCATAGCCGTCGCGATTGCGGAACTCCGTGTCGATGTCGTGCATCCGGTCGGCGGCGGCGGCGTACTCCGCACTGGCGGGGTCGAGCTCGGCCAGGCTCTGGTGCAGCGTTTCGAGTTCCCGCTCCATGTCCTGCAGGCCGGCGAAGACGGTCATGCACTCCTCGAACACGGTGCGGCCAGTCAGCGAGAGACCGTCCTGGGGAAGGTAGCCCAGGCGGATGCCCTTGGGAAAATTGATGGCGCCGTAATCCAGGCTCTCGGTGCCGCACAGGATCTTGAGCAGCGTGGATTTGCCGGTGCCGTTGGCTCCCACCAGGCCGGTCTTCTCCTTGGGAGTGATCAGCCAGTCGCAATTTTCGAATAGGAGCTTGGGGCCGAATCGCTTGCCGGCGCCTTGGAGTTGGATCATCGGAGGGTTCTATTACAAGTCTAGCGGAGACTGATAGCATGTAACCGATGTCCACGCTCTTGGAAAAGGCGATTGGGAAGGTCGCTGCACTTCCACAGGAAGAGCAGGACGCCATCGCGTCCCAAATCCTGGCCTCTCTTGCCGACGAGGATGCATGGAAGCGGCGCTTCGGCGAGAAACGCGACGTGATCCGCCGCATGGCGCGCGAAGCGTTAGAAGAGGATCAGCTCGGCGAGACGCGATCCGTGCACGACTTGTTTTAATCAAGCGATCGTCTGGTCTGGATCGGAAGCCATTTCGACTACGACCGGCTGGTGTGACCTGTAATGGACAACCGTTAGACTGGAAGCCTGTGTCCGACCAAGCCCGTATCTCAAGTGTCATATTCGACTACGCTGGCAAGATCGGCCGCGCCTCCGACACCGATTCGATGCTGGAATTGAACGCGGCCCTGGCGCGCGACTTGGTGGGGGCCGACCGGTGCAGCATCTGGTTGATCGACGCGCGCGCGAATCAGCTTTGGACCAAGGTGGCGCATGGCGTCAAGGAACTGAGGATTCCGGTTTCGCAAGGGGTGGTGGGCGCGTCAATCGCGGAGAACCGACCGATCGTGGTCAATGACGCCGGGCACGATGCGCGCTTCCATGGGCAAACGGATGCGCAGACCGGCTACCAGACGCACTCCCTGCTCGCCATGCCGCTCTGCGGCTCCACGGGCGAGGTGATCGGCGCGCTGCAGGTCCTGAATAAGCCGGGCGGCTTCGCTCAGGAAGACTTGAATCTGCTGGGCCTGGCTGCGCGGTATTCGGCCTCGGCCATTGAGGAGCAGATGTTGCGGCAGCAAGTGGAGGCGGCGCGGCTGCTGGAACGCGAGCTTGAAATCGCGCGACACGTGCAGGAGCGCTTGTTTCCGCAGGAGCTGCCGGCGCTAGCGGGACTCGATTGCGCCGCCCAGTGCCGTCCGGCGCGCGCCGTCGGCGGCGATTACTACGATTTCATCGGGCTTCCCGATGGACGGTTACTGTTTACGCTCGGCGATGTATCGGGGAAGGGAATTGCGGCGGCCGTGCTGATGGCCAGTATCCAGGCGTCGATTCGCGCGCAGGTGGTGCGTCCCTTTGAAACGCTGGCGGCACTGGTCGGGGACTTCAATCGCGCGGTTTTTTCCTTTAGCACGCCGGAAAAATATTCGACGCTGTTCTGCGGCCTGCTCGATCCCGGCCCGCTCGAACTGGGGACGGTGCGGCTGACTTACGTGAATGCCGCCCAGGTGGCGCCGGTGGTGATCCGCTCTGCGTCCGGCGAAGTCGAGCGCCTGGAAGAAGGCGGCGCGGGCGTGGGGATGTTTCCGGCCGCGCGATATCAGGAGACCACCCTGAATCTGGAAGCGGGCGACGTGGTGGTGTGCTATTCCGACGGCATCAGCGAGGCCACCAACTCGGAGGAGGAGATGTGGGAGGAATCGGATTGTCTGGCGCTGGTGCGGTGCAGCGCGAATCAAAATGCTCAGGGGATGGTGGAGGCTCTGGTGGCTGGCGCAGACGCCTTCGCTGCTGGAGCCGAGCAGCACGACGACATGACCGTGGTGGTTCTCAAAATAGAGGCGGCCTAAATCCCGACCGAGTAGGCGATCCTTGGCCTCGCGCAGCCGCTGCTTGTAGCCCTTCTCGCCGCCGGGAACTTCAGCGTTCAGCCACAGATAAAGCGCGATAGCGGCCCCAAACTGAACCGCAGCGCGGATCAGGTATTCCATGCTGCAAGTTCAACGGCGAATTCGCGCGAATTCTGTACGGAGAGCGGAGTGATGAGCACGCCATTCTACTGGAGGCGCCCGGCGACCAGGGCGTGCACCTCGTGCCGTGGCACGCGGTAGTGCGCATTACCGTCTCGGAAGCCTGATACCCGCAGCAAGACCGCGGACGAGGCTTGCGAGGCGGGGCAAACTTTTCCGCGAGATTAACGGGGCAAGGGGCTCCGCGTTGCTGGCGAGAGCGGCTCAGGGAGCCAAGTAACGTCGCAGTCCGGCCTAGGCCTGTGCAGTGCAAATCTAAAATGTTTCTTTACCTCTTGGATATCGCCCGGCTGGTGCTGGGGGTGGAATCGCAGAGTAACTCGCCCCGCCGCGGAACTGATAAGCAGCGCGGGGAGGTTCGTGAGTCCCCGCTCGGCCTCCCAGAAATCCTTCAAGTCGCGCTCCGAAACGTGGCAGTTCAACTCTCCGGTGGCTGATTCACCGGTCCAGCGGTACACGACCGCATCCTCGAGTTCGAACCATTCTTCTCCCGGGCCGACCTTGCTGTATCCCTTGGCCAGGGATAGGAGCCCCCGGAATTGCTGCGATTCTGGATCCAGCAGGGAGATATCCTCCAGCGTGATTCCAATCACGCGCGTGCCCTGCAACACCCGGTTCAGGCGGCCATACGCAGCCGCGACGTCCTGGGCGGCCAGGGGTGACGCGACCACCAATCGCCAATAGTCCTCGTCCAGCAGATGGGTCCAAAACATCGACTCGACCGGAAACTCTTGCCGGTCGAGCTCGCGCAGAAGTTTAGCGCCATCTCTGATGAGGCCTTCTACCAGTTTCTTTTTAACCATTGCAGTACTCCGTGGTGAGGATCGCTGATGGCAGCCAAAATCGCCATCGCCTGTAGTTGCCCGGGACTCTGATACCTTGTTTGCTCATTCCATTCTTTCACGACTGCCCAATTTTGGGCAAAAATCAGGTCCTGCCCAACCTCCTGTTCGTAGGCTAACTCTAAGCCAGCCGCGTCCCTCAACTTCAGGATGTCGTGCGTGTAGTACCTGGCGGCATCCTTCGGAGGAAACTCATCCTGCCTTGTCCTTCGGGCGATGCACGCCTTCAGAGCGCATTCGACTGCGTACCCCGAAATGTAGTAAGCACCCGCGTATCGTCCCGCCGCTAACAAGGCGGAAGCATCTTCCAGCCGGTCGGCCGCCAAGATCTGGAACTCCAGTCGATGCATGGCCGCAACCAGGGTATCGCAAACCGGGGAAATGGGGTGCGCTTTCCTTCGAGGGTCAGTCGCAGAAAAAGCGTAAAGCGCGGGCGATGTAATCCTTCATCTCCGCGCGCTTCACCACCGCATCCAGGAATCCGTGGTCCAGCAGGAATTCGCTGCGCTGGAAGCCGGGCGGGAGCTTGGTGCGCATGCTCTGCTCGATCACACGCGGGCCGGCGAAGCCGATCAGCGCGCCCGGCTCGGCGATGTTGAGATCGCCCAGCATGGCGAAGCTGGCGGTGACGCCGCCGGTGGTGGGGTCGGTGAGCACGCTGATGTAAGGAATGCGGGCATCGTCCAGGCGCATCAGGGCGGCGGAGATCTTGGCCATCTGCACCAGGCTGACCGCGCCCTCCTGCATGCGCGCGCCTCCGGTGGCGGAGACGATGACCAGGGGCTGGCGCTGGCTCAGGCTGCGCTCGATCGCGCGTGTGACCTTCTCGCCGACCACCGCTCCCATGCTGCCGCCGATGAACTTCGACTCCATTGCGCACACCTGCACCCGGCGCCCGGCCAGCGTACCGGAAGCGGTCACCACGGCATCAGAGAGATGCGTGCTGGCTTGCGCCGACTTCAGCTTCTCCGCGTAAGGCCGCGAATCGACGAACTTCAGAGGATCGGTGGAGGAGAGCCCCGGATCGAACTCCTGGTAGCCGTCGTCCAGCAGCAGGGCCAGACGCGCGCGGGCGTCCAGACGGAAGTGATGGTTGCACTGCGGGCAGCACTGGAAATTTTCATCCAGGGCCTTCTTCCAGATGATGTTAGTGCAACTCTCGCATTTCAGCCACAGGCCTTCCGTGCGAACGCGCTTCTCCTCGCCTTCGGGCGAACCTTCGACTCCCGGCTTTTGCCGGGTAAACCATGCCATTTTTTAACCGTAGCAGAGACTCGCGGCGCAGCGCGACTCTTACTGCACGGCGATGGTGGTTCCGATGGGCGTGGTCACGCCGCCGACGGTTACCGTAATCGGCACACTGTTGTTGGTGGTGATGCTGGACGGGATCACCACGTTCACCTGAAACACGCCGGTGACCAGGCCGGGCGCCGCGCCGGCGAAGTTCACGGTGGCCCGGAGTCCTCCCACCGTGGCGGTCACGCCGGGAATCGTGAGAAATTGTGCGGCGCTGGCGGGGATCGCCGTCACGCTGCCGGTGGTGCTGGGCGGATCGGTCTGGCCGCCGCCGGTACCGTAGATCTGGATCACTGAGCCGGGCGGCGCAGCCTGATAACCGGTTCCGGAGCCGTTGACGGTTCCATTCTGGTTGAGCGCGGCGATCTGCCCGGAGCCGCTGAAGCTGTTCGTGAACAGGCCGGGCGCGGTGGCTGCGACGGCTAGCGGGAAGGTCTGCGAGTTCTGGCCGCCAAAGCTGACCACCATGTTGGTGCTGAGCCGCCCGTTGATTTCGTACGGGACCATGACGTCGATCTGGTCCGCCGAGACGTAGATAGGCGTTCCGGGGTTGTTGTCGAACAGCACCTGGACGCCGCCCAGCGTGTTGTTGACTCCGCCGGAGGAATTGAGCGTGAAGCTCTGCGGGGTCGCCGGTCCCAGGAAGTTGCCTTTGATGGCGATCTCCTCGCCGGGCGCGATCACGCCGGAGACTCCTGTCGCGTTGTTGATGATGGTGACCGGCTGCGGCGCCGCCGCGGCAGAGACGGTGAGCGAGACGGGAACGGTGATCGGGGTCGCCAGCACTCCGGGCGCGCTGACCGTGATCGATCCGGTGTAGGCCTGCGCGGAAATGTTGGCGATATCGGACAGAATGGCCGTAACCGTGATGGTCTGCGGCGTGGCGCCGCTGGACGGACTGATGGACAGCCAGCCGCTCGAAGTGGCGCTGACTGAGAAGTTGGCTGCGCCGCCGGTGCTGGTGATCGATAGCGACTGGGCCGCCGGCGGGGTTCCGCCGAGCTGGTAGGTGAAGCTCATCAAGGGCGGGGAAGCCGAGACGGTTTGCGCCGGGTTGACGGTCAAGGTGACGGTCACCGTCGCGGTGGGGTTGGCGGCGTTTTGGAACGCGAAGGAAATCTGCGCGGTGTATTGACCCTGCGACAGAGTATTGGGTACAACCGTTACGGTCGCCGTGCCGCTGGCAGTGCCGCTGCTGGGGGAAACCTGCAGCCAGCCGCCAGTGCCGTTGGTGTAGGCGACGGTTTGGGTAAAGGTGGCTGTCCCCGGACTGCTGGACAGAGTCAGCGCCTGCGGAGCCGAAGGAGATCCTCCTTGCGGCTCAGTAAAGCTCAACGTGAGCGGCGAGATCGTCACCGTGGTGGTGGAGGTCACGGTGAGGCTTATGGTGAGAGCCAGTTGGGCGCCCTGCAGCGTGCTGGAGGAGAGAACCAGCGTTCCGGTGTAAGTGCCGGGCATGGTTAAGGAGCCAGGAGAGACCTGGATGTTGATGTTCTGGGGGGTGAATCCGCTGGTGGATCCCTGAATCCCCAGCCAGGAGCCGCCGGTCACATTCGTGATCACGGCGTTGTAATCCACCGGAGTGAAGCCGTCGGTGCTGGTGAGCGAAATCTGCTGGAACTGGTTCGGGCCGTCGATTTGCGAGGTGAAGATGCCGAAGTTAGTCGACAGGTTGATGCTTAGCGCGGCGGGATTGGTCACCACCAGGGTGACCGGAATGGAAAGGCTCGCCGGGCCTTGGCCGGAGATGTAGTTGAGGATGACGCTGCCGGAACAGGTTCCCGGGTTCAAGCCGGCGGTCGTTACGGTCACCGTGATGGTCGCGGGGGTGGTCGGGCCCAGCGGCTCGACGTTCAGCCAGTTGGATCCGCAACTAGTGGTGCTCAGCCCCAAGTTAGCGGTTAGGGGCGTGCCGGTGGAAGTGAGTCCGACGAGCTGGCCGGCCGGCGGAGCTTGCCCGATCTCATAGGTGAATAGCAGGGCGGTCGGTCCCGCCACCAGTTGGTCGGGACTGGTGATGGTGACGTTCACGGTGATGGTCTCGGTGTAGTCGTCCCCGTTGGTCGGCGTCAGGGTGATCGTGCCGGTGTAATTCTGGACGCTGAGGCTGGCCGGATTCACCTGGATGGTGAGGGTCGTCGGCGTGGTTCCACCGGACGGGTTGACCGTCAGCCAGGATTCATTAGACGCCGCCGTGAACCCGACCTGGGTGCTGCCGGAGCTGGAGACGACCAGCGATTGCGTCGCGGACGGGCCTCCGGAAAACGGCACGGTGAAGTCCAGCGTGTTCTTGGAAAGCTGCAGCAGCGGATGCGCAGCCACCACCAGGGTCACCGGTATGGGCGGCAGGGCCGACTGGCCGCCCGGCGTCACGATCAGATTCGTACTGTACGTCGCGGGTGACAATCCCTGCTCCTTCGGAGTCGCATTGAGCGTGATGGTGCTGGGGGTGGTGGAGGCTGTGCCGCTGAGTGGGCTCACCACCAGCCAGGAGACCGGCGGGCTCTCCTGAATCGCATACGCCGTGGAACCGCCCAGCGCTGTGATGGAGAGCTGTTCCGGGAGTGGATCCGTGGCGGCCCCGGACTGGTAGAGGAACGTCGGGGGGGTGGACGGGGTGACCGTGACCGATCCGTTGGAGGTGATGGTGAGCTGGACTCCTATGGCGACCGAATCGGCGGTGGTCGTGCTCTGGGCGATGATGATCGCGTCGAAGGTCGCCGGGAACGACGGCGGCGTAGGCACAGATGGATTGGTGCTCACCGTAAACCCCGGTCCGGTGGTGTTGCCCTGCATCGGATTCACGTTCAGCCAGTTGCCGGCGTTGGGAGGATTGTAGTTCACCTGCAGCGTGTAGTTGAGAGGTCCCACCGAGCTGACAATCTGCACCGCAGTGGAAGAGGGGTTGGCCGTGGTCGCGCCGGACTGCGCCGTGAAAGAGAGCGACCCGGGATTCGCAGTGAAGGCCGATATTCCGGTGACGGTCAAGGCGACATAAACCGTCGAGGAGTCCTGCGGAGCTCCGTCCACGGTAACGGTGAAGGTTCCGTTGTAATTGCCCGGCGCCAGGCCGGTGGTGTTGCAGGCCACGTTGAGCGAGACGGGCACATTCACGCTTCCATTGGGCGTGACCATCAGCCAGGTGTCGGCGGGGTTCACCTGCACGATCACCGTGGCGAAAGTCCCACCGACGGTCGCAACGGTTAAGGGCTGGGACGTACTTACTTCTCCCGACGGGATGTTGTTAAAGGCCATCGGCGAGGTGGCACTGGTCACGGGCATCACCGTGAGTTGGGGTTGCGCAGAGGCTGTGTCGGAACAACCCAGGAACGCTAACGCGGCCGCGGTCGCGAACATCAAGGTCCTACAACGTTTCATACCCATCCTCTTTCTGCTCGTGCCACCGGCATGTGCAACCGGAGTTCCATTCGATCATAAAACAATTTGTTTAAGAAATGTTTCTGGAGCCGCCCCGGCGAGGCGGTCTTTGCTCCGGCGTTCCGGTGGGGTCGGGCTCCGGGCGACTAAGATAGGAGCATGACGTCTGAATCCGCCGGGCCGCCGGATCGTGAAGCGGAGGCCTACCACGGCAAGCCGCGGTGGGCGGCGGGAGCATCAGGATCGGGCGAGGCGGCGATTCGCGGCGTCGATCTCAAGATGGTGTACCGCTCCGGCTCGGCGGAGCTCGCGGTTTTCAGCGGCCTGAACTTTGAGGTGGCTCGCGGCGAGCGCCTGGCGCTGGTGGGCGAGTCCGGCGCGGGCAAAAGCACGCTGCTGCATTTGGTCGGCGGTCTGGACAGGCCGACGGAGGGTGAGATATACTTCGGGCAGAAAGACATTTGTAAGCTTTCGGAAGCCGGCCTGGCGGAATTTCGCAACCGAGAGGTGGGCTTTGTCTGGCAGATTCATTCGCTTCTGGCGGAGTTTTCAGCTCTGGAGAATGTGATGATGCCCTTGCTCATCCGGGGCCAGGCCAGGGAGGCAGCTCAACCGGTAGCGCTGGCGAGGTTGGAGGAAGTGGGTCTACACAACCGCGCGTGGCACCGCGCAGGAGAATTGTCGGGCGGCGAGCAGCAACGCGTGGTTCTAGCGCGTGCGCTGGCCGGCGACCCCGCGGTACTGCTGGCCGACGAACCCACCGGCAGCCTGGACTACCGTACCGGCGAGAGGATCATGGACCTGTTGGAGGAGTTGCATCGCTCCCGCGGCCTGACTTCGATCCACGTCACGCACAATCTGAATTTTGCGCGGCGCGCCGACCGCGTGCTCGCGCTGGAGCGCGGCCAACTGGTGACGCGGTCTTCTGCAACAACCGGTGGCGAAAATGTTTGAGCGCTATACCGAGAAGGCGCGGCGCACGATCTTCTTCGCGCGCTACGAAGCCAGCCAACTGGGCAGCCCATTCATTGAGACGGAGCATCTGCTGCTGGGGCTGCTGCGCGGAAGCCCGGAGATGGCTGAGCGCTTGGGGCCTCCCAAACGTGCGGCGGACGTGGTTGAAGAGATCCCTGAGACGCCTGCGGAAGTCGCCGAGGTCGAGCGGCGCATCGAATCATTGGTGCACCTGATGGAGCAGGCGATCGCGAACCAGGATTTCGCGGAGGCTCGCGCCCACGCGATAGCCGAACGTGAGGAGCGGGCGAAGCTGCAGCAATTGCGCGAGAAATATCATTTGGAATACGCCGGGGACTTCCACGCCGGGTCGGTGGAGAGCATTCGCCGGCGGATTATGGAGCGAACGCCGAGGCGGGAGAAGGTATCGACTTCGGTCGATCTGCCGCTCAGCCACGCATCGAAGCGTGTGCTGGGGTATGCCGCCGAAGAAGCCCAGGGGATGAAACACCCATACATCGGTCCGGAGCATCTGCTGCTGGGGCTGATGCGCGAAGAGGATTGTCTGGCGGCCCGGATTCTGAGGGAACGCTGCCTGCAACTGTCGATGCTGCGCGAAGAAGCGGAGCGGGCGGCGTCCGGAGAAAGTGGCTTTTTCGGAGACGGTGTCGGATTCGGCCAGGCCGGATCCGGCCGGCATCGAGAGCGTCCGTTTCTCCCCAGGCCGGCCTTTCCGCCTGGAATGGGCGGCTGGATGGCGGCCATGCAGGATGCCGGAAGGGTCCTGATGCTGGCGCGTCATGAAGCCGCGCAGCGCTCCAGCGGCGCGATCGAAACCATGGATTTGCTGCTGGCGCTGGCTAGCGAAAAGGAGTTCCGGGATCGCTTTCCGGGACCGGCGGAGTTGCTTCGCCAGCATCCTCGCCCGGCGCCGGAGCCGCGGCGGGAACGAGTGTCCGCAATGGAGCTGCCGTTCAGCGAGGATTCGAAGCTCGCTTTCACACTGGCAGGCCAAGAGGCGGCCCGGCTGGGTCAGCGTACCGGCCCGGGTCATCTGCTACTGGGGATTCTCGCCGTGGAATCCTGCGCGGCGGCGGAAGTTTTGCGTGAGTGCGGATTGACGGTGGAGGGTGTGCGGGCGCAGCTGGCGCCTCCTCGCCCTCCCTCCGATCCAGAACAAGGTAGGTCTTATGTTTGAACGTTACACCGAGAAAGCCCGGCGGGTCATCTTTTTCGCCCGCTATGAAGCCAGCCAGTTCGGCAGCCCGTGCATTGAAACCGAGCACCTGCTGCTGGGCCTGCTGCGAGAAGACAAGGCGCTCGCCAACCGCTTCCTGCGGTCCAGCGCGTCGGTGGAGTCGATTCGCCGGCAGATCGAAGCGCAGACCACGCTGCGCGAGAAGGTCTCGACCTCGGTGGACCTGCCGCTGAGCCATGAATGCAAGCGCGTGCTCGCCTACGGCGCTGAGGAAGCCGAGCGGCTGAATCACAAGCACATCGGCACCGAGCACCTGCTGCTGGGACTGCTGCGCGAAGAGAAATGCTTCGCCGCCGACATTCTGCATGAACGCGGGCTGCGCCTGTCGCAAGTGCGGGAAGAGATCGCGCGTTCCTCCTCCGAAAAAATGTCTTCCAATCGACCGAAAGAAAGCTCGCTGTTGAGTGAATTCAGCCGCGATCTGACGCAGGCCGCCATGGACGGGCTGCTGGATCCGCTGGTGGGGCGGGATTATGAACTGGAGCGGGTGGTCCAGATCCTGTGCCGCCGCACCAAGAACAACCCGGTGCTGATCGGCGAGCCCGGCGTGGGCAAGACCGCGATTGTGGAAGGCCTGGCCCAGCGCATCGCCGACGGCGATGTGCCGTCGTTCCTCTCGGAAAAGCGCATCCTGGCTCTGGATCTGTCCCTGATCGTGGCCGGGACCAAATACCGCGGCCAGTTCGAAGAGCGCTTGAAGACCATCATGAAGGAGCTGATGGAGAGCCAGAACGCCATCATCTTCATCGATGAGCTGCATACGCTGGTGGGCGCGGGCTCGGCCGAAGGCTCGCTGGATGCGGCCAACATCCTGAAGCCGGCGCTGTCGCGCGGCGAGATTCAGTGCATCGGCGCGACCACGCCGGGCGAATACCGCAAGTCGATTGAAAAGGACCGCTCGCTCGAGCGGCGTTTCCAAGCCGTGAAGGTTCCGCCGCCGAATGAAGCCGACGCCATCCGGATTCTGTTCGGCATCAAGGAGCGCTACGAGAAATTCCATGCCGTGGCGTATACCGACGAAGCCATCGAGAACAGCGTGTACACGTCCTCGCGCTTTATCCCCGACCGCTTCCTGCCGGACAAGGCCATCGACCTGATCGATGAAGCCGGCGCGCGCGTGAAGCTACGCCAGACCACTCTGCCGACCGAGGTCGCCGAGATCGAGAAGCGGATCAAGTACATCGTGCATCGCATGGAGAACGCGATCGCGAACCAGGAGTTCGAAAAGGCGCGCTTCTACTCCGACGAGGAACGCAAGGAGCGCGAGAACCGGCGCCAGATGCGCGAGAAGTACAACCTGGACGAAGCCTCCACCGGCGTGGTGACCAAGGACGACATTGAGGACGTGGTCGCGCGCTGGACCGGCGTTCCGATGACCGCGATCCGGGAAGAAGAAGTCGCCAAGCTGCTGCGCATCGAGGAAGAGCTGCATCGCCGTGTGGTCAGCCAGGAGAAAGCGATCTCGGCGCTGGCGCGGGCGATTCGCAGATCACGAGCTGGACTTAAATCTCCAAAACGTCCGGCGGGCTCGTTCCTGTTCCTGGGGCCGACCGGCGTGGGCAAAACCGAAGTCGCGCGGGCTCTGGCGGAGTTCCTCTTCGGAAGCGAAAAATCGCTGATCCGCTTCGATATGTCGGAGTTCATGGAGAAGCATTCGGTCTCGAAGCTGATCGGATCGCCTCCCGGATACGTGGGTTATGAAGAGGGCGGGCAGTTGACTGAGCGGGTCAAGCGGGCGCCCTATTCGGTGATCCTGCTGGATGAAATCGAGAAGGCGCATCCGGATGTTTACAACATCCTGCTGCAGGTGTTCGAAGACGGCCAGTTGACCGACGGTTTGGGCAATACGGTCGACTTCAAGAACACCATCATTATCATGACCTCGAACCTGGGTGCGCGGTTCCTGGAAAAGCGCAGCCCCATGGGCTTCTCGGCTCCCAACTCGGGATTACCGGCCAAGGTCGAGGACCAGGTGATGACCGAGGTCAAGAAGGCGTTCAATCCGGAGTTCCTGAACCGGTTGGACGAGATCATCCTGTTCACCTCGCTCAGCGATGAGGATCTGCTGAAGATCATCAACCTTCTGGCCGACCTGATCAACAAGAACCTGGAGACCAAGCAGCTCAAGATCAAGCTGGCCGAAGACGCGGCCAAGTACATTCTGGAGAAGACCTGCACGGACCGCAGCTACGGCGCACGTCCGCTGCGCAGGGCGCTGCAGAAGTACATCGAGGATCCGCTGAGCGAGGCTCTGATTCAAGGGTCTCTGGCGCGGCCGGGCGAATTCGAGGTGTACCTGGGCGAAGGCGGGCTGTACTATCGTCCGCTGCAGCCGCAGGAGCAGCCGGTGGCCGCGGGAGCCGTGGCGGAGGAAGTCGCTCCGGCGCCGGGCCTGCCGCTTTACATTTTCGAATAGCGCCGGGATCGGCGAGCATGAATCTGCACGAACGGGCGTTTGTCGAATCCTTCGTCGACGCCCGCCGCCGCAAGCGGTTTCTGGAAGCTTTAGAGAATCCCAAGCGGCGGAAAGTGTTCACGGATGAGCTGCAGGATCGGGGACAAAACTTCCTGCTATTCCGTTACGCAACGCGGATCGCCCCGTCCGAGGATAGAGCTCCGCTGATTGCAGCGCGGCTTCGGAAGATGGGTGCCCCGGACCGCTGCTACGTGATGGGAGAAGAGTTGGACGGGCAAGAGGTCGACTTAAACGAGGCGCTCAAAACCATGGTCGGCTGGAGCCTCGGTGTTTGTCCTTTCCTGCATTCCCGGCAAGCTTGCGTATCATGAGGCCGAAAGACGAAGAATGATCTTTCACAAGCCGTGAAGGGTCTCGACTCGATATGAATCAATTCTGCGCAGCGTGCGGTTCGCCGGTGCCGGCGGCGGCGAGGATTTGCGGCCGCTGTGCCCACCCGGTTGACCGCACGGCGACGGCGGTCGCCGCGCCCGTCCATTCGGCCATGCCTTCGTCCATCGCGCCCCAGCCGGGGCAGGAAAAGCAGGCGCCCTCATGGACCAAGCGACTCGGGCCCTTCGGCGCGATCGGGGCCGCGGCCTTCAAGTTCAAGACTGTCATTTTCCTGTTCCTGACCAAGGCCGCGCAATTCAAGGCTCTGCTCTCGGTGCTGGCATTTTTCGGCGTCTACTGGGCGGCGTATGGATGGAGGTTCGCAGCCGGACTCGTCGCCGGCATTTATATTCACGAGATGGGCCACGTCTGGATGCTGCGGCGTTACGGGATGCGCGCCAGCATGCCCATGTTCATCCCCGGCCTGGGCGCCTTCGTGACCTCCTACGAGCCGCGCACCGCGGGCCAGGACGCGCGCATTGGGCTCGCGGGGCCGTTGTGGGGCTCGGCCGCAGCCATCACGGCTCTGCTGCTCTCGGTCGCCTATCCCAGTCCGGCGTGGGCGGCGATCGTGCGCGTGACCGTGATCATGAACGTGTTTGCGCTGACCCCGGTGTGGATCTTCGACGGAAGCCGCGCATTCCGCGCGCTGGACCTGCAGCAACGGCTGTACCTGATGATCCTGGCGGGAGCGCTCTGGTACGCCACCGGGCAGGCGATTTTCGCGGTGTTCCTGGCGGGCGCGTTGTACCGCGTGGTGTGGAACAAGGACTTCGCGCCATCCCCGGATAGCGGAGCGTTCCTGGAGTTTGCGGGGCTGCTGGCGATCCTCGCCGCAGTGCTCGCGCTGGCTCCTGTCTCGAATTACGGCCAGTAAGCCGGCCGCGAACGCACCACTGCTCCCCGAGGCCGCTTCACCTGCACGATAATGCGGTGCAATCCCGAGTTTGACGAGGGCGCGGGCTCGAAGCTCAGCAGATACTGGCTGTGCACCTCGCCGCTGAGGCGCGAGATGGCTTGCTGGAGCCCCTCCAGGCGGGCGAAGGAGAGGTGCCGTCCTCCGGTCCAGCGGGCGAATTCGTCGGCCGCGTTGCGCGTGGTCATGCGCAGCACCTCCACCACGGCTCCACTGTAATCCGGCTCAATTGGCAGCGGAGTGGTGTCGGCGGCCGACGCGGTCCAGGCGGTCTTCTGGGCCGAATAGGTGACCGGGTACATGGTCACGTTGGCGCGCTGCACCGCTTCAATGGCCTGGTCGAGCTTGGTTTTGCTGCCGCGGTCGCGCGATTCGCCCAGGATCAGGATCATGCGGCGGTAACTCTCGGGGGTTTTCTCCAGCATGCGCGCGCCCTCCATCACGGCGTCCAGCATCCGGCCGGACTTGATGGTCCGCCCGTTAATCGATTCGAAGGCGCGAACCAGGTCCGAGGAATCGCGCGTGAAGCCCTGGATCAAGCGGATGTCGTCGTCATAGGCCAGCACGGCCACTTCGCCTTTTTCACCCGCCACCAGGGGCTGGAACATTCCGCCGATCTTGTGAATTTTCTCGAGCGCGGCCTGCGAGATGCCGCTGGATTGAATGGCGATCACCAGCGCGACCGGCGCCAGCACTGTGTCCGAGCTGTCGACCTGAAGCTGCCGCTGCGGGGTCCCGTCGTCGTACAGCACGAAATCGCCGGCGGAAAGGCCGTCGATGAATTTGCCCTTGGGATCGGTGACGGTCACCGGCACCAGCACCAGGTGAACGTTGGCGCGGATGGTGGAGTCTTCTTTCGAAAGCTCTGGGTTTTGAGGAGGAGGGTTGTGGGGCGGAGGGTCCTGAGCGAGAACGGCGGCACAGGCTAAGGCAAGGCAGCCTAAGGCTGCCGCCAGCAATCGGGGCACTATCGTGGGACGGGGCCGGCGCAGTTTACGTTACCTCCGGGGGAATCCATTGCCGCAGTTGAGACAACAACTTACCGAAGGCTGGATCGGCGCAGGAGGCGCTATCGGCAGCGCTCCCTAGCGATGCGAACAGCGAGCTTGACGCGCTCCTGCTCATCTGGCGGAGAACGAGTTCGAGCGACTCCTTGGGACGACGAGGCTTAGACCAGCCAGCGTCGATTAAGTTGTGTCCGGTTAGCCAGGTCCTGAGGGTTGCTTCGCCTCCCGGCCACTTTAGTTCCGTGGCGAGCGCTCGCCAATCGCCCCAAACCCAGGCCTCGAGTTCAGGAGCAATGACAATCGCCGCGGCTCGGCCCTCCCAACCGTTGGAGTGAAGGCGCTGTTCGATCAGAGCTTCGATCTCATCCCGGGGCAATCGTTTCTCCCGGCCGCAACCCTCGAAATCGCAAATCGCGAGAGCGTGGGAGAAGGCCTTGCATGCCGGGCGCAAGAAGTTGTGCTGCGCTTGCCCCCTTGGCTGACACAAACAGTTAAGACACAGTTGACCGTTCGATGAAAAGTTCTCGACCGGCAAGACGACATTACAGCATACTGGTGCCCGGCTGGTGAAGCGGAGGTGGGCTCTGGTGGAGACCAACCCGCCGAGGAATAGCCAGTCGGAAACTCATCCAGACGATGAGCGGGGGCGTTGGCCGCAGGGCTGGCGCCTCCATCGGATGGAAAGATTTCCTGATGCCTGGGAAAACTCATACAGAAAGCTGCCGCGCAGCGGCGTCCTTTTGATTTGCTTCGAACCGGGCGGGCGGCATGTAGCCGAGAGCCGAATGCAGCCGTTTCTGGTTGTAGATCTTTTCCAGGAACTCGCGGATGGACGCGCGAGCATCGGCCAGGTCGCGATATTCGTTGCGGAGCACTTCTTCGTACTTGAGCGTCTTCATGAACGATTCGCAGGCCGCGTTGTCCCACGGGTTGCCCTTGCGCGACATGCTGATCTCGAATGCCGTTGGCTTTGAGCAGATCCGTGTAATCGTTGCTGGCGTACTGCGAGCCGCGGTCGGAATGATGCACCAGGCCGGGCTCGACGGCGCGGCGCGATAGCGCCATGCGCTAGCGCGGTGAGCGTGAGCTCGTCTTCCATCGTGCGATCCAGCGCCCAGCCGATCACGCGGCGTGAGTACGCGTCCAGAATCACGGCCAGGAAGACGAACTCGTCGCGCAGCCGGATGTAGGTGATATCGGCCCGCCACAGTTGATTGATCCCGCGTCAGAATCATGTCCCGCGCCAGGTTGGGATAGACCCTGCGGGTGTGGTTGGAATCGGTGGTGACGACGAACTTGCGCTGGCGCACGCACAGCAGGTTGTCCTCGCGCATCAGCCGGTGGACGCGCTTTGGGTTCACCGTCCAGCCGCGCTCGCGCAGTTCCTTGGTCATGCGCGGCCGCCCATAAGCCGGCCATTGAACGGCAATCTTCTGGATCGCGTCGCGTAAGTCCATGTCGGGATCCGGGCCCGGATCGGCGTCGTCGAAACGATAGAAGCCGGACCGGGAAACCCGGCCCAGCTTCACCATGCGTTCGACCGTGAGTCTGCCTCCGGCCTTCACTTCTTCTTGGACCTTTTGGTAGACGGCGGATTTCCAGTCAACGCCTGCAGCATCCGCTGTTGCTCGATGCGCTGCAAGCACCCCTTCAAAAAATCGATCTCCAGGGCCTGCTGGCCGATCTTGCGTTCCAGCTCCGCGATGCGCCCCTCGGCCCAGCGCTGCTTTCCGTGCCCCGGAAACGCATTGCCCGGCCCCTGGCGAATCTCACGCCGCCAGCGGTGCAGCACGTTCGGGTTCACCTCCAGCGCCCGCGCCACCTCGCCTATCGAACTCCCGCGTTCCAGCCGCTGCACGGCAGCCAGCTTGAACTCCTTCGTGAACATCCTTCTCGACAACCCCATGACTCAATTCTCCTTTGAATGGATTTTGAGTCTTAACTGGTTGTGTCAAAAATGGGGGCAAGTCCATTTTTGAACGATCCGCCTCCGGGTTTAAGAAGAACTCGTTCCAATTCACGACGGGCGTGAGCTGCACGCTGCGTAAGTAGCGCGGCGCGCTTCTACGCCTTTGATGGAACAAGCTTGTGCGTTATACCGTCTAGGCTTGAGAAACTTGGTTGTTGACAGGCTGGCGGTCTACCAGGATCGGTTGTTGTCCAGGTCGGTCTAATCAGGTCAGCCTGACTATAAGTTCGGTCAGAGGAGCTTCTTGTGAGCGCTGAACCGTCACCGAAACCAAATCCCATGGAGGTCGTCTTTCAGAGCGTCTGGTTCCGGCTCATCTATTTGCTGTGGTTTGCAATGACTGTAACTGTGGTCTGGTTTGTCGTCGGGCCGAGCAATCCGTGGTGTGCGTGGACGGTGGTGTGGGGAACAGGCGCCCTCGTGCCCGCAGTGCCCGCCCGCGCCGTCATGCGACGTGTGCCTTGCCAATGGTTCCGCGTGCCTACGGGCGAGCGCGTACTCCACCGCATCGTCGGCGTTGGCGTGTTCGGCTGGCTGCTCGATGTCTCCGGATGGAATCGCCATGTCCTCGAACCCCTGCGGGGATTCTCCGGCAAAAGGGCCGGCCTACCCTCTCTGGAACAGGGTGTGCGAGCCAGTGTTGTCGCCCACGGAGCCTGCTTCGCCATCCACGTACTATTGGCCGTCCTCGCACTTTTCAGCAGGCATCCTTTCAGCAGGCAAGCATGGAGCGGTGCACGATGGATGCTGTTGCCGGGTGTAGTCCTTCATCTCTACCCGGTGCTGCTACAGCGCTCCATCATGCTTCGACTCCAGCCGCTGCTGGATAAGACTGGCTCCGCGGATTGGGTTGGACGCTGAGAGCCAGGAGTTGTCCAGGGGTCGAGTGCCTTGAAGCGGGCTAACCTTGCTGGTCTACCCCATCGGCGGTACTCTTGCGTAATGCGACCCCTTCGGTATTCCATCAACGTCACATTGGACGGGTGCTGCGATCATCGTGCAATTCTCCCCGACGCAGACTTGCATCGTCACGCGGTCGCGAACCTCAACCAGGCTGACGCCCTCCTCTTTGGCCGGGTGACTTACGAAATGATGGAGGCAGCGTTTCGGCCGCCGGCGCGGACGGGAGCGAGGCCTGATTGGATGGAACCCTTCGCCCGGACCATCGACGCGGCAAAGAAGTACGTCGTGTCGAGCACGCTGGACCGGGTCGATTGGAACGCGGAGCTCGTGCGCGGGGATCTAGGGAAGGCTGTTCAGCAGCTCAAGCGGGAGTCGGGTAAGGGACTGTTCGCGGGAGGCGTAAAGCTCCCGCTGGCGTTGGCGGAGCTGGGATTGATCGATGAGTATGAATTCGTGGTGCACCCCAGGCTGGCGGGCCACGGGCCAACGTTGTTCGCGGGTCTATCGAAGCGTATCGACTTGACGCTCGTCAGCCGGCTGGAGTTCGGCTCGGGGGCGGTGGCGATGCGATATGAGCCGAGAAGGTAGCCACAGGGCTTGCCGCGTTCAGCGGAGAATCGAGTGGAATTCCGGGATGAAGTCGAAGAGGATGTCAGAAGGATTCCGCGATGAATGCGAACAGGCTCGGGCCGATGCTGGCATTATTGCCCCATCCCTTCGCGGCCCGTTTTGCATCGTTCGCCTCGTGCGTTCGTGTCGCAACTGGTTCTGTCGTGGGCCAGACGGGTTGGAGGAAGCGTGAGCCGCGATGTCTTCACCGCACTCTTACAGCCCCAGTTTGCCGTGAATCGCCATGTTCTTAAGGTTGAACTTTGCCTTCACGGCCGCCTTGCCGAACCTGGTCGCGAACTCGACCTCCTTGTCGTCAGCCGTGAGGACGAAATCGCGCGGGAACAGAAACCGGGCTTCGATCATTCCTTCGCCGGCGTAGACCACATCCTTCGCCGCGATCGGATGATCTTTGCCGTTGACGGTGAGGGTCGTCATGCCGAGCAGTGCCTTCTTGGCCTCGGCATCGCGGAGCTTTTGGGAGGCGGGAAGGTTGCCGACTGCGATGATGTAATACGCGGCGTCCGGCTCCAAGCGCTTTTGCGCCTCCGGAGAGCTTCCCGCTTTATCGCCGTATTGCGCCTTGACCAGCGCCTGCTGAACGACCGTCGCCGATTGCCAGCGAACGATCAACGTTGTCTGCGGCGGACCGGGTGGGACGGGGGCGGGTGGCGGGCTTCCGGGCGGTGGCGCACTTTGCCCCACACCCAATCCGCCGCCCGTTTCGGCGATTCCTGGCCCATTCGGCGCGGGCATGGAACCCCGGCCCCGGAGCAGGGTCCCATCCGGAATAAAATCCAGAATTACGGAAACGCTCCTCGACCAAGGCGAATCCGTCATGATCTTGCGAATGTCCTTATCGCTCCATGCGGTATACGGTTTGGCGACCCAGACATCCGCTGCGCACAGGGTTAGCGCGGACACAAACAGCGCAAAGAGTGCAGCGCGCACCACCAGACGGGTCAGGAACTCACTCGCGCCGCGCTCCGTTTTGCGCGAGTTCCTCAAAAGTGCCGCTGCGACTAGCCCGCAAAGGGCCGGTCGCGGCCCTCGATGTGCGGGAGCAACAGCCGGTCTGGCCGCGACCCAGGCTCCCTTTTGCGGGCTGTTGCGTAGGAGCGCTGCGGGCGATCGGCGCTTAAGCATCGAAACGCACCTCCTTTCGCAGGAAGCTATTTGCTGTCAGGAAGTGGAATGGTGAGCGTGCCGATTTTTCCGGACGCCAGATTGCCGACGAGAAGCTTCAATTCGACGGCCCTTTCGGGAATGGTCAATTCCTTGCGATATAACACGCCGGTTCCCAGCATCGACCGATAGGTTGCTGGCCGCAAATTAAGCGTCAAGGTATCAGACACCACTTCCCCGGCTTCCGTTCCATCCACGGCGATAAATCGCGTCACCACCTCCGCCTTGCCCTTCCAGGTTCCGCCGTTAAGATTAGGGTCAAGGTCGAGGTCAAGCCCGGCGACATCGATGGCTTCCGTCAGCTTGACGCTGTTCCCGGCACGCGCCACGGAGGCCGTGATACCAATCGCGGTCGCGTCCACGGGGCGATTCAGCGCGTCTATGAGATCCTGCAAAGAGGGCAGATCCTGCACCGACGGCTGGGAGGCCGCAGGTTCGTTCAGGTAACTGGCCCGGTAACTCAAGGTCACGCCGGCTCGGCTGACATGAACGGCGAGCTGGTGGACCTCCGGCGGCGTGGCACCGCCGGCCCGGGGAGAATCCGGGACGGGCTGGTAGAAGCCGAGCGTGTAACTGGCGCGCCCATCTTCGATCGCCTCCAGCACGACGGCATCCAGATCGTTGCGGGCGTTAGCCTTTACACCCGCCTCATTGACGGGATAAATAGCGACGCCCGCATTCGTCAATCTCTGCAGCTCGGAGGGCGTGATAGGAAACTGGTTCGCCATCCATATAAGGTTCTTCCGCCCCGGAATTCCGGCTAAATGATCGGCGATCTGCTTCAGCTCCTCGTCGAACGGCGCGGCCCGCTGGAGCGCATCGTTTCGGATACAGTCCCGGACCATTTCCCCCTGTCCCTGGAGAACCACACCCGTCGTGCCTTGGCCAGAGGGGATGGCTCGAGCGGGGATGACTGCAGCGGGGACGCACAGGGCGGTTCCGGTTACGGCGTCGTCGGGCGAGGGCTTCCACGCGCGCAATTGCCGCTCCAGCGATTCGCGATCCGTCGTGAATTCGCGGATTACCTGAAGCTTCCGGCCCAGGGCATAAATCGCGATCCTTTCGCCTTCCGGAATTTTTCGCAACGCTTCCAGCACCTTTTGAACTCCGAATCCGGTGCCGTCTTTATCATCGGGATCACCGAACCCGGTCAGGAGGTTGTCGAACAGGATCACCGAATTCCCGGAAGAGCCGGAAATCCGGTTGGTGAAGGTGTTAGGCGCTGGATTCTGGGGCAGAGAGGCGCTCGATTGCTCCGTCTCTGCGACAAATACTCGGATCTCCTGCGGCGCCCCGTTGTCAAGAATCTGGAACTCCTCGCGCCGCAGGTCCGCGACGGGCGCGCCCTTGCTGTCATGCGCGACTACGCTCACTTGCACCAGTTTGGTCGTGGCGCGGAAGGTGGGATCGGTTGGCGCTTGTCCAGCCAATACTGACCCGATGGCAATGAAGAAACCGGAGCGCCGCCAGTCCATCGCATACCGTTATATCAAAGCCGGGCATAGCGGTTCGGCTGAGTTTGGTCTTGACGCGCCACGCCTCTTCCCATTTATTTCCTCAGCCGCCGCAGCAACATGCGGCTTCTTGGATCAACCCCTGCAGGACTCCTGGGGTTTATCTTGGCTCCAGAGAGGTTGGCGCTCCGATCGGCTTCCAACCCACTGAGCCGCTTGTATCCCGGGCAATCCAGGCGGCAACGTCAAGATGATCGGGGAGCCTCCGCGCGCCTTACAGTGGGAGCCATGCCGTGATGGCCAAAAAGACGGATCGGGAGCTCCTTAAATAAGGATTCAACAAGCAAGCGCTGCGACGGCCGCCGCGCCTCATGCACTTGGTAGTAGACCAGAATCGGAGTGTGCACCAGCTTTCGCACTCGCGACCTCCTGCTGATGACGCTCCCCATGCGAGGGAACCGTCCGAGCAAATTGCCACGATCGCGGAAAGATCGCTCAGGGCTTTTTCTGTGAAGATGAGGCGGTAATCCACCCGGGCAAGAGCCTTCGGACTTCTTCTATGGGAACGGTATGGCCAGCCCCAGCGTCCCGGATGCCCTCCTCAATGGCAGCGAGGGTCTCTTCGTTTTCCTCTCCATCAACGGGAGCAGGATCGTCGAAGTCGATTCCGCGGACCTTGTCCATGACTTCACCGTAGCGCGCATTGGCGCTCGGCGCAAACGGCCAGTCACCGGTTTTTGCGTTGACGAACCAGCCCCAGAACGACCAATCCTGTACGCCTTTCCAGAGCTGTTGGCGGGCCCGCTTCCGGCCCACCACCCGGTAACTTTACACAACGCCCCCACTATCGGCGGCTGACGCTTCGTGGTGATGCTTTAGCGTGGAGGTGGCCGGTCTGCGTTGGAGGCCTCAGTACCTTTCGTCGATGATTTCCCGTGCGGAGTTGAAAGCGGCGAGCTTCGCTTCCTCCCCGCTCGCATAGACATTCTTTCCTTTATAGCCGGTAGCGTCGGTAGCAGATCCGTTCTCCTCATAGAGGGTAAAGTCCGCCATCCACCCGCCGTCCCGCAATTCCGTTGGTTGCAGCTCGATGGTTACGCCCCTGTAGGCGACAGTCATGTAATCCATTTTTAATTCACCTCACTCATTCGTTAATTGCCATCGCAAACGAGGTTTCAAGACGTTTCCGGCCGAGCAGCATTCTTTTTGGCGGTAATTTACTGAAACTAAATGGAAAATAAAATTCCCCAGAAATTGAAACCAGCCGCCGCTCCAGCTTCAACGCAGATTCCGTAAGGACAGCACCGCCGCTTGCCGACCGTCCCTTCCATGTCAGAAAGCGATATCCTGTGGCCGTGAAGGCCGCAATCGCAGCGCTGTGTCTCTCGCTCTGCGTACCTGCGTTCGCCGACCTCGCGGCTGGGCAGCAGGCATTTGAGAGTGGTGATTGGGCCGCAGCGCTTAAGGAACTCCTGCCGCTGGCAAACCAAGGTATAGCGCAGGCGCAGGTCCCCCTCAGCACGATGTACTACTTTGGCTGGGGCGTTAAGCAGGACTACAAGGAGGCTTTGCACTGGTGCCGTTTGGCGGCGGATCAAGGCTACGCGCCTGCACAAACCCTCCTCGGCAATATGTATGCATCCGGCTCGGGTGTCGCGCGAGACGACAAGGAGGCCGTGCGATTGTACCGCCTGGCGGTCGATCAGGGAGAGCCGCTTGCGGAGGCCTACCTTGGAACCATTTACGAGAAGGGCGCGAAGGGCGCGGGTGTTGAGCAGGACTACAAGGAGGCCATGCGATTATACCGGGTGGCGGCGGATCAAGGAGAAGCAACTGCGCAGTTTGGTCTCGGCTTCATGTACGAGAAGGGCGAAGGCGCCGCGCGAGACGACAAGGAGGCCATGCGATTGTACCGTCTGGCCGCAGATCAGGAATTCGCGCTTGCGCAGGCCTACCTCGGCCTCTTGTACGAGAAGGGCGAGGGCGTAACGCAGGACTACAAGGAGGCCTTGCGATTGTACCGGCAGGCGGCGGATCAGGGAGAGGCGACTGCGCAGACGCACCTCGGGATCATGTATTACAACGGCACGGGTGTGGCGCAGGATTATATTCAAGCGCACATGTGGTTCAATCTAGCGGGAGCCGGCGGTGACGCTGCCGGTATCAAAAATCGAGACGTGGTCGCCGCTAAGATGACGCCGGACCAGGTCGCCGAAGCCCAGCGTCTCGCCCGGGAGTGGAAACCAAAAGGGTGGAAACCCAGAACAGCTCGGTAAAAAGATCGAAGGACTTACGGCTCATGCGAGCACCCGACGCAACCTCATCAACTGACGAGCGAAGGGGACAAAGAGCTGCAAATAGACGTACACCTGTTCCCGTTGGGGAGCAGCCCCAGTTGGATGCCCGGCATCATTTCGAGCGATGCGAAGTAGTGATTGAACCGCCAGGCAATTTGTGTCCAAGTCCTCGGTAACTTCATACGGCAATGGCGGAATGAGCGGCGGCCTTAGCAGGCAGTCTTGGAATTTTGCGATCTTCTGGCGAACCAACTTCTGTTTGGCCACGGATGAGAACCTTTGCCCATGGGCAGCGTTTAGCCGCAACCCCGGCGAGACGTAGAAATTCTGCTTCAGCCGCAACGCCAAGCATGACGCAAGATGCCAAAAGACAACCGGCATAAAAAGCAGAAACTGCCTCGCCCAGGTAGGTGACCGCTTCCGTCGAGATGTCCGGCACTTCTGCTCTTACGAGGCGAAGAAACGAGTTTGTATCGTGAAAACGATACGGGCTTTGAGTTCCTAAAGCTTCCGCCCCGAAGTGGCTGAGGCGAAAATACGGCCACTGCTCGTGGTTATCGTTCATCCCCAGCGTGATAAAGCCTTGTCGAAATAAATCCCAAAACACATCGCGGACCAACTCAGCGTCGCAAGGATGAAGTTGGCCCGAGGCCTTTCCGCCAAAGGTCGCGCCGGAATGCTGCTAGTGGCGGCCCCGGTCCATTTCCCTCCGCGCGAATACCTCAGCTACGCCTACCTTAAGTGCGAGCCAGTTGCGCGGATGGTCATCAACCTTCTCGCGCTTCAGCAAAATATCAACGACAACTTCACGGATTTCCTCGTATGTGTGTTGAGGCAAGCTCACTCGATTTCACCCCCCTCCCGAAAGCGCCCGGCACAAAGTGGTCCGACCAACGTTCCAAAGCGCGGCTACGTCCTCAACCCGTTCGCCCGGCCCGATCAGTTTGCGGGCTGGGACGCCGGCACGCGGCACAGCGTTCCTTTACTAAATACGGTCCTCATCGGTAAGCGGCGAGGGCACTGCTCACCCTCAGGCAGCCAGCCCCCTGGAGCAACCGCGCCACGCAACCACGCCTCCTTCAGTTTATTTCTCCCAGCGGCCTCCGCAACTTGCCGTTCCTTCGCCGACCCCTCCCAAACCTCCCTGTGCCATCTTGGCCCCGAGAGGTTGGCGCGCCGATCGGCTTCCAACCCACTGCGCTGCTTGCACCCGGGCAATCCAGGCGGCAACGTCAAGATGATCGGGGAGCCTCCGCGCGCCTTACAGTGGGAGCCATGCCGTGATGGCCAAAAAGACGGATCGGGAGCTCCTTAAATAAGGAAACAACAAGGACCAGGGCTATAATACCTCGTAAGTGCAGCTCACCTATCTCGATTGGTTCGTGGTCGCGCTGTACTTCCTTTTCAACCTCGGCGTCGGCCTGTATTACCGCGCCCGCGCCCGAACCAGCGTCGACGAATTCTTTCTCTCCGGCCGCAACGTGCCCTGGTGGCTGGCCGGCACCTCCATGGTCGCCGCGACCTTCGCCGCCGATACGCCACTCGCCGTGACCGGGATGGTTGCGGTGGGAGGCATCGCCGGCAACTGGCTGTGGTGGTGCTTCGTCGCCAGCGGAATGCTCACCGTCTTCTTCTATGCGCGCCTGTGGCGCCGCTCCGGCGTCATGACCGATATCGAATTCGCGGAGATTCGCTACGCCGGCAAGCCCGCCGCGTTCCTCAGAGGCTTTCGCGCGCTGTACCTGGGCATCCCCATCAACTGCATCATCCTCGGCTGGGTGAATAAGGCCATGGTCGACATCCTCACCCTGGTGCTGGGAATCACCGAGCGCCAAGCCCTCCTGGTCGTGCTCGCCATCATTGCGCTGACCGCGTCCATCTCCACGCTTTCCGGATTGTGGGGCGTGCTGGTCACCGACGTCTTTCAATTCATCGTCAAGATGGGTATGGTGATCGTGCTGGCCGTGTACGCCGTGCGCGCCGTCGGCGGCATCGACGCCATGAAGCAGAAGCTGGCGCTGGTCGACGCCGCACGCGCCCGTCTCAGCGGCAGTGCGGGCGTGAATTCCGGCTCCGTGCTCAGCTTCATCCCCGATCTCCATTCCGCGTGGATGCCGCTGATCGCCTTCCTGGTCTACATTTCCCTCAATTGGTGGGCCACCTGGTATCCCGGCGCCGAGCCCGGCGGCGGCGGCTACGTCGCCCAGCGCATGCTCTGCGCGCGCGATGAAAAGCATTCTCTGCTGGCCACGTTGTGGTTCAACGTCGCGCATTACGCCATCCGTCCGTGGCCGTGGATCCTGGTGGCTCTGGCTTCGCTGATTCTGTTTCCCGGCCTCGCCAAGCCGGAGACCGGTTATGTGCGGGTGATGATCCTGGTGCTGCCGCCCTCGCTGCGCGGATTGATGATCGCCGCCTTCGCCGCGGCCTATATGTCCACCATCGCCACGCAGCTCAACTGGGGCGCCAGTTACCTGGTCAACGATTTCTATCGCCGCTTCGTCCGCCGCAACGCCGGCCAGCAGCACTACGTCCTGATCTCGCGCCTGGCCACGCTGTTTCTGACGCTGGTCTCCGTGGTGGTCACGGCAAATCTCGATTCGATCGCTGGCGCGTGGAAACTGCTTCTGGTCACCGGAGCCGGCACCGGCGGCGTGCTCCTGCTGCGCTGGTATTGGTGGCGCATCAACGCCTGGAGCGAAGTGTCGGCGATGCTCTCGGCGTTCGTGGTCTCAGTCGCTCTCCAATGGCGCTGGCATTTCGACACCGATAAACCAGAGGATTTTGCCTGGCTCATGATCATCACCGTCGGCATCACTACGGCCGTGTGGCTCACGGTGACGTTCTCCACCGAGCCCGAATCGCAGGCCACGCTGCTCGCCTTCTATCGCCGGACCAAGCCCTCGGCGGGCGGATGGGCACCCATCGCGAAACTCGCTCCGGAGATCCGGCCGGCGCGCGACGGCCTCGCCAACCTTATAGATTGGGCCGCCGGCTGTATGCTGATCTATGGAGCGCTGTTCGGCACGGGAAAATTGCTCTTGAAGGAATTCCTTCCCGGCCTGGCGCTGCTGGCCATGGGCGCCGTAGGGTTGGTCATCTTGTATCGGGATCTGTCCAAACGAGGTTGGCATGCGGTTGTGGATTAGTCTGGCCCTTTGCGCGGCCGTGCTGCGCGCCGGTCCGGTGGAGTTCGGCATGGCCGAGCTGAACGCCGCCATCGACGCGCGCAACTTCAAATACAAACCCAAGTTCATGGCCGAGCTCAACATCGAAGCGCCCGAAACCTTCCGGATCGAGCCCTACGCCGCCGGCGGCGGACACATCACCGGCGGCGACCTGCGCGGCCTTATGTACGGTTTGCTGGAGGCCGCCGATCAGATCCGCTCCACCGGGCATTTGAAGCTGACCCACAGCATCCCGGCTCTGGCGCTGCGCGGAGTCCGCATCACCGTGCAGCCGGATTCAACGTCGGATTCAAGGTGGTTCGGCTCCGGCGATTTCTGGCAAAGCTACTGCGCCCAGATGGCCCGCAGCCGTTTCAATCGCCTGGAGCTTGATTTCGATCTCCCGCCATCCTCCACGGCTCTGATTTCGCTGCGCAACGTCACCCAGATCGCGCAACAATTCGGAGTCGATGTGGCCATCGGCTTTGAGGCGCCAGGCGGGCGCGCGATCGCGGAATTACTGCGCGCCTGTCCTCTGGTGCGAACCATCGTGCTTCATGGTGAACCGCCCTCCAATCCGTCGGATGTAATCGAGGCGCTATACGACGCCGGCCGGCGCGTCGTACTGGAGCTTCCCGATAACGAGAAGTCAGCCGCACTCATCGAGGCCGCCGGGCAATCCGGCCAGCCGCTGCGCATGTTCTCCGACTACATGGGCGAAACCTTCAATCCCAGCCCGCCCGACGCGTATTGGGACATGGACGCCTCGCAGGGCGCCGAGTCGGTCAACGCCATTTCCGGTGCCGGCTTCGAGGTTCGCATTCCCGCGGACTGCAGCCGGTGCCGAGCCCGTTCTGGACGGCGTCGCTGCCTGGGGACGTCTCGGCTACGCGCGGGCTGCTCCGAAACCATCGAATTAATCTGTGTTTATCGGGTTAATCTGTGGCCAAATTGGGCTTACTGCGGATGGAGGGGTAGAACCATGACATGGATTGATTTCTCGCTTCGTTTATTGGCTGCGCTCGTCTTCGGCGCGATGATCGGCTTGGAGCGCCAGTGGCGCCAGCGGATGGCCGGGCTGCGCACCAACGGACTGGTTGGCGTGGGCTCGGCCATGTTCGTGATGATGGGCGGACTCATCGCCGGAGACGGCAGCCAAGGTAGAGTCGCCGCGTACGTCGTTTCCGGCATCGGCTTCATCGGCGGCGGCGTGATCCTGAAGGACGGGTTCAACATTCGAGGGCTCAACACCGCCGCGACCCTGTGGTGCACGGCGGCGGTGGGCTCACTCGCCGGGCTCGGCAAGATCGGGTTCGCAGCGATGGGAGCGCTGGGAGTGCTGGCCGCGAATGTGGTCTTGCGTCCAATCGCCCAGCGGGTCAACCGAGTGCCGTCCGCAGAAGGGGAGCATGAGATCCTCTACCGTCTGCGTTGCACCTGCCGCGCTACCGACGAGGTCAACATCAGAGCCATGCTGATCCAGGCCGTGGAGCGAACTCCCTTAAGGTTGATCGCGCTTCACAGCCAGGACGAGGAGCCTCTGGCGCGCGTGAACGTGAAGGCGTACCTGAAATCCATTGGCCCGCAGGAGCCGTCGCTGGAACAGATCGTCACCCGCCTGTCTCTCGAAGCCGGCGTAACCGCGGTCTCCTGGGAAGTGGTCGCGGCGGTGGATGCCGAGGACGCCTCTATCACATCAAGTGAGGAACTGCTCAAGTAGCAGGTTCGGCCCCAGGCAAAAAGCAGCGCATCGCATCTTGCCAAATTGCCGCGGGATGTGCGCCTTTCTGCGGCCGTCCGGCTCAGGAAGCCGCTGGCGCGTAGGAAGAACTCAGAGCGCCTCGACGACGGGAACCACCGGGACGACCGGCACGGGAACCACGGGATTCTTTGAGTCGGACGTATTGCTCAAGCTGGTTCGTCCTGCCCTGCCCACTTGCGCCGCGAGCACTCTCAGCGGCGCCTACGCGTTGGTCGGCGCCGGAACAGGCATCGAGAATCTGACGTCGACCACGGGCACTGGAACCACCGGGACCACCGGCTCCTCCAATGAAGCGGAGAGCCCGTTCTTCTTCTTCGGTCTATTGCAGTTCGACGGTAACGGCAATGTTGTGGCGCCGGTCTCAACGACTGGGTCCACCACCACGTCCTCGACGCCTGTCAGCGGCTCCTCCATCGCGAACGCGCTGGGTTATCTGCAATTCACCGGAACCTACACGGTGAGCTCGGACTGCTCCGGCATCATGACGATCACGTCCAACACGAACGGGATGGGCCTGACCGCCGGCTCGGGCACGACGAGCACCACAGGGACCAGCACCACAGGCACCGGCACGACCGGCACGACGGCAACCTCGACCACCATGCCATCCACCATCACGGTGGATTTCGTGCTGGCCCCCGCAACCATCTCCGTCAACCAGAGCGCATCCGCGGGCAGGTATGCCGCGCCGGAATTGGAATTCAGCTTCTCCAGCGGCTCGGAAACCATCCTTGGTCATGGCATCGCTCAGTAATTGCCCCCCCCCAACGAACGGCCGCCGGTTTCTATGCCGGCGGCCGTTCCACGTCTTCCCCCCTTTCAAAGAAAAACCTCAACGGACCGGCGGTCTCGAGCGTATTGTCTTGTGACGTGACGCTTGGAGAACTGACACTGCCGGCGATTGCCAGCCATAGCGAAGACGGACCCGCACAGCCGCCGTTTGAGCAACTGGTGCTTGAGCACCAGCAAATGGTGCAGCGCGTCGCCTACCGTTTGTTGGGCCGTTTAGAAGATGCGCAGGATGCCGCGCAAGAAGTGTTTCTGCGCCTGTTCCGCAATCGCGCCCGCATCGGCGCAGACCCGAAGGCGTGGCTCTACCGCGTGACCGTCAACGTGTGCAACGATCACCACCGGCGGAAGAGGGCCGTGCCGCGGAGCATCGAGATGGACATGGAAGTTCCCGATCCGGTGCCCAACCCGGAACGGCTGGTGTCGATCGAACAGCGCCGGCGGTTGCTGCTCGCGGGCCTTGGGACGCTCCCGGAACGGGAGCGGACAGCGATTGTTCTGCGTGATATCGAAGGCCTGTCGACCGCCGAGGTCGCCGCAATTCTCGGTGTGGAAGAAGTGACCGTGCGCAGTCATGCCGCCAGCGCGCGCCTGAAATTGGCGAAATACGTGAGGAGCCGGCAATGAAGTGTGAAGATTGCGAGCTATTGCTTGCTGGGGGTGAAGTTTCGGCTGCAGTAGAAGATCACCTGCGCGATTGTGCCGCCTGCCAAGCTTTAGCCGCGGATTTGCGAACCAACCACGGCGCGCTTGCGCAATTGCGAGCCGAGGAACTGCCTCCGGTCTCGATCAAAATCCCGCGCCGCCGCTGGCTCTACGGGCCGATCGTCGCCGCCGCGGCAGTCGCCGCTGCGCTCCTTATACCGCGGACCAAGCCCGCTCCCATGAGCCCTGTGGTCGAGACCCCGCCGTCTTCTCAAATCAAGGTCAAAATGCTGACCTCCGATCCGCACGTCGTCATCTACTGGCTACTGGATAACTAGAAAAGGACTCTTATGAAACTCCCCATCTCCCTGCTGCTTGCCGCGGCCTCGCTGGTCCTTGCCCAGGACCCGCAGGCTCCTAAGAAAGCCGCTTCGAACATTGAATTGACCGTGTACATCGTCTCCGGCCTCGCCCAGCCTCCGGCCGGAGCCAAGGACGAGGTCCCGCCGGATCTCTCCTCCGTGGTCCAGCAATTCCACGGCGTGTTCATGTACAAGAACTACAAGTTGATCGATCAGTTCGAGCTGCGCAGCCGGAACCCTGGCGGAGCCGAGATCGGCGGCGAGCTAAGTTACTTCAACGGCGGCCAGTACCATTTTCAATATAGGAATGCGCACGTCTTTCCGCAGGACCCCCACACCGTTCACATCGACGGTCTGCGGCTCGATATCACTCGCCGTCCGCCTGGCCCCGCGCTTCAAGGAGCGGCTCCCGCGACAGTCGTTTTGGTGTCCACCGACCTGGACGTCGGCGACGGGCAGAAAACGGTGGTCGGAAAGTCTGCTGTCAACAGCGACGGCTGGTTCCTGGTGGTCGTCCCCAAAATCATTTATTGAGGAGGTCTGGAATGCGCTGGATTCTCCTGGCCCTTGTTCCTTTCGCCGCGCTCGCACAAAACGCACCGCGAACCTTCGAAGCCGCCACCATCAAGCTCACTCCGCCGGATGCACGCGAACCCCTGGATATTCGCTTCAGTCCTGGCGGCCGGCTCACCGTCACCAATCAGATCCTGCGCGGCATGGTCACGTTCGCCTACGGCGTCCAATACTGGCAAATCGCGGGCGCTCCGGGATGGTTCGAAACAGACCGCTTCGATATCACGGCCAAAGCCGAAGGCGATCCGAGCCGGGACGAGATGCTGGCGATGTTTCGCGCTCTACTCGAAGACCGCTTCCAGATGAAGCTTCATCGCGAAACCCGCGAAGGTCCCACCTACGAGTTGACCGTGGCCAAGAACGGCCCCAAGTTTCAAAAAGCCGCTCCGCTCAAAGAAAATGAGCGCGCCAACGTCTATACCTACCGGACCGGCTCGCCTACGGCGCCTGCCATTTCGCTCATCCGCGCCGGCCGCTCCGCATCCATGGCCATGCTCGCTTCCGCGTTGCAGAGTCAGTTGAGCCGGCCGGTCATCGACAAGACCGGCCTCGCTGGTGAGTTCGACTTCCGAGTCGAATTCGCCGCTGACGATTCCCACCTCGACGAATTCCCTTCGCTCTTCACAGCACTTCAAGATCAACTCGGGCTCAAGCTGGAACCAGCCAAGGGGCAGGTGGAGATGATAGTGATCGATCACGCCGAGCGGACGCCGAAGGAGAACTGACTTCGGCGCCCAGTTCGTCTACTTCGCTACAGGCTCCAGCGTCCGGCTGGTGATGACGCGGTCGATCAGGCCGTACTCCAGCGCCTGCTGCGGCTCCAGAATGTAGTCGCGGTCGACGTCGCGCGAGATGCGCTCGGCCGTCTGCCCGGTCGCTTGCGCCAGGATGTCATTCAGCGTCTCGCGCATGCGCAGAATTTCCTTGGCGTAGATGTCGATATCGGTGGCCTGCCCGGCCAGCCCGCTCATCGACGGCTGGTGGATCAGGATGCGTGAATGCGGCAGGCTGTAACGCTTGCCCTTGGACCCGCACGCCAGCAGCACGGCGGCCATGGAGGCGGCTTGCCCCACGCAATAGGTCACGATGTCGGGCTGCACCAGGCGCATCGTGTCCAGGATGGCCAGGCCGGCCGTGATCGAGCCGCCCGGCGAGTTGATATAAATGGAAATGTCCTTCTCCGGATCCTCGGCCGCCAGGAACAGCAACTGCGCGATCACCAGGTTGGCGACGTTGTCGTCGATGGGCGTGCCCAGAAAGATGATGTTTTCCTTGAGCAGGCGGGAATAGATGTCGAAAGCCCGCTCACCGCGGGAGGTCTGTTCCACCACCATGGGCACAAGAACGGAATTCTGCATGTTCACTCCTTAAAAATTAAACCGCCTCTATTTGGCGGGAGAGCCCCGGCGGGCGCGGGCAAGCAAGCGGCGCTTCTCTCCCAGCGATCTCGCCAGATCGGCGATCGTTGTTCCCTGCAAGTATTCTACGATATGCTGCCGCACCGGCACCCAGGAATCGTGCATGGGGCAGGCCACCCGGTCATGGCACTCCTCGGCGCCGGCGATGCAGTGCTGGAAGCGGCCGGGACCATCCACGGCTTCCACCACGCGTAATAACGGCAATTCCTGCGCCGGGCCGATCATCCGGAATCCGCCGCGCGGACCCTTGTTCGATTTGAGCAGGCCGTGGCGCACCAGATCCTGCAGGATCTTGGCGAGAAAATCGGCCGGCACGCCGGCGTCGGCTGCGATCTGCTTGGCCAGGGTCGCCTCGCCCGGCGCCGCTTGGGCCATGGAGACCAAGCCACGGATCGCGTACTCGGCGGACCGGGAAAAAATCATCGTCAACACCAGCTTAACGGAAGCCCTTCGGCTCGCGCGAGTTTCGATTCGATGTCGCGGGTGCGGCCGCGCGGCACAACCCTCTTTCCATCCCGAGACAAGTGGGTCAAACGGACCCACCACCCGAGTCGAGTAGTGCTTGACTTCCCCTCCCATTTTCGGTATCCTAACAGTTCGTTAATCTTCACTTGTAACGCCTGCGTAGTAAATCTCCGGCCTACGGTCTATGTTTCGCCAGCAGCTTTCGTTCGATGTTAGGGGTTCGATGTTTTAAGGAACGGAACGGCGATCGTGTCGAGTGTTTGAATTAGGAGAAGCATGAAGCAGCATTATTTCGTAGTCGTCCTCGCGCATTCTTTGCACGGACGTCTGCGCCGTATTCACATTCCTCATCAAGCTCTGTATCTAGTTGTAGGACTTGCACTTTTTGGTTCAGTTTCGCTCTTCGGGATGGTTTCCAGCTACCTTCGGATGACCTGGAAGGTGGCCAATTACAACTCCTTGCGGGATCAGGTCGACACCCTGCGGAACAAGTATCAGGCGCTGCTCCAGGAAAATGGCCAGAAAGAAGAGCAGTTGGCCTCTTTACAGATGATGGCCACCGAAGTGAGTGTGGCGTTGGGCCTGAATCGAGGCTTGGTGGGCGCCGACGACATCGCCGAGGAAGGGCCGCTGGTTCCTGATTATAAGGAATCGATCGAAGAGTACAACTTCCTGAAAACCGCCAACATCTCCCGGATCAATCACGCCTACGCGTACGCCTGGCAGAAGAACGTGGTGCCGAGCCTTTGGCCGGTCAACGGCCGGCTGCTGAGCCGTTTTGGCGATCGCGAGGATCCGTTCTCCTCCGAAGATGCGAATCACGGCGAATTTCACACTGGCGTCGACATTTCAGCGGCCACCGGTACGCCGGTTCGCGCGGCGGCCGACGGCGTAGTCGAATACGCGGCATACCGGGCGGATGGCTACGGCAAGATGGTGGTCATCGACCACGGCAATGGCTTGAGCACCTGGTACGCCCACCTGTCTAACTTTGAAGTGATCCCCGGGCAGGAAATCCGCCGTGGCGACATCCTGGCTTACTCCGGCGCTACGGGCCGCGTCACGGCCCCGCACCTTCACTTTGAGGTGCGCCGCGGAGGTATCGCGGTGAATCCTTATTCCTATCTGAGTAAGTCCGCGATCTACCAGCAGGTTCAGCCGGATCTGCCGTTCTAGCACGGCGGACCATCCGGTTTACGCCGCCGCGGTACCATCAAAATAATGCCTTGGTCGCGGCGCCGGTTCTTGTCCACCCTCCCGGCCTATTCGGTAAGCTGGCGCGTGGCGGCGTTGGCGGCCGAAAAGGGCAAGCCCTCGATCCTATTCCGTTACAAGGATCTTGCCACCGAATTTCCCATCGTCCGGCTGACCGACCCCTCCTGCACGAGCTTCCTTCCGGCGCACTACCAGCGAGCCCTGCCTCGCCACAGCAACTTCCTGCTCTACGCTTCCGACGTCACCGGGCGGATGGAGGCTTTCCGCATGGAAGCCAAGACCCCGGTGACTCGCCAATTGACGGAACAGGAAGGCCTGGATCCGTTTTCCCTGACTCTGACTCCGGACGAGCGCTCGTTCTGCTGCATCGCCCAAGGCAAGTTGCTGGTGGTGAACGTATCCAGCGGGAAGGTGCGCGAAGTCTACCGCATTCCCGACGGGTTTGAGAGCGGCTCCGGAATGAGCCTTGCGCAGGACGGGCTTTACGCGGCGCTCGTCGAAAAAAAGGACGCAATGTACCGGCTGCGGCTGGTCCGCATGTCCGACGGCACGGCCACGACGCTGGCCGAATCCGCCGAAGAGATTTCCGATCCCATCCCGCGTCCGCGCCGGGCGGCAATCTTGTATGCCCGCGGGAACGGGCTGTGGCTGGTCAAATACGACGGCCAGCAGAATTACCGGTTGCGGCTGGCCGATGGGGAAACCGGTCCGGCCACCTGGAGCCCCGACGGCCGCACGGTGCTGTACTTGAACTATCCCTCCGATCCACACAAACTCCATAGCGTTCGCGAGTTTACGCCGGATACTAACGCGGATGCCTGGGTCTCCGACACCACCCAGTTCGTGGCCTTTGAGCGCAACGCGGATGCGAGCGTGCTGGTGGGCGCCAGCGGCAGCAAAGCCTCGCCCTACGTGCTGCTGCTGGTGCGGTCGGTCAAGCGCGAGCTGACGCTGTGCGAGCACCGCTCAAGCGACCCCCGGCGCGTCTCCCCCATCTTTTCCCCCGACAGCCAGAGCGTCTTTTTTGGCAGCGATCAGCATGGAAAACCGGCAATTTACTCCATGACTGTGGAGAAATTGGTCGCCCAGACCGATAGTACCCAGTGAGGAGGAGTTACATGAGGTTCATTCTGGCCGGCGCACTGTTGCTGCTTGCCGCTGCACCTGCGGCCGAGACCAAAATCACCAAGGCTACTTGCAAGAGCCGCTGCTCCGTCATGTATAGCGCCTGCCTGAAGCGCACCACCACAGCTAAGGGCCGGGAGGGGTGCAAAGCCGAGCGGAAGGCTTGCAAGGGCAGTTGCCGCTAGCTCTACTTCGACCTCAATAATTGAAATCGCGGGAATGAATCCTCCGGGCCGCGCACTTCCTGCCCCAAAATGAAGAGCTGGTTGGCCGCATTCCGCGCCGCGGCAGGGGCCACGTTCATGGCCAGCAGCCCATCGCGCAGGTGCTCGACGGCCGAGTGGAAGCGATAGCTGGGTGTGCCTGAGCTCTGCAGCACGTCGAGGATCGCTGCGTCCACCGCTCGAACCTGCGCCTCCGTGAAGGTTTTGCCGAAGAGATCGTGGGCCAGCTCGGTCGCAAAATCGAGCGTGGTTTTGCGCGAGGGCTGAGCGTCTTTTTCCGCCAGTGCCAGGATATCGTCGGTTACTCGCGTGGCGATGGAGGCCAGCGGAGCGTCGGATTTCGACAAGGCCGACAGGTCCGAATCCAGCTTAGATGTGGGTTGCGCGCCCAAACCGGCAGCGACGATCAGCAAGCAGACTGTGCGCTTCATCGGACTCCTTCAGGGTTTCGGCGATCCAGACTTTTTCTTGCGGCGATCCTCCAGCCAATCGAGGAAGAGCAGAGAGTAGCCGACCAGGACGATAATGCCTGCGCCGACGAATGTGGGGACCCACTCCCTTGGAATCATTTCTTTCGTTCCGCTCTAGCTTCAAGAGTAATGCCAACCCCAATCAGAATCAAGGACAGTAGGATCAGCCTGGTCACATCGATCATCGGAGGCTCCGGCCCGCGCACAAACGACTCAAGTGGAGCAAAGACCAAAATCAAAATCCCGACCTCCCTGGCAGTCGAACCCAGGAGGATCTCTACTTTCGCACGCACAAAATACCAGTGCCCGGCGCGCCCGACTCTTCTCAACTGATCAGTCTGGCGATTCCGTAGGCCGCGCCCGCGGCTAACCCTCCGATCAGAGTGGTGCGGACGGCGCTGCGCAGCGGCGGTGCGCCGGTGAAGCGGCCCTTCACGTACCCGAAGACGGCCAGCGCGAGAATCGTTGCCGCGACGGAAAACTTCATCGCTGCGCTGGCCAGCGGCATCAGCATATAGGGCGCGAGCGGAATCAATCCGCCGGCGATGTAGGATGCGGCAATGGTGGCGGCGCTGTGCCGGGCCCGGTCCGGATGCGGCTCTTCTAATCCGAGCTCAAAGCGCATCATCCAATCCACCCACACCTTCGGATTCTTCTCGAATGCGGCCAAAATCGGACCGCTTTCGGCGCGAGTCAAACCGTAGGATTCCAGAATTTCCAGCACCTCGTGCCGCTCGAAATCCGTTTTCTCGACGATTTCGCGCTCCTCGCGCGCCCGTTCGCTCGAGTAGTGCTCCGCATCGCCGCGCGCCGCCAAATATCCGCCGAGGCCCATGGCGATCGACCCCGCGGCAATCTCGGCGAGTCCCGCGATCACAATCAACCGTGACGCATCCACAGCGCCAGTGAGTCCGGCAGCCAGCGCGAAAGGAACGGTGAGGCCGTCGGCCATCCCGATCACGATGTCGCGCACCGTATCGGAGGATTCAAAGTGATGCTCGGTGTGTGGAACGGTGGGCATTTATTTCGCCGGCTTGAGGTTCGGCTTAACATCGGGGTTGACCCCCGCTTCGCGCAAGTATCTGCCAGTATACGATTCCTTCACGGCGGCGATCTGCTCCGGAGTCCCTTCCGCCACGATGCGTCCGCCTCCGTCGCCGCCTTCCGGCCCGAGGTCGATCACCCAGTCGGCGCGACGGACGACTTCCAGATTGTGCTCGATGATCAGGATGCTGGCGCCGGAGCGCAGCAGCCGCTCGAAGGCATCCAGCAGCTTCGCGATGTCGTCGAAGTGCAGGCCGGTGGTGGGCTCATCGAAGATGTAGAGCGTTCCCTGGCTGCTGGCTTGCGCCAGATGCGCCGCCAGCTTGACGCGCTGGGCTTCGCCGCCGGAAAGCGTGGTGGCGGATTGGCCCAGGCGAAGATACCCCAAGCCGACGTCGTTGAGCACGCGCAGCTTGTCCGCCAGCTTGGGAGTGGAAGAGAAGAACGCGATCGCCTCCTTCACCGTGAGCTGCAAAACTTCGTGAATGTTGAGCGTGTGATAACGGACCTCCAGAACTCCAGGCTTGAAGCGAGTTCCCTTGCAGTCATCGCAGATCAGCTCCACGTCGGCGAGAAACTGCATCTCCACGGTCACCGTGCCGTCGCCCTGGCAGGTCTCGCAACGCCCGCCCGGAATGTTGAAGGAGAAATGGCCGGGGCCGTAGCCGCGGCGATCCGCTTCCGGCGTCGAAGCGAAAAGCTCGCGGATAATGTCGAACGCCTTGATGTAGGTTACCGGATTCGACCGCGGAGTGCGTCCGATGGGCGACTGATCCACCAGAATCACCTGCGTCAAGAGATCGGCCTTTTCCACTTTCCGGCAGGTCACTTTTTCCGGGGCCGCGCCGAATTCCTCCGGGTCGATTTGAGCCGGGGCTTCCCGGTCCATCCGCTTGCTAAGCGACTGGTAGATGACGTCATGCACCAGCGTCGATTTACCGGAACCCGAAACGCCCGTGATCGCGACCATCAAGTTGAGCGGAATGGTGACATCGATGCCCTTGAGGTTGTGCGCCTGCGCGCCCAGGAACTTGACCGCGCGTTTGAAATTGGGCGCGCGGCGCGTGGTCAAATGCGACGTTTTCAGCTCGCCGCGCAAATAACGCGCCGTAAGCGAATTGTTTCCGTCCCCGATCAGCTTCAGGAACGGACCTTCGAAGGTGATGCGTCCGCCGTTTTCTCCAGCGCCCGGCCCGAGGTCGATGATGTGGTCGGCGGAGCGCATCACATCGGGATCATGCTCCACCACCAGAATCGTGTTGCCGAGGTCGCGCAAGCCTTCCAGGATCTTGATCAGGCGGCTGGTGTCGCGGCTGTGCAAACCAATGGAGGGTTCGTCCAGCACATAACAGGCGCCGACCAGGCGCGAGCCCAGGCACGTGGCGAGCTGAATGCGCTGCGCTTCGCCTCCCGACAGTGTCATCGAAAGACGGTCCAGCGTCAGGTACTCCAGTCCGACATCGCTTAAAAACTTCAGCCGCTGCCGGATCTCGACTAAGATTCGGTCGGCGATGGAAGCTTCCTCCGGCGACAACTGCACGTGCTCGAAATACTCCAGCGCCTCGGTGATGTTCAGCCGCACCACTTCACCGATGTTCTTCTCGCCCACGCGAATCCACAGAGCCTCCGGCCGCAGGCGCGAGCCGCCGCAATCCGGGCACAAGGCGTAGCCGCGATAGCGGCTGAGAAACACCCGCACGTGAACTTTGTATTTCTTCGATTCCAGCTCCCGGAAATAGCGGCGGATGGCTTCGTTGAGGATGTTTCGCTCGCTCGCGTTCAGCTCATATACGGGCACGTTGAAGCGGACCTTGCCTCTATTGGACACGCGGAAATCCACCAGGTAGCCGGAGTGCTGCGGCTTGGTCCAGGGGGCGACGGCGCCTTCCTGCAGAGACAAGGAGCGGTTGGGAATCACCAGGTCCATGTCGTAATCGATGGTGTTGCCGAAGCCCTGGCAGCGCTTGCAGGCGCCGTTGGGGTTGTTGAAGCTGAACAGGCTCGGCTCCGGCTCGGCGAAGGCTTTGCCGCAAACTTTACAAGTGAATTTTTCGTTGAAACGCAGCGTCTCGTTGCCGGACGCGGACTGAAAAATCGCCTCGCCCGCTTCGCGGTAGCAGATCTCGACGGTATCGACCAGGCGCTGCCGCATGCTTGGGGAAATCGACACGCGATCGACCAGCGCGAAAACGGGCTTTGAAAAATCGAGCTCCAGCAGCGATTCGGGCGTTGAGAACTCGACGATTTTAGGTGAGCCTTTGGTGACCTGATACAGCCGGTTGAAGCCACGCTTCCGCAGGTCGAACAGGCGGTCGCGCAGCGCGTCGGTGGATTTTTCCTGAGCGAGAGGAAACAGAGCGTACCAGCGCGAGCCTTCCGGCTGCGCCAGCAGTGCCGCCGCGACGTGATCGATCGTTTCGCGCTGCACCCGGCCATGGCCGTTGGGGCAATACGTCCTTCCGGCGCGCGCCCACAACAGGCGCAGAAAATCGTACAGTTCCGTGGAGGTCGCGACGGTCGACCGGGGATTGCGCGTAGTATTCTTCTGGCGGATCGCCACCGGCGGCGCGATGCCGTCGATCTCGTCGACTTCCGGCCGCTCCATCCGCTCCAGGAATTGCCGCGCGTAGGCCGAGAGCGATTCGACGTAGCGCCGCTGCCCTTCGGCGTAAATGGTGTCGAAGGCCAGCGACGATTTGCCGGAGCCGGACACGCCGGTCACCACCGTCAACTGTTCGTGCGGGATATCGACAGAGATGTCCTTGAGGTTGTGGACACGCGCGCCACGAATGCGAATGCTGTTTTGAATCGTTTCACTCAAGGCAGGGACTAAATACTAGTATAGGAGGTTGAACCAGTTGGCCATTCGCAGGAAGCTCGCCCGGTGGTACGAAAAAAACGCACGGGACCTGCCCTGGCGCCGCACCCGCGATCCCTACGCGATCTGGATCTCGGAGATCATGCTGCAGCAGACGCGGGTGGCCGCGGCGATCCCGTATTATGAGCGATTCCTGGCGCGCTTTCCGGACGCGCGGTCGCTGGCGCGGGCTTTCGAGGACGAGGTTCTGGCGGCCTGGAGCGGCCTGGGTTATTATTCTCGCGCGCGGAATCTGCATAAGGCCGCCAAGGCGATCGCGGAGCTGGGCGCGTTTCCGCGGGACTACGCGGCAATACGGGAGCTCCCCGGCGTGGGTGGCTACACCGCCGCCGCGGTCGCCAGCATTGCCTTTCATCTTGCGCATGCCGTTGTCGACGGCAATGTGAAGCGGGTGATTGCGCGGCTGGCCGGGACTGCGGACGTGGACGTGCAGGCCGCCGCGGACGCTTTAATGGATCGCTCGAATCCGGCGCGATCGAATCAGGCTCTGATGGAACTGGGAGCGGTGGTGTGCCTGCCGCGCGCGCCGTTATGCGACGCCTGTCCGGTCGCACGCGAATGCCAGGCAAAGAACAACGGCACGCAGACCGAACTTCCGTTGAAGAAAAAGCCGCAGGAGCCGGGGAAGATCCGGCTGACGCTGCTGCTGATTCGCCGGCGCGGCAAGATGCTCTTGATCCCCAGCCCGCGTGTGCGCGGCTTCTGGGATCTGCCGGAGGGCCCTCAGGGCCTTTTATTGGGGCCCGTACTGGGCACGTTTCGGCACTCGATCATGAATTCCCGATACGAGTGCGAAGTCCGCGAGGCCATCATGCGAGACATTCCGAAGGAAGCTCGCTGGTGGGATGAAGCGCGGCTCGCGGAGATCCCGTTGAGTACGACCGCGAGGAAAGCGCTACGTCTTCAAGAAAAGCTCAGTTCTCGTCGCGCAGCGCAGTCGCCGGATTGATACGAACAGCGCGCAGAGCAGGAGTGGCCGCCGCGAAGCACGCTACGGTAAGCACCAGGACGGCCGCGGCGGCGAAGGATTGCAGATCCGAGGGGGGCACTCCGTAAAGGAGCGCCTCAATGAGCCGCGCGGCCGTACGCGCCGCGGCCAGACCCAGCGCCACGCCGCCCAGCACGATCCACAAGGCCTGCGCACCGATCCATTCGCACACTTCAATGGGTGAAGCGCCGAGAGCCACGCGGATGCCGATCTCGCGCCTCCGCTGCGCAACCGCGTAAGCCAGCAGCCCGTAGTC
>CAWISY010000129.1:0-3258 GCA_963838455.1 Bryobacterales bacterium
CGCATCCTGAAGCACACCGTTGTCGCGATTAAGGTGCTTCTCGATCTGGAAGTCCAGCTTGCGAAAACCAAGCTGTGAATGGCGCGTCAGGAGGGCTCCCACTCCAAGCTTTGTGTCCTGATCGGCACAGAGCACTATGAGATCACGCATCGTCTAAGATGCCGGAAGCGATCATCGTGCCGAGGCTCACTTCGCCCTGCCAATCCTTAAGCGCGCGGTGCTCGCTACCGCGCACGATCTTGGTTCCTTCGGAGGTTTTCGAGAAGCACAAGACCTGCTCCGGCTTCGCCATACTCAGTAGCACAGGGGAATGGGTGGATACGAACACCTGCGCATTGTACACAGAAGACAGCGATTGATAGATCGTCTCGATTGCTGCGGGATGGACTCCGTTTTCCGGCTCCTCGATCATGTAGAGCCCCCGAAAGTCGGGGAGGTACGCCAGGATTGTCAGGGCCAAAAGGCGAAGAGTTCCTTCAGAAAGCGTCCAAGCGGGCACTTGGAGACCGTTCGCGTAGTGGATTCGAACGAAGCGGCGGTTATCCCACGGTTGGAGTGTTGCCTCGATATTACAGACATCGGGCAGCGCAGTCCGAACGTGGGAGACCCAGTTTTCGAAGGCCTGCGGAGATCGCTCTTGCAGCCGGCGGATCTGCCAGGCAAGGCTCGCGCCCGAGTTGACCGGGTCGCTTTCGCGCTCCGGAGGGCTTGGCTCGGCGAGAGCCCTGGGCTCAAGGCGAATCAGTCGAACATCCGCCAGGGCCCACGTCAGCCAAGCCAGTTCGGGACCAGCTTCGTCGAGGGTCGTGCGGACGGAAAGCCGGGTGATCCGTCCCGATACCTTCCTGCCATCTGGAAGAGTTGCACTTTCTTCCCTCACGACAACGATCCCGCTTTCCCCGTCGAGAGCGATTGAAAGATCGTAGGACGACTGGCGATCTCCCTCGGGATTCGCCGCGTCAACGGCAAGGCGAAACATGTTGCCGTCCCGACGCCAAACCAACTCTTGAAAGGTAGGTGACCGCCGCTGGATCGCCGCATCCAGGCCGTACCGAACGAAGTCGCCCAGGAAGTGGACTACGTCCAGAAACGCCGACTTCCCGCTCCCATTCGGTCCGACTAGAATCTCAAACGGATTCAGCTCCTGGCTGACCTCTTTGAGGCAACGATAGCCGCTTGCTTCGATTCGCCGGAACACGGTCACATTATCGCAGATGGGTAGCGGCCAATCGCGCTAACCTGGATGTTCCTATGTTTGACCGACCCGCTTATGTCTAACAGAGTCGAGGAGTTGCGCCGCCGCCACGCCGCGGCCGAAGCCGGAGGGGGCGAGGAGCGCCGCGCGCGCCAGCACAAAGAGGGCAAACTCTCAGCGCGGGAGCGCATCGATCTGCTGCTGGATGAAGGAACCTTCGAAGAAACCGACAAGCTGGTGCGGCACCGCTCGCACGATTTCGGCATGCAGGAGCAGGTGATCGACGGCGACGGATTCGTCACCGGATGGGGCGCGATTCACGGCCGTCCGGCGTATGTCTTCGCGCAGGACTTCACGGTGTTCGGCGGGTCGCTGTCGGAGACCAACGCCAAGAAGATCGTCAAGATCATGGATCTTGCGCTCAAGACCGGAGCTCCGGTGATCGGGCTGAACGATTCCGGCGGGGCGCGCATTCAGGAGGGGGTGCTCTCGCTGGGCGGCTATGCCGAAATCTTCCTGCGCAACACGCTTTCCAGCGGGGTGATCCCGCAGATCTCGGCGATCATGGGGCCGTGCGCGGGCGGCGCGGTGTATTCGCCCGCCATCACCGATTTCACCTTCATGGTGGACCAGACCAGCTACATGTTCATCACCGGTCCGGAGGTCATCAAGACCGTAACGCAGGAGGACGTGACCAAGGAGGTTCTGGGCGGGGCCAGGACGCACAATTCGGTCAGCGGCGTGGCGCACTTCCTGGCTCAGGATGACGCCGAATGCCTGCGCATGATTCGAGAACTGCTCAGCTACCTTCCGCAAAACAACCTGGACGGCGTTCCGAAGATCGCCTCGACGGATCCGGCGGATCGCCAGGACATCGAGCTCGACACGCTGGTTCCGGTGGCCTCGAACGTGCCCTACGACATCAAGGATGTGATCCGCCATATCGTCGACCACGGCCAGTTTTTCGAGGTCCAGGAGCATTGGGCAAAGAACATCGTCATCGGATTTGCTCGCATGGACGGGCGCAGCATCGGCATCGTGGCCAACCAGCCGGCGTTCCTGGCCGGGTGCCTGGATATTGATTCTTCTGTCAAGGGAGCCCGGTTCGTGCGCTTCTGCGACGCCTTCCAGATCCCGATCCTGACCTTCGAAGACGTGCCCGGTTTCCTGCCTGGGACCGCGCAGGAGTTCGGAGGCATCATCCGCCATGGAGCCAAGTTGCTTTACGCCTACGCCGAAGCAACCGTGCCCAAGGTGACCGTGATCACTCGAAAAGCCTACGGCGGCGCCTATTGCGTGATGGGATCGAAACACCTGCGCACCGATGTGAACCTGGCGTGGCCCACCGCGGAAATCGCGGTGATGGGCGCGGAGGGTGCGGTGAACATCGTGTACCGGCGTGAAATCGCCGCGGCCGGCACGCCCCAGGAGCAGGAGGCGATGCGGCAAGCCAAAATCGAGGAGTTTCGCGAGCGCTTCGCCAGCCCGTTCGTTTCGGCCGAGCACGGCTTCATCGACGATGTGATAGAGCCGCGTCAGACCCGTCCCAGGGTCATCCGGGCGCTGCGGCTGCTCGAGACCAAAACCGACACGATGCCGCGAAAGAAGCACGGGAACATTCCTCTGTAGCAGGCAAGAACCGCTTGCTGGCGCGCGCGGCTCAGTAACGCACCGGTGTTTGCGACAACTTACGGAGCCGCGACCACAGGGAGCGGACAGCCGGCGCATACCCTGAGAGAAGCGCCGCGGCCGGTCCACTATTAGATTGGTGGACCAGTCTCAGCCCGACACTGCCGACGAAAAGCTCCAGGCCCTGCTCGAAAAGCAGCGCCTGGAGGGGGAGGCCAAGCTGGAGATGTTTATCGAGGCGGTAGCCGAAGGCATCGTGCTGGTTTCCCGGGAAGGCAAGATCCTCACCGTAAATCGCCGGGTTGCAGAGATGTTCGGTTACTCGCGGGAGGAATTGATCGGGCAAGGCATGGATCTGCTGGTGCCGCAGCGCTATCGCGGCTCGCATTCGGCGTACCGGGAGAAATACTTCGCTGAGCCGGGAATCCGCGCCA
>CAWISY010000130.1:0-29682 GCA_963838455.1 Bryobacterales bacterium
GTCACGATTGTTATTATCACTGTTAGTCTGAGCCCACCCGCAGAGGGTGAGAGCCAGCAACACCGCCAGCGATGTGAGAATCCCATTTTTCATGTCAATCCTTCCTTTTGCTTGTGCAGCATCCTTAAGTTTTGCCTATCGTTTGTCTTTCTAATTGGAGTGGGATTTCTGTGCATGGGTTGCACAACACGCCAGGTGCTAAGAGTAGATTTCGCGGGAGCCGGTGCTGAACAGTTGTTGAACCGTACATTCAAAGGATCAATGCCACTGAGAAGAGCAGGCAGGCGAACATGAGCTATTGACGATGATTGAAGTCCCTGAATTCTCTTAAGTACACAAATGCGGTAAGCGTGAATAGCACCTATCCGTCACCTAAATCAGAAAATGTCCAGACCTTGACCTCAGGCCAGCAGATCGTGAGTATTATGCTCCGGAATCATTCTTGAGCTTCTGTTCACGATTCTCTTCCTGCTTAGGCTCTCTCTTATCCTGATCACTGATCATCGTGCGATTCTTATCTGAGCCTTTGTTGGTCGTGTTCGAGGTGACCCCTGACCATCGATTCGGAATTCACTGACCTCACCGGTTTCCATACTGCCTCATTATCGTGTCGAATGGGACGAGCCCGCAAACATCTCCGATTCGTCGCTTCCACCATGCAGAGAGTATCGCGGTCGTTTCCACAGGCAAGCGTTTATGCACTTTTCGTCTTCTCCGGTTCGATCGGCTCGGGAAAGGGAGCTAGTTCGTCGAGAGCAGCCTGATGAACGTAGGCTTGCCATCGTCGCCAAAAGATACGCGTGGTGACCATGACCGGAATCGAAAGGTAAACTCCGATAATGCCCCCTACTTCAGCGCCGGCCAGAACTCCAAATACGACGGCCAATGGATGCAGTCGGAGTTGTTTGCCCATAATGTGTGGAGCGTTTACATAGTCCTGGATGCCCCGCCAAATAGCTAGGAACAGCAGCAAGGAAATCAGATGTCGGTACCCGGAGCCGAGCGCCACGCCAGTGATCAAGATGGATGAGATTGGAGGCCCGACGATAGGGATAAATTCCAGAAAACCGGAGACTACACTCAGCACTGTGGCGTAGGGTGTGCGCAATAGGTTGAGACCAGTCACATATGCCGCGGTCGACAAAGCCGCCATTATGATTTGCGAGCGGATGTAATACGCGAGCATCTGGTGTACATTGTCGATTGCCCCTTCAATGAACTCACGATGGTTAGGGCGCTCGAACATTCTGAGCGCCGTTTGACGGAACCTGTCTCCGTCCTTTAGAAAAAACACCGCCAACACTGGGATGAGCACCAGCCACCAAGCATTACCACCCAAATGCGCTAAGCGTGCCGCACCACCCCTGGCCGCGCTGTCGATTTCGCCGCTATGAGCAGCCAGGAGCATTTGAATTCGGCGTCTGCTCTCATAACTCCAGCCATGCTCAGCTCCCAGCTGCCAGGCGATTTGCCCGGTTGCGATTTTCTGGTACAAGTTGGGTAGAGTATCCGTAAGCTTCTCGGCGTCATGCTGGATGTCGGGCCCGATAAACAGGAACAACACCGCTAATCCCACGAAGATCAGCAGGTAAACTGTGGCGATGGCACTTACTCGACTCAGTTTCAGGCTACGCATCAGCAGCTGGACAACCGGAGCAACCAAATAGGCAAAGAAGATTGCGAATAGAAAAGCCACTAGAACCCGCCACGCCGCCCATACGAAAGCTAGAGCCGCTGCAACCATCAGGATGGTCAGAATCACCCGTCCAGTACGCGCATCCAATAAAGTCATTGTCCGTCGGATGGCGGTTTCCGCTTTCCCCGTTGCCGCGGAACTCGCAAGGGGCCTGCGTGATTTAAAGAACATGCTCAACTGGAACTCGTTCTTTCACGTGGCAGCTACGCGACGCAAGGGATTCGGTCAAGAGTCTCAAACCGAACTACTCTGTAAATGCGGTGAAGCTCACTCCGCGAGAGATCTCCGTGAATAGTATTCTGCTTCACCCTGAGGCTAAGCCGCAGCACCCTGCGCGGGAGAATACCGCGAAGCTTTATGTCTCGACGACAATTCCTTATCCTTAACGAAACGAATGTGGGACGGCTTCGAGCATGTTCGCAAATTGCAGGATCAGTTAAATCGCCGCAGTCCGACCGACTGATTGGTATAACTGCGGCTAGGATTGGGACCAACTTTGAGGCACTCGCGCACCCATCGCCGCAGTTTTCGTTTCAGTCGCCCCGAGCCGCTCATCAGCAACAAGCCCCTGAAGTGCACCGTCAATGGTCTTAACTGCTTGCCGAACGTGCTCGGTGGCATCCGGGTTCGAGGCAAATGCGGTACATGCGATGACTTGTAGGGCGTTGCGAATGCGGTCATTCATTTCCGCGATTGTCTTGAAACGGCGCAGCATCTCGGCCTGCTGCTTACCGGATCCGCAGATTGCCACCAGAAAATGAACAAGAAAGTCAAAACAGCAGCCACGGCACCGCCGACGATATGCAATGGGCTAGTTTGGTGTCTCGTCTACGACCAACGAGCTCGGCCCGATTTTGCTGGTGGAGCGCGGGGGCGAGCCGCTGAAAGGATACTGGTCCCTGCCGGGCGGACTGGTCGAGACCGGCGAGCGCTTGGAAGACGCGGTGCGTCGCGAGATCCTGGAAGAGACCGGTCTGCGCGTCGAGCCCGTGCGGCGCTTCGACATCTTCGAGCGAATCATGCCGGATCAGCAGGGGAGGGCCGAGTATCATTACATCCTGGTGGACTACGTGTGCAAAGTGGTGGGAGGCGAGTTGTGCGCGGGCGACGATGTGAGCCGCGCGGAATGGGTGGAGCGTAAAGACGTCGGCGGCTATCGCATGACCGAGGGCACACGGGAAGTGATTGAACGGGCGTATTCGCCCGGCGCAGATTGAAACGCGGATTGAAACGCCGACGGAAGCAACAGGAAAATGCACGCCGAGCCGGAACTCGAGTTTGAACAATTGAAAGCGCTGTTGGGGCGCTACGTGCGGACTCCGCTGGGGCGCGCCGAGCTGGATAAAGTTGCGCCGGGCTCGGATCGCGCCGAGATTGAAGCCGCGCTGGCCGACGCGGCCGAGGCGATGGAACATTCGCGCGCCCGGTCGATGCCGCAGCCGGCTTCCCGGGGCGCTGCGATTCGTCTGCGCTTCGAGCTCGGCGCGGATCCGGCGCCCGCCGTGGCGCGGCTACGCATCGAGGGCGCAACGCTCGAGCCTACCGAGATCTTTGAGCTGACGCGGTTATTGGATCTCGCCGGTGAAACGCGCTCCACGCTGATGCAGGCGCGGGACCGGTTTCCGCGCCTGGCCGTGCATGCGGCTGCGCTCGCGGACCTGCGCGAGATTACGGCCACGCTGCGCGGCAAGATCCTGCCCGACGGATCGCTGACCGACGATGCCAGCGTCGCGCTGGGGAAGCTGCGCCGTGATCAGGAGCGGCAGCGCAAGCTGATCGAGCAGTCGCTCGAACGCTTCCTGCGGGCGCATAACGAGGATGGAACGCTGCAGGAGGAGTTCGTCACCATCCGCAACGATCGCTTCGTGGTTCCGGTCGTTTCCGGCAAGGAGCGGCGCGTCGACGGCGTGATTCACGGCTCCAGCGGCAGCGGCGCCACCGTGTTCGTCGAGCCGCTGGAAACCATCCATCTCAACAACGACCTGGTCCGCCTGCGCGAAGAGGAGCTCCGCGAGATTCACCGCTTGCTGCGCGAGTTTACCGGCCGCCTGCGCGAGCACTCGGGCGAGATCGCCTCCACCGCCGCGGCCATGGGCCGGCTGGAGCTGCTGTTCGCCAAAGCCGATTTCGCCGCCGACTTCGATTGCTCCATCCCGCGGCTCAGTGACGAACATGTCCGGAGGATGATCCTGCGCGGCGCACGGCACCCCTTGCTGGAGGCGATTCTCAAACCGCGCGGCTCGACGGTCATTCCCTTGTCTCTAATTCTGGACGCGGAACAGCGCACGCTTCTGATCAGCGGTCCGAATACCGGTGGCAAGACTGTGGCGTTGAAAACCGCGGGGCTGCTGGCGCTGATGGCTCATGCCGGCTTGCCGGTTCCGGCCACCGAGGCTGAGTTTCCATTGTTTGACCAGATTTTGGCTGACATCGGCGATCATCAATCGCTCGCGGAGAGCCTCAGTTCCTTCTCCGCGCACATCGGCGGGATCCGTTCCATGCTGGAGCGCGCCACCGCCGATTCGCTGATTCTTCTGGATGAGCTCGGACGCGCGACTGATCCCGAAGAGGGTGGAGCGCTGGGTGTGGCTCTGCTCGAGCGCTTCCGCGGCCTGGGTACCTTCACCCTGGTGTCGACGCATTTGATGGCGCTGAAGGTGTACGGCGCCTCCACCGCGGGCGTGCTCAATGCGTCGATGGGGTTCGATGAAAAGACGCTGGAGCCGACCTACGTCCTGCGCCTGGGCGCGCCGGGGCAATCCGCCGGTCTGGATATCGCCCGGCGACTGGGCTTGGATGAGTCGCTGATCGCGGAAGCTCGGGAGCGGCTGACCACCGCGGAGCAGGATATCGCGCGGTTCCTCTCGGAGATGCACCAGAAAATCGCGGAGGTCGAGCGGCAGCGGGCGGCCGTAGAGGCGCGCGAGCGCGTAGTCGAGAATCGCGAGCACTCAGTGGAGCGGGAGTGGGAGCGCAAGTACTCCGCCATGCTTCAGGAAATGCAGCGGCGCGCCGCGGAGTTAGCGGCGGATTTCGAGAAGCGCGCGCAGGAGACCATTGGCGAGTTGAGTCAGAAGGCCCGGGCCAAAATCTCGCGCACGCGGCGGGAATATCAGGAATCGGTGGAGGCGCTTCGTCCTGCCGCTGCTTCTGCCTCTGCAGCCGAATCCACGCGGGCGCCGGAGCCGGCCAAGATAAAGCTGGAAGAAGGCGTGCGGGTGCGATTGCGCGGAGTCCGGCAGCCGGCGGTGGTGCGAAGAATCCTCGGCGATGAGACGGTCGAGGTGGAGGCGGGCTTCCTCAAGATGCGCATCTCGACTGCCGATGTAGAGGAAGTGTTGCCCGCAGCCGATGCCGGAGCGCGGAAGTCGACCGGGTTCAGCGCCGGGATCGGGTTTAAGCAGGGTCCAGCCTTCGCGACGCCCTACCGCGAGATCAACCTGGTGGGTCAGCGCGCCGAGGAGGCTTTGGAGCGAGTGGAGAAATTTCTCGACAACGCCACGCTGGCGCAGGTGGAGCGCGTGCGCATCATTCACGGACACGGCATGGGCGTGCTCAAGAAGGCCGTCGGGGACCTGCTCAAGCACAGCCCGCATGTGGAAAGTTATTACGTTGCGCCGCCGGAGGAAGGCGGATCCGGCTCAACCATTGCTGTTCTCAAGTGATCGCACTCCTATGCGTCCGGTTGAAACCAAACTGAAAACTCGGAAGAAAGTAAAATCAAAACGATGATTGCCAAAGTGCGTAAAGCAGTGTTTCCCGCGGCCGGCCTCGGCACGCGATTCCTCCCGGCGACCAAAGCTATGCCTAAGGAGATGCTTCCCCTGGTGGACAAGCCTTTGATCCAGTACGGCGTGGAAGAGGCGATCCAGTCCGGCGTGCAGAACATCATCATCGTGACGGGGCGCGGCAAGAGCGCCATTGAGGATCACTTTGACGTGAGCTTTGAGCTGGAGCATCTGCTGGAGACGCGCTGCAAGAAGGATCTGCTGGCGACGGTGCGCGCCGTCTCCGACATGATCGACGTCTCGTATGTGCGGCAGAAGGAAGCGCTCGGGCTGGGCCACGCGGTCATGCGCGCGAGGGAACTGGTGGCCGACGAGCCCTTCGCCGTGATCCTCTCCGACGACGTCATTGATGCCAGCACACCTTGCCTGCGGCAACTGCTCGATATCTACGAGTTCTACGGAGCTCCGGTGGTCGCGTTGATGGAAGTGCCGAAGGACAACATCTCGGCCTACGGAGTGGTCGACGCGGAACCCATCGCACACGCCGGAGGCCAAAACCGCCTGTACCGGATTCTCAACATGGTGGAGAAGCCCAAACCTGCCGAGGCTCCTTCCAACCTGGCCATCATCGGCCGCTACGTGCTGACGCCGGAAGTGTTCCGGTCGCTGGAGGCGGTCGAGCCCGGCAGCGGCGGCGAGATCCAGTTAACCGACGGCTTGAAGCACCTGCTGCGCAGCCGTCCTATTTACGGATACCGCTTCGAGGGCACGCGTTACGACGCCGGCGACAAACTCGGCTTCCTGAAGGCCACGGTTGAGTTCGCTTTAAAGCGTTATGATTTGGGAGAGGCCTTCCGGACTTACCTGAAAACTCTCAACCTATGAGAACGCGCACGCAATTTTTGGCGCAAGCGGCCTTGCTGGCGACCGCGTTGACGGCCATCGTCAGCGCAGCGGGCGGAATCGTGGACGATGTTCGCGCCAGGATGGCCCGCAACGATTTCGCGGGCGCCGCTGCCGCAATCCAGACCTATCGCAAGTCCGCGGGCGTCACCGCCGAGGGACTGGAGGCGATGAGCTGGATGGCTCGCGGGGAGCTGGCGCGCCGCAACCTCGATCAGGCCGGCAAATGGGCCGAGGATACCTACACGCTGGCCTCTGCGGAATGGAAGAAGCATCCGGTGGCGCGCGATCCGAACGCTCCACTGGCGTTGGCGCTGGGAGCTGCCATCGAAGTCGAAGGCCGGGTCACTGCCGCGCGCGGCCAGCGTGCCGACGCCGTCGCGTATCTCACCGGCGAACGGCAGAAGTACTTGATGACGCCGATCCGCACGCGCATCCAGAAGGTGATCAATGAGCTTAGCCTGGAGGGCAAGCCCGCACCCGCGCTCACTGGAGTCGCGATACCCAAGGGGCGGCCTGCGCTGGTGTTCTTCTGGGCGCACTGGTGCCCGGACTGCAAAGCGGAACGCGCGGACTTGGTGAAGCTGAAAGCGGAATTCGTGCCCAAGGGGCTGGTCTTCATCGCGCCGACGCAGAAGTACGGCTACGTCGCGGGTGGAGAAGACGCTTCACCCGAAGTAGAGACTCGCTACATCGAGCAGATCCGCAAGCAGTACTATGCAGACTTGATTACCGCGCCGGCGTTGATTAGCGAAGAGAACTTCCGTGTGTGGGGCGCCAGCACCACGCCGACGCTCGCGCTAGTGGACCGCAGCGGCATCGTGCGCATGTATCATCCCGGTGCGGTGCCTTACGCGGAGCTGCGCGCCCGCATCGCTGGGTTATTCTAAACGCGGCGCGCACTTCCCCAAATAGAAAAGGCCCGCTTGTTGGGGCTCTTCTTTCAACCCGTCCACTCCCTTCGGTCGTGGCTCTGTTACTGAACGACGAGAGGGAGCTGTCCTGCGCTCAATAAAAAACGGCCCCGATTGCTCGGGGCCGTCAAGTTTCAAACTCGCTCTTAAGAGCGCCGTGGCTACTACTTCTTTTTCTTCGGGGCAGCCTTCTTCTTAGCCGGCGCCTTTTTCTTCGTTGCGTTCTTCATCGAGTGATTCTCCCTTTACATCAGATTACGCGCTGCTCATGAAGAGAGCGCGGTTGTGTCTTCTTTATAAGGTTCTTTGCGTTGAAAGTCAAGAAAAAAATGAACGGCGCGACTCGAGCGCGCTTCGGTTCACGGCGCAGACGGATCGCGAATTGAGAAAAGAACATGCTCATGTAGAATTGTTTTAGTGTTCGAGAGGCCATTCTACGCGGCTGCGGCGCTCATCGCCGCATCTCTCGCGGTCGCGGCCGGGTGCGGACGGCATGGAACAGCGCGCGCACCCGTTCCCGCGACACCCGCGCCCATCGGATGGACCCAGACCGGCGTAGCAAGCTGGTACGGACCCGGTTACGACGGACGCCGCACTGCTTCGGGCGAGATTTTCGACATGCGTGCGTTGACTGCGGCGCATCGCAAGCTGCCGTTCAACACCTGGATCGAGGTGACCAACGTCAAGAACGGAGAACAGGTGGAGGTGCGCGTCACCGACCGTGGTCCGTTCAAGCGCGGACGCATCATCGATCTGTCGATGGGCGCCGCGGAGCGCATCGATATGGTGCGCGACGGAATCGTGCGAGTCCGGTTGAAGGTGATTTCCGCACCCGCCTTGCCCGCGCCGCCGGTTGACGCGCCAGCTCCGGACTCAATTGCACCAGAGTCCCCCACTGTTCAGCCCTGACGACGGTCCGTAAGGTGTTTACCGGATCGCACGGCACGCGAGTCTCACAAGTCCATGCTTCACAACTCGAGCAGCATGTACTCTTCGTCGTGATATTGGCCGGCGGCGAAAAGGGCATGCGGCTCCATGCCCCAGGGACGAAAGCCCGCTCTCAAATAGAGCTGGCGCGCGGCTTCATTGGTGATGATGACCGAAAGACCGGCGGAGCGGACGCCGGGCATGGCTCTCGCCGCGCGCAGCGCCTCTTCCAGCAGCAGCCGGCCCGCACCGCATCCGCGGTGTTCCTTCTGCACGAACATTCCCCAGATCGCGGCCTTGTGACGCCGCTTGATGTTGGTGAGGCGATACACCCCGACCATCCCGATCAGCTTCGCCTCTGCGAAGGCTCCCACGGTGACGCTCAACTCACCGCTCTGTCGCAGCCGTGCTGCAGTTTGCTCCACAGTCGAGCGGCGATGTTCCTCCGCGGCCTCGCCAAAGGCAGCCGGTTCCGATTCCAAGGCTTGCAGACGGAAGTGCCACAAAGTTTCGGCGTCGTGTTCGGTCAAGCGGCGGATCTTCACGCCTTGAGAATAACCCCGGGAGCCGGACCAAAGTTGCGCACGGCATTGCGCTCCCAGTGCAATACTGAGATGGAGCAGCGGGTCTGCTCCATGGTGACTGAGTTACGGATGATCCTCGCCAACGACTTCCAACGCCAATGGCAGGATATTCAAGAGGACGCGCTCGCTGCGTTCCGGACGGTCGGCGAGAGCGGCTGGTACATCCTCGGCACTGAGGTGCGGGAGTTCGAGGCCGCACTGGCGGCGTACTGGGGAATTGCGCACGCCGCCGGAGTCGCCAGCGGTCTGGACGCCCTTGAGATTTCGCTGCGCGTCCTGGGCTGTCAGTCCGGCGACTCCGTGCTCACCACGCCGGTATCGGCTTTCGCTACTACGCTGGCGATCCTCAAGATCGGCGCCGTGCCCGTGTTCATCGATACCGATGATCGCGGCTTGGTGAATCTGGAACGCGCGCGCGACCTGTTCTGGCGCCGTCCCGATATTCGCTTCTTCGTGCCTGTGCATTTGTTCGGGCACGCGCTTGACCTGGCCGCGCTGCGTAAGATGCGGGAAGAATCGGGCGTGCACATCGTGGAAGATTGCGCGCAGTCTATCGGCGCACGTTTCAACGGCGTCGCTTGCGGAACCGCGGGACAATTCGCGGCGGTCAGTTTTTATCCCACTAAGAACCTGGGCGCGCTCGGCGACGGCGGCGCGATCCTGACCGGGAACGAATCATGGCTTTCGCAGGTTTCCGTTTTGCGCGACTATGGCCAGTCGGCAAAGTACCATCACGAAGTCGTCGGCTATAACAGCCGTCTCGATGAAGTGCAGGCGGCTATTCTCCATCGCGCGATGCTGCCGCGCCTCAACGGCTGGATCGCTCGCCGGCGCGCCATCGCTCAGCAGTATCTCGACGGAATTCATCACGCCGAGGTCAGTTGCCCGCGTCCACCGGAAGGTTCCGAATCGAGCTGGCATTTGTTCCCGGTTCTGGTTCCCGCTGCGCGCAAGCCGGCATTTGTAGAATATTTGAAAGCCTCCGGCGTGACTCCCGGCGAGCATTATCCCATGATCATTCCAGACCAGCCCGTCATGGCCCACGCGGGATTCGAATTGGCCGACGATTGCCAGACCGCGCGGCGCTTCGCGGCATCCGAAGTCAGCCTGCCGATACACCCGTACCTGACCGCGGCGGAGATCTCGCGCGTGATTGAAGTGGTGAACGCCTGGAGTTAATGCCCTGGAACAAACCGCATGGAACTGAAGCCGCAGCTCCCGAAGATCCATATTCCGGAACGTCTCAAACCGGATCTGAACCGGCCGCTGCGTCCGCCCGAGCCTCGCTGGCCCGTCGCTGTCGCGCTGGTCGCGGTCAGCACTCTGAACCTCGCGCTGCCCTCTTCGATTTCGCCGGGGCCGGATTGGCTGGTGCTGGTCCTGGTGGCGAGTATGTCGGGACCGGCGATGCTGATGCATCACTACCGCCGGTACACGGCGGCGATGGTTCTGGGATTCGCCGCTCTGATCATCGTGACGCTGGCGATGATCATTTCTCTGGTGCTGCTGATCGCGGCCTTGCTTACGCACAAAGAGGAAGCCGGGCGAATGCTGTTGTCGGCAGTTCTGCTCTGGACCAGCAACATCCTGGTGTTTGCGTGCTGGTACTGGCGGCTCGACGCTGGCGGCCCTCGTCAGCGCGATTTGCAAGGCGCGCATACCGACGGCGCATTTCTGTTTCCCCAGATGATGCTGGACCCGGTCCTGCGCGAGCAGATGGGCGAGCTGGACTGGCGCCCCGGCTTCATCGACTATCTTTTCCTCGCTTTCAACACCAGTACCGCGTTCTCCCCCACCGACGTTCCGGTGATGGACCGCTGGGCCAAAGTCCTGATGATGGTGCAAGCGTCGATTTCTCTCGCCACGCTCGCCCTGCTGGCCGCCCGGGCGGTAAACATCCTCTAAAATTTGTGCACCCCCGAATGGGGTCTTGAGCGTATTCATTGGTAAGCATGCTCGGGCTGCTGGAAAAATCGGAGCGCACCGATTCGTTCGCTGTTTTGGTCCGCCAACACCAGTCGATGGTGTTCAGCATCGCCTATGCCTTTTTGCGGGACCGCGCGACGGCGGAGGAAGTCGCGCAAGATGTGTTTCTCGCGCTGCACCGGAATTTGGATACGCTCGACTCAGCCGCCCACGTGGTGCATTGGCTCAGGCGAGTGACGGCGCACCGTTCGATCGATCGGCAGAGACGCTCCCGCCCGCTGTGGGCTCTGCCTCTGGATGACGTGAAAGAACCGGCGGCTCCGGACGTATCCGGCGACCCCATGCTGGCGGAGGCTCTGCGCCGGTTGATCGGCACGCTGCCGGAGCAGCCTCGCATGGTCATGATTCTCCGCTTTCAGGAAGATATGGACGCAGCCCAAATCGGCGCCGCGCTCGATCTGCCGGTGGGAACGGTCAAGAGTCACATCCAGCGATCGCTCAAACTGCTTCGGGAGAAGCTCTCGCGAAAGTACGGGGAGATTTCGGTATGAATTTGCATGGTAGAAATCTGCCGGCTGCTGGAAATCTAGAGGCCCAACTCAGAGATGCCTTGCGCCGTCAGGATGCTCCCGAGGGCTTCGCCGAGCGGGTGCTTCGCGAGTTGCCTGCAACGGCAGTTGGGTTTCGTAAGCCCGTGCCCCGGCGAAGATTCGCATGGACTTGGGCAGCCGCTGCAGCCGCAGTTGCCGTCCTTGCGATGAGCGCATCCATCCAATATCGCCACATTCAAGAGAAGCGTGCGGCTGACGAGGCGGTGCAAGCTCTCCAGATCGTGGCGGAGGAATTAGTGATGGTTCAGAATGAGGTTCTCGACAAATGAATAGGATGAAGCTCGCACTTACCGCCGTTCTTCTGGTTGCCCCGCTGGCGGCTCAGATCCAGATTCCCCTCGACAGCTTGGCCGCCAAAGCCACGGAAACCAAGGGAATTGCCTTGGATCAATCGATGTTGAAGCTGGCGGGGAATTTTCTGGCCGGAGATAAGGCGCAGGACCCGACCTTTCAAAAGGTCCTGAACAGCATCAAGAGTATCCTGGTCAAGAAGTTCTCCTTCGCCCAAGAGGGCGCCTATCAGGATTCGGAACTGGAGCCGCTTCGCAGCATGCTCCACACCACGGGGTGGGGACGGCTGATCGATGTCCACAAAGACGATGTCAGCCGGGAGATCTACCTTAAACCTGAGGGTGGAATCACGGTGCTGGTGGCACGTCCTAAAGAGGTTGTTATCGTTTCGGTTGAGGGCGTGATCGACTTGGCGACACTGGCCGGACTGGCGGGGCATCTGGGAATCCCGCAAGGTTTGACCGACGATGTCAAACCAAAGCCAGACGCCAAGCCGGGACCCGACGCCAAGAACCCGTAAGGCCGGAATCAGCCAGCAGCGGTGGAAAAGCACCACCTGTTTACGATGAGTTGTCCTTCATTATCAAAGAGATGGCCCGTGGAATCCCGCGTGCATTTTATATAGCAGGAGGATGAGGAAATGAAATCGAAACTGCTTGCTCTGGTGCTGCTGGCTGGAAGCACGGCATTTGGCGCGCGGATCGGCTTCGGCTTTGGAGTAGGAGTTGGATTGCCGTATCCCGGCTATTATGCTCCGCCTCCGGTGGTTGCCCCTTACGCCTATGCGCCTTATGGAGTTGCCCCAGGCGTCGGCTACACTTGGATCTCACCTTATTACTACCCGGTTGGAGCCGGATGGGGTTTTCGTGCCGGGTATTGGGCTCGGCCCCCGTATGCGGGTGCCCGTTGGATCGCCCCGCGGTATTATGGTGGCCGCTACTACGCCGGCGGATGGCGCCGCCGCTAACGGCTTACCCTAACTTCAACAATCGTCGAGCGTTAGACTCGTAGATTTGCTTCCTGTGCTCGGCAGTCAGATCCAGGCTGTCGAGCACCTTGATGGTTTCCCGGATGAACATGCCCGGCGTCGGCTCGAACGGAGTGTCGGAGGCGAACAGCACATGGTCGACTCCGAAGAAGTCCAGCCCGCAGACCGTGCCGGCTCGAGCTCCGAATAGCGCGGTGTCCCCGTAGAACATCCGAAGATAGTCGATCGGGCGCTTTTTCATAGACTTAAGTAGCGCCTTATAGTCCACATCCGAGGTCCGCGACCCGAGCTGATCCCAGCCGTGCCCGACCCTTCCTTCGAAATATGGAACCATCCCTCCCAGGTGATGCGTGACGATTCTCAGATTCGGCCAGCGGTCGAAGAAGCCGGAAAAAGTCATGCGGGACATCGCGCAAGCCGTCTCATACGGCCAGCCGAGCGTCCACCAGATCTCGTACAGCGACTTTTCCTCGGTCTTGTAGTCGGGGAAATCCGCTCCGCGGATCGGGTGCATGAGAATAGGCAGGTCCCGCCGGGCGCATTCCTCAAAAATCGGCGTCAGCTCCGGCACATCCAGAGGTTTCCCGTTCACGTTGGTGTAAATCTGGATGCCGCGCGCGCCTAACTGCGTCACCGCCCGGCCGATTTCCTTCACCGCTTCTTCCGGATTGTTCATGGGCACCGAAGCCACGAAGGCAATGAACCGGTCCGGGTGTTTCGAGACCAGCTCCGCCAGACCGTCGTTGGCGATGCGGGCGATTTCGGGAGACTGGGACGGATCGCCGATCGCCTCGATCGACGGAGCCGGTAAAGTCAGCACCTGGCAGTAGTCGCCGGATTCGGCGCGAATCTCGTCCATGACTTGGAAGCGAAACTCCAGGTCGTGGATGGCGCGGATGTTACGGACTCGCTTGCCGATGTCGCGAATCCCGCCGGTATCGATGAACTGCTGGAAGTAACGCTGGGGGAAAAAGTGATTAAAAAGGTCGATCTTCATGGTCGAGCGCGGTCTCGATCAAGCCGCAAGCGCTCACTATAGCATGGCTGGCTCCGAGTAAGCCGGGAGGAGGTTGCCCCGGCCGGCCCAACCGTTGTCTAATGCTTGTTTGGCCACAGGTTTGACCACGGCCGGCTTTACCACGGCGACGACTGCCGGCTACCCCGCGTTTCGGGACAACCGCTTCCTGCAGCGGTTGTGTCTCGCCATGGCCGCGGTGATTATCGTCGCCGGAATTCACCCGGACGCGGTCTTTGACTACTTCCTCGAAAACGCGACCGCGTTCGCCTTCCTGGCCGCCCTGGCGCTTACGTATCGCCTGCTGCCGCTTTCCGATCTTTCGTACCTGCTCATCTTCGTTTACCTGAGCATGCATGAATGGGGCGCGCACTACAAATACTCCGACGTCCCGTTGGGCGAATGGATGAAGCCCTGGCTGCACACCAATCGCAACATGTACGATCGGGTGGCGCACTTCTCCTTCGGCCTGATGCTGAGTTACCCGCTGCAGGAGATGTTCAGGCGCAAGGCCAAGGTCGCCGGCCGCTGGCTCTATGTTCTGCCGGTGGAGGCGATTCTCTCCTTCAGCGCCATCTACGAGATGCTGGAGGCCGGCGCCGCCATGGTCCTGACCCCGGAGCGCGGCGAGGAGTTCGTCGGGATGCAGGGCGACATGTGGGATTCGCAGGAAGACATGTTCATGGCGGGCATCGGCTCGATTGTCGCCGTGATCGTGCTGGCCGTGATCCGGCATCGCCGCGCGGCGAAGGCTTCGGAACGGGAATTGGAAGCGGTCTTTTCCGATCGGGAGCGGTAATTCTCGAAGTCCGCGTTAGAATCGTGGGTGGGGGCTTGGGATGCCAATCAGTCATTTCTTCGCGGAGGGGATTGGGCCTTTTAAAAAGGTCCACCTAGACCTGCGCGGCCCAGATGGCCATCCTTCTCTCGGCCCCCATGTCCTGGCGGGAGTGAACGGCTCCGGAAAGTCGACGATTCTGAAGGCGATCGCGTGGTGCCTGGCCGGCCCGGGCGATGGATTTGAGGGCGATGAGTGGGTTCACTTTCTGAAGGGTCACTCGAATTCACGCGCGTTGATAGTCCTCGATATCGCCGATGCGCACAGTTACGCCTGGGCGGTTACAAAGGACCGCGAGGAGGGCTGGCAGACGCGCCTGAAGCTGTGGGTCAACGGGAAGCTCGTGACGGCGGGGCTGACTCCGGAGGACTTCCCCCTTCGACAGGAGCGTGAAGCTACTCACGGTCGCGAAGCTGAGAACGCCGCGAATTTGGGTTGGTTGACGGCAATAGATTCGCAAACGGCCGCGGGACCGGCAGGGCCGAGCTTCAACATGGCGCGTTATGGGGGCCCAAGGGTGCTCGAGCGCTGGCGGTTCAACGCTGCGGCTTACTCGTCAGCGCGGTTCGTCCGATTCATTGAGCAGCCTGATATGGCTCGACAGGTGGGTCGGCGCCAGTCGAAGCGATTTGGCTTCGAGACGACGGTAAACAACAGCGCCGTCCAGGCTTGGCTACTCGTCCTATACAGCAAACGCGCGATCGCTAAAGAGCGCCACGAATCTACGTCCCGGTACACGGCTACGTTCGACGCCCTTGAGAAGGGGCTGAGGCGCGTCTGCGGCGACGATGTTTCCATTGTTGTTGATATTGAGCCGAGCTTTCAGCCTCGTTTGCGAATCGGTGAGCAGGTATTGAACTTTTCACAGATTCCCGATGGCCTGAAGGCGACGCTCGGGTGGATGGCCGACTTTATGATGCGTAGCGAGGGGCTGGATTGGGACCCGCTGCTAGCGTGCAAAAGACCGGGACTGCTCCTATTTGACGAGATCGAGGGATTTCTCCATCCTCTGTGGCAGCGCCGGGTTCTTCCGGCAGTCCGGGAGGCGCTGCCCGAGACCCAGAGCATTGTCACGTCGCACTCGCCCTTCGTGATTTCTTCGTGGGCCCAGTCCGTGATTCACGTTTTGAGGGTCCACAAGGACGGAAGCGCTTACGCGGATCCTCCGGTGAAGGCTCCAATCGGGGAAAGTATAACCTCCACGCTAAAAGATATTTTCGGTGTCGACAGCCGGTTCGACGTCGAGACTGAAAAGCAACTCAACGAATGGAACGAGCTGAAGAAGCATCTGGCGAACGGCAAACTTAGACCGGCGGATGAGGCTCGATTTAAGGAGCTCACGCACGTGTTGTCGTCGCGCAGCGAGGAGCTTCGCTCAATCGTGGGTCCAGCTTCCGGCCTCAGCAAGGCCACCGTCGACCACTTGACTGGGGCCTCGGTTGGCGCGCGGGTTCGCCGCCGCCGGTTCTCGTCTCGATAGGCGATGGTCTACCTGCGGCGCGCGGCGGAGCCGCCGATGTTGCGGGCCCGCAACGTCGCATGGACCAAACGGTGGCAGGAGATTCACGCAGGGCGCAAGACCGGCGATTGGAAACCTCCCAGCGCACGGCTTCTTCTTTCAGAGGAGCTGCGGAAGCTCACCTTCGGCAAGTGCGCGTTCTGCGAGGGCCTGCTTGAGGTTACCTCGTACCTGGAGATCGAGCACTACATCCCAAAGACGGTTCGCCCCGATCTGGTATTCGAATGGACGAACCTGTTCCCGATCTGCCGGTGGTGTAATAACGCGAAAGGCGACGCTGACCATGCCGGCATGCTCCTTAAGCCCGACGTTGACGATCCTGAACCGATGTTGTGGCTTCACCCCGACACGGGCAAACTCGAGCCGAGACGGGCACTGGAGACCGAGGTCCGCCGCCGGGTTGAACAAACCATCGAGCTGTGCGATTTGCAACGCGGTCGGCTATGTACCAAGCGCATCGAAACAATGCAGTTTACGATCCGGTGGCTGGAGCGGGTGTCGCACAGGCCTGGACCGGCTGGTTCTGGAGGAGCGGGACTACCTGATGAACCCTGCCACCGAGTATAAATTCGTGATTCGGCATGTCTTGGACATTCATGGTCAGCCCCGCTTGGCCGAACAGGACCGTTCTGGTTTTAGAATGGAGCCATAGACGCCCTGCACGCCGCAGCCGTCCAGCGCGTCTGATTTTGAAGAGACTGGTACATGCCTGAATGGACACTCAAATACGCCGATGTTCGCGGTGAGATGCACCAGCAGGTGGCCGAAGGCGCCTCCGAGCGGGAACTGCGCGAACGGCTGACCCAGCAAGGCTTCCTGGTCTATTCCATCAAGCCGCGCAATGAAGCCTCCGGGCTGAACGTCGCCATCGGCTCCTCCGGCAAGAAGATCAACCTGGAGAAGTTCCTGATCTTCAACCAGCAGTTTGTCACTCTGATCAAGGCCGGGCTGCCGATCCTGAAATCGCTGGACCTTCTGGCCGAGCGCCTCACCGACAAGAAGCTCTCCCGCCACATCCAGGCGGTGCGCGAAGAAGTGCGTAACGGCGCGATGCTCTCCGACGCCTTCGCGCGGCAGAAAGTCTTTCCGGGAATCTACGTAACCAGTGTGCTGGCTGGGGAGCGCAGCGGCTCCTTGCCGGAAGTTCTTGACCGCTTCATCACCTACCAGCGCCTGGCGCTATCGGTACGCAAGAAGCTGGTGGTCTCGCTGATCTACCCGTCGGTGCTGGTGGTGCTGGCGCTGTGCCTGGTAACGTTTCTGGTCACTTACGTGGTGCCGAACTTCGCCACGCTCTACACCACGATGGGCGCGCAGCTTCCCGGCCCGACGCAGATTCTTATTGCCATCGGAACCACCGCCCGCAGTTATGTGCTGGCTGGCATGGGCGCGATGGTGCTCGGCCTGATCGGATTCCGCTTCTGGATCAAGACCGCATCCGGGCGCGAAGCGTTGGACCGGGCCATCCTCAAAACGCCGTTTGTCGGCGATATTTGGCTGAAGTACCAGGTGGCGCAGTTTTCCCGTGTGCTGGGCACTCTGCTGATCGGCGGAATTCCTTTGATGCAGGCTTTGGAAACCGCCTCGGACTCGCTCGGAACGCGGGTGCTCAAGAAGGTGCTGGCGCAGGCCACCAAGCTGGTCCGCGAGGGCCAGGCTCTCTCGCAATCCCTGCGCACGACCAAGATGTTCCCGACGCTTTCTCTCGACATGATCGAAGTCGGCGAATCGACCGGCGCTCTTCCGGCCATGCTGACCAGCGTCGCCGAGTTCTACGAAGACGACGTGGCCACGCGTGTGGCCGCTTCGCTCACCTTGATCGAGCCGGCGATCATGATCGGCATGGGCGTCTTCATCGGCTTCGTGCTGATTTCGCTGTATTTGCCGATCTTCTCTCTGGCCGACACGGTGCACGGGTAGTGAGACGATAAGGGTGACGCCCGAAGAAATCCGGGAATACTGTAATCGCGATTGGGAGCTGCTGGCGCGCCACAAAGCCAATTTCGCGGCCGAGCAGCGACTCACCCCGGCCGCGCGCCTTCGAATGGCCGCCGAACTGTATGAGCACGCCCGCGCCCGCAGGCCCGACTGGCCCAGCCCAGCCGACCGCGATGCCGACTTTGCGGCCCACGTCCTATTGAGCGAGAAACTTCGTGCCGTCAAAGTCCGCCCCCGCTAGTGTTCTGGAGGCGGCCTCGGGGCCGATCCGAAAATGGTCGACGTTCTTCATTGGAGTGGGACACCTTTCGCATCTGCAAGAAGGTCACCGCGCCTCGGCTTTGGTTCGGTGAAGTCGAGAGAATAGGGACCGATCAGATCCTTGCATTTAATCATTCCTTGATCGAGTGTATAGAGGCATCTGCAGTTCATTTCAAGCGCCGTGGCGATGCGAAAGCAGTCCACTTGCGGCGCGGGCTCAAGGCCTGACGTTTTTCTCGCGTCATCGTCTGCATTCGTGTCAACATCAGGGCTTCCAGCTTTGCGGCAAGCAGAGCGACGTCTTTTGTGATTCCGTGAATCCGAGCAAGACGGTTGACCTTGATGTAATTTTCGTCTCCGCTGATCTTATCGGTGCGCGAAATTCTGGCCGCACCGAGGGAGACGTACGAGAGAACCGACACTTCCTGGATCGTCACGATCGACGTATGTATTCGGTCGCGCTCTTGGCGCATCTCCCGCAACAGCGATTTGATCTGCGGTCCGGATGGGTCTCCGTTGAAAATTGCAAGAAACACCGAACTATCGAAGTAACCAGGGTCCATCCTGCGCTTACTCTCCGTGGAGGTGCTTTAACAGCGTACTCAGATCGGCCTTGTAGAGATCCTTATCGCTTCCGTACAACTCATCGAATGCGGCCACATAATCCCGGTCCTTGTCCGCCTCAATCGCCTCGCAAATCAGCTTCGGATGGGCAATCCGGAAATATACTGCGGTTCCTTCGACCATAACACGTTGCTTAAACAACGGAGTCACTTGGGGGAGATGTTCCGATTTAAACTGCACGCGCCATTCTTCGCCATCGTCAGAGCGGAGTTCGCCCCAAAATCCGCTTTTCTCTTCATCGTCGTCGGCGATGGTCCTATCCACCAATTCGGTCAGTTTTCCATAGAGCACGGTCTTGGCTACACGAAACGTCGGCGCTTGAAGGGATCGCACTGCCGCGATGGCGTTCGCCCCGAAGATCGCGGAGACGGGCTTTTTCCCATTGGATCGAATGATGCCGAGCTCCATCTCAGTTCGATCGCGTCTTTGGATGGTCGCGATTCGGCTAAAGCGGCGAACCACACGGCGGTCGATCTGATGAGCGACCGCTTGGGTCGCGAAATCCTCGCTCTCTAGCAGATCTACGGTCTGAAGGATCGCCTCGATGGCCTTGATACCGGTCCCAGCACGCTCGGTCAAGGCGATGCTCGCCTGAACGCTTCCCGGCCTGAAGGCTATGCCGTCATCACCGGCCACAAGCTCCAGGCCAAAATCGCCGGTGGCCGGAACACGTCTCTTTCGCTGAAGGTCGCGGCCAATCTCCGATATGAGCTGCCTTAACTCGTCGAGAACGCTCAATACATGTGCCAGGGGAAGCCTCTTGCGGTCCGCTAATCCCTTTTGCAGCTTGACTATAAACAGCGGATCGCTATTCTTCCTACGCATGTGCTATCCTCTTTTCCAGGCGCACACTTCTTCTGGTGGATGTGCGATGGGCGCTGCAATCGCCGGGTGCACACCAAGGCCGTCGCGGGCCAAACGAGTTTAGAAAGCCGTAGAGTTGACGCTCTGCGGCTTTCGCGTTCTTAGGCCGTTTTCCCACATGAGTCCCGGTTCATCAACTGCTTTCCGCCGGTCCCCTCGAGGGCCAGCTTTTTGCGCTCCATATCCGAGACCTCACGTGCATTGTATCTGAAATCAAACTCGCCCAAGTACAGATGCAGCCGAAGCGGGGGCGATCGTGTGGGCAGTCGCCCAAAAAATAGAAAAGCACTGGCCGGCTCAGTAGCGCCCTGGCACCACGTCAATTCCAGCCAGCAGCAGTTCGAGCTTCGACTCCGGCAGCTTCCCGGTGCGTTCCAGGAGCAGTTCCTTGTCCACCGCCACGATTTGCGATGGGTTCGCGACGGAATCCTTCGGCAAGCCGGTCAGACTGGTGGAAAGCACGACGTTGCCCGGTGCGTTTGCAAACCGAAGGTTGCTGGTCAGGCGAACGCAGACAACAGTCGCGATAGCGCTGCGGTTCAAGGAATCGCCTTGGACGACGACGACCGGCCGTAATCCGGGGCCGGAGCCAACTGGTTCGCCCAAGTCGGCCCACCAGACGTCGCCTCGCGAAATTACCATTCAACTTGCTGGAGGATTCGCCTCGCTGCGGCGGTGACGAACTTGTCTTTCGTGTCTCCGGCGGTGTCGCCGACCTCGGCACAGACGCGGTTCATTGCTTCCGCGACCTCGTCGTCCGAATGGCGGGCCACGTACTCCCGGATTGCGTCACTGAAAACCTGACTTCGAGACTTCTTGGTTCGCCGTGCCAGTCGCTCGGCTCCCTCGAACACATCGTCCGGGATGGAGACGGCAGTTTTCATACCTTTAGTATGACCCGCCATTTTCGCTGCACGTTTTCCCCTTCGGCCGCGTCTTATTTAATGGAGGCCCAGTGCGACAGGGTGAAGTGTCTCCTGCCAAGACGCTGAGTTATAAGGACCTATGGCGGCGAGTGACCGGATGATTCCGGTAGATCCGAATCAGGAAATTGCACGCGCCCGCGCGCTTGCCGAGCGCTATTACCACGACTTCGTCGATTTGCGCGAAATCCGCATCGATCACGATCTGTTCCACTCCATCCCGGTCGACCTGATGTTCCGCTACAACTTCGTGCCCATCCACGGGCAGAACGGGACGCTGGAAATCGCGATGTCGGATCCGCGCAACCCCAGCATGGTGGATGAGCTGGGCGTTCTGCTCAACAAGAAGCTGCGGATCAAGGTCGCCACGCTGTCCCAGATCTCGGATCTGCTCAAGAAAACCGAGCAATCGCAGCGCGTGCTGGATGAGGTCACTGAGGGCTTCGCGCTGGACGTGGTGGGCGATGAAGAGAATCCGGAAGAGACGTTGTCGATCGACCGGCTCTCGGCGTCAGACTCCAATATCGCGCCCGTCATCAAACTGGTGGACACCACCATCTTCAACGCGCTGGAGCGGCGCGCCAGCGACATCCACATCGAGACGCGCGACCAGGAAGTCGCCATCAAGTATCGGATTGACGGGGTGCTCCAATACGCGATGCCGCCCATCGCCAAGGAGTGGCACTCCACCATCATTTCGCGCATCAAGGTGATGAGCGAGCTGGATATCGCGGAGCGCCGCGTCCCCCAGGACGGCCGCTTTCGCGTGCGCTACAAGACCCGCCTGATCGACTTCCGCGTCTCCATCATGCCGACCGTTTACGGCGAAGACGCCGTGCTGCGCGTGCTGGACAAAGAATCCATGAGCGAGAAATTCGCCAACCTCTCGCTGGAGGTGGTGGGCTTCGGCGAAGGCGATCTGATCAAGTTCCGGCGCTACATCAAGGAGCCGTACGGCATGGTGCTGGTGACCGGCCCCACGGGCTCGGGTAAAACCACCACGCTGTACGCCGCTCTCAGCGAAATCAAGAACGACGAAGACAAGATCGTCACCATCGAGGATCCGGTCGAGTATCAGATCAAGGGCATCACGCAGATTCCGGTGAATGAGAAAAAGGGACTGACCTTCGCGCGCGGCCTGCGCTCGATTCTGCGCCACGATCCCGACAAGATCCTGGTGGGCGAGATTCGCGACCAGGAGACCGCGCAGATCGCCATCAACGCCGCGCTCACCGGCCACCTGGTCTTCACCACGGTCCACGCCAATAACGTTCTTGACGTTTTGGGACGATTTCTGAATATGGGCGTGGAAGCCTACAACTTCGTCTCCGCACTGAACTGCATTCTGGCGCAGAGGCTGGTGCGCATGATCTGTCCGCATTGCAAGCGGCAGGTGGAATACGATGATTCGTACCTGGCCGAAAGCGGCCTGGACCTTTCGGTGTGGCGCGACCTCCCGCTGTATGAAGGCGCGGGTTGCTTTGAATGCGCCGGAACCGGCTACCGCGGCCGCAGCGCCATCCACGAATTGCTGGACTTGAATGAGCAGATCCGCGAGTTGATTCTGGATAAGCGGCCGTCCTCCGAGATTCGCCGCCAAGCGCGCATCGAGGGCATGACGTTCCTGCGCGATTCCGCTATCTCCAAGGTCCGCGACGGCATCACCACCCTCAAGGAAATCAACAAAGTCACTTTCATCGAAAGTTAGAACAGCGCAACGTATGTCCTTGTGGGAATCCATTACCAGGCTGGTCAAAGATCCGCCGCCGTCGCACGTCTTCGAGCTTTCCGAAGCCGGCATTGCTCATGCAAGCGGCGCGCACTCGAGCGGCGCCGGGACGGAGTTCGAACGCCTGCCCGAAGGCGCTCTCGAGGTTTCCTCGATTGAGGACAACGTGCGCCAGGCTGAAGCCATCCTGCCGGTGCTGGGCAGCGTGGCGGGACCCAAGGCTGGTGCGCCGAAGAGCGCCAAGCGCCGCACCGCCGCCGTCCTGCTTCCCGACGCCTGCGCGCGCGTCAGCGTGCTGGATTTCGACGGCTTCCCCGCCGTTCCGGCCGAGCAGCTCGCGCTGGTCCGCTTCCGCGTGAAGAAGACCATCCCGTTCGACATCGACTCCGCTGCGGTCGGCTACTTCATTCAACCGAGTGCGGCAAAAGGCAAGACTGATGTGGTGGCCGTCACTGTTGCTCTGGAGGTGCTGGCTCGCTATGAGGCGCTGTTCCGCAACGCCGGATTTCAGGCCGGCGACGTAACCGTCTCCAGCCTCGCGATGCTCAATTTGTACAAGGCGCAGGAGCCCACCATGCTGGCCAAGCTTGCTGGAAAGACGCTGACCGTGATGGTGGTCGCTGCGGGCAAGCTGCGCCTGTTCCGCTGCCTGACGCTGGAGCAGGGCGGTCCGGACGAGATCCGCTCCATTCTCTACCCCACCTTTGCTTACGCCGAGGACGAGCTCGGCTCGCCCATCCGCCGCGCCATGCTGTGCGGCTTCGAACAACCGCTCGAAAACCTGCCGTGCGAAAGTGAGCCGGTGCGCGGGCGCTTTGGCACGGCCAATCCGTTTAACGCCGGATTGATCGGATACCTGGAGGCCACCCATCTCTAATGCGCATCCCCATCAATCTCGCCAGTGAGCCGTTCCGGCATGACCGGCCGATGCTGATCGGCTCGGTGCTGTGCGCGGTCCTGCTGGCCGCATTGTTGGCGCTGCAAGTCTTTCTGATTCGCGGCGGCCAGGCTGAAGCGCGCGATGCCAAGGTCGGCGTGCGGCAGTTGACCCAGCAGCTCACCACGGTGAACGCGGAAAAAGTGAAGCTCGATCAAACCCTGCGCCAGCCCGGCAACGCCGAGGTGTTTCAGCGCAGCATCCTGTTGAACGCCCTGGTGGAGCGCAAAGCCATCAGTTGGACGCGCATCTTCAACGATCTGGAGCACGTGAAACCGTACAACGTACGCGTAGTGGAGATCCGCTTGCCCAAGATTCATTCCCACCAGGAAGTCTCCCTCGAGATGACCTTCGGCATGGAAACCTGGGAGCCGAGCCAGGATCTGATGAATACCCTGGCCGCATCGCCCTTGTTCGGGCCCGTGGTGTTGGAGAACGTGGAGTTTCCCAGCCAAACCCAGAAGCTGTACCAGTATCATATGACCGTGGAGTATGGCCAGAAGCTTTAGCACATTCTTGAGCCGCGCCGGCCTCAACCGCGCCCGCGACCCCAGATTCGCCGTGCGCGTGATCCTGGGCGCGTTGCTGGCGGCCAATCTCATTGCGGCCGGCCTGCTCAAGTTTCCTCCCGGCGGATCGGCCGAGGACCTGGGGCGGCAGATGGCGTCGCTCGAAACGCAGGTGGCCGCGCAGCGGGCCGCGGTCGAGCAGACGCGCCAGCATGCCATGGCCGTCGCGCAAGGCCGCACCGAAGGGGACCAATTCATCCAGCAGTATTTCCTGCCCATCCGCACTGCCTCCGGCACGCTAAACTCCGAACTGCTGAAGGCGGCCGCGGCATCCAAGGTCAAGACGAAGACCACGCAGTTCGCCCTTCAGCCGATTGAAGGCTCCGATACGCTGCAGATGGTGGTCATCTCTGCGACCTATGAGGGGCAATATCCGGACCTGTTGAAGTTCGTCCACTCCATCGATCAATCGCCCTTGCTGTTGATCATCGAGTCGCTCAACGCTGCTCCGCAGGAGGGATCGAATATGCTCTCGATCACTATGCGGATGGACGCGTTCGTTCGCGGCGGGGAGGGTGACGAGTGAAGCTCGCTCCTTCCCAGGTTGGCGCGGAGCCGAAGAAGATCGCTTTGCTGGGTGGACTGGTGGTTCTCCTGGTGGTCGTGCTGTGGATGGAGAACCGCTCCGATTCACCGGCGGTTTCGGCCAACGTCGCGCCTCCGGTCACGGCGACGAACCCAGCTCCCATCACGCCCGTGCAGCCCGCGCCGGCCCCTGCAGCGTCAACTCCTGCTCCAGCCGCGCCAGAGGCAACCGGTCAGCCTGCAATGGAACGCCATGCGCCCCTCGGCACCAACTCGGGTAGCGACACGTTTGTTCCCTCACTCAAGAAGAGCGACGATGTCGATTTGAGCAAGGTCGATCCGCGAATCCACCTGGAGCTGCTGGCCAAGGTCCGCGCGGTGCCGCTCGAAGGCGGATCCAGCAGTCTGTTCGATTTCTCGAAACCCCCGGAGGCCGCGCTGCCGAAAGTCGATCCGATCAAGCCGGTCGCGGTGCCCGTTCCTCCGCCCGCGCCCAAGCCGCCCACGGCTCCTCCCAAGCCGACAACTCCTCCCCCACCGCCGATTCCGTTCAAGTATTACGGCTACTCCGGAAAAGCCACCGACGGGCAGATCGAAGGGCTGTTCCTCGAAGGCGACCCCAACACCGGCAACATCTACGCCAAACGCGAAGGCGACGTGATCAAGGACCGCTATAAGCTGGTCCACATCGGATTAAGATCGGTAACCGTGGAAGATACGGTCACCCACAATCAGCAGACGCTCAAGATTCTCGACGAGCAGCAATGAGGCGGGCAGCAATGAGACGAACAGCAATAGGACGACGCAGCTTCAGACGGAAGCAAGAGAGCGGCTTCGTACTGCTGCTGGTCTTCCTGATGGCCTCCGCCGTCGCGCTGATGCTGTACATGCAAGTGCCACGCCAAGCTTTCGAAAGCGAGCGCGACAAGGAGCAGATGCTGATCGACCGCGGCGAGCAATACAAGCGGGCCATCTATCTTTTCTACGTTTCCAACAACCGGCAGTGGCCGACCAAGATCGAGGATCTGGAGAACACCAACAGCCATCGCTATCTGCGCCAGCGCTACATCGATCCTTACACCGGCAAAGACGAATGGCGCCTGGTCCACACCAACGGCGCATATCTGACGGATTCACTGGTAACGCCTCCGCCCGCGCAAGGTACGCCCGGAGTTCAAGGCGGCGCTCTAGCCGGAACCGGCGCGCCCACCACGCAAGGTTTTCAATCGCCAGGCTTTAGTCTGACCCAGCCTGCGACGCAACCGGGGCAGGGCACAACCCCTAACGCTCCTCCCGCGGTCAACGCCCAGGTGGCGCGCCGCGCCAGCGATAACACGATGGTCAGCACCAGCAGTTACCAGAACATCCCTGGGGGCAGTTCCCAGAACGGTGGCGCGCAGAACCAGAACGGCAACAATGGCGATCCCGGCTACCAGCCGTTCAATCCCGCGACGCTGCCGCCGATTTCGCTTTTCCCCAACGGCTATAACGCTCCTGCCACGAACACGCCGGGTGCGGTGGGCGGGAACGGTCAGCCCGGTCAACAAAATGGTGTGAATCAAAACGGTGTGAATCAAAACGGAGCCAATCAGCTTGGCTTGTTGAACCAGCCGGGTGCGAATCCCGGTGGCATAAACCCCACCCAGCCCGGAGTCAATCAAGTCGGAACAGGCCCCATCAACCTACCGGGGACTAATTTCCAGATGACCAACCCGGGCCTCTCGGCACCCAACCCCGGCGCGGCGACGGGCGGAGGATTTGGATCGATTCCGGGCCAGCCCACGCCAGTCTCGGGGCTGAATCAGGGGTTTGGCGCGCCGGGAGGAAATCAGCAGGGATTTGCGCCGGGCGGCGGGGCCCTGCCTCCCGGAGTTGGTCCTCCCGCCGGAGGGTCGAGCCAAGCCGTCAACCTGATCAATCAACTGTTGACCCAGCCGCGGCAGCCGCCGGCCGGCATCGGGCCCAATCAAAACCCGGCCACCGGAGGCGGCGGATTGGCCGGCGTCGCCAGCACCTACAAAGGCACGACCATCAAATCCTATGGGGATCGCACCAAGTATCAGGAGTGGGAGTTCGTCTTCCAGATCAACCAGCAGGGAAGCGGGATTCAGGTGCAGACCGGCCAGGGACCCAATGGCTCCGGCGGCATCCCCACCAGCAATCCGGGCGCGCCGGGTGCACCGGGAGCTCCGGGCGCAGGCGCTCCCGGTGCTCCTGGATTCGGAGGTCCGGGCACAGGAGCTACGGGAGCTGGCGGAGCGTCAACGTTCGGGGCGTCGCCGTTCGGAGCGTCGTCATTCGGAGCGACCGGCGGAGCCGGAGCAGCGCCCGCCGCGCAGCCAAGTCCGTTCTTCAGCACCAATCCATAATCCGCCGGCGCTTAGCGCCTCCCAAGAACGCTAACGGCGGAACTCCGAGCGCAGTATCGAGTACATCTCCAGGTCGCGATATTCGCCATTCACAAGCGAGGTCTGCCGCTGAATTCCTTCGAACGTGAATCCCAGCCGCTTCGGAATGGCCGAGCTCTTCGTATTGCCCACACCGCAGCGAATCTGGACGCGATTCCAATCCAGCTCCACCAGCGCATGGTCCGTGACCGCGCGAGCTGCATCGGTCATGAGGCCCCGGCCTTGAAACTCGCGGCCCAGCCAGTATCCGATTTCTCCGACGCGCGCCTGTTGGTCGGCTCTCGTCAAGCCGATCACGCCGGCGATGGTTCCATCCACCCAGATACACGCGGAGAATCCCTTGCTGGTGGAGAACCGCTCCAGCTCGACTCGAATAAACGCTAGAATGTCGTCTTCGGTGCGCGTCACATCTACCCAGGACAGCCAGCGGCGAAGATGCTCCCGGTCGCGATTCACCGAAGTGAGCAGGGCCGGCGCATGCCGCTCTTCGATCAGCCGAAGCTCCACTCCCGGGCGCAGCATCATCGCGAACATTTGCTCCATTGTACAGAGGGCAACCTCGATACAATCAGAACCAGAGGAAAATGAAGGGTAACGGAAGAATTTTAATCGCCGACGATCAAGCCGACGTCCTGGAAGCGCTGCGCCTGTTGCTGAAAGGGGAGGGAATCGAGATCGAGACTGCGCACTCTCCGGCCGGCATCCTGGCGGCGCTCGAAGCGCGGGAATTCGACGTGGTGTTGATGGACCTCAACTATACGCGCGACACCACTTCGGGCCAGGAGGGCCTGGACCTGCTGGCTCGCATTCGCGGGATCGATTCGACCGTCCCGGTGGTGGTGATGACGGCCTGGGGCACGGTGGACGTGGCTGTCGAAGCGATGCGCCGCGGCGCTCGCGATTTTGTGCAGAAGCCGTGGGACAATCCGCGCCTGCTGACCATCGTGCGCACGCAGATCGAGTTGAGCACGGCGCTCAAGCGCGGCCAACGCCTGGAAGCTGAGAATCGCCTGCTGCGCGCCGACGGCCGCCCCAACCTGATCGCCGAAGCGCCCGCCATGAAACCCGTGATCGAGCTGATCGCGCGCGTCGGGCCTTCCGACGCCAACGTCCTGATTACGGGCGAGCCCGGAACTGGTAAAGAAGTAGTCGCGCGCACGCTCTACGCAGTCTCCAGCCGCGCCTCGCGCCCGATGGTGACCGTCAACGCCGGAGGCCTAGCCGAAGGCGTCTTCGAAAGTGAGCTGTTCGGCCACGTCAAAGGCGCCTTCACCGACGCCAAGATGGATCGCGTGGGCCGCTTCGAGCTGGCCGACGGCGGCACGCTGTTCCTGGACGAGATCGCCAACGTGCCCATGAATCTGCAGGCCAAGCTGCTGCGCGTGCTCGAGATCGGCGAGATGGAGCGCGTCGGCTCCTCCAAGACCAAGCGCGTGGATGTGCGCGTGATTTCGGCCACCAACGCGATCCTGCCCGACGAGGTCGCGGCCGGGCGTTTTCGTCAGGACCTGCTGTTCCGCCTGAACACCATCGAGATTCATCTGCCCGCATTGCGCGAGCGCCGGGAAGACATCCCCGTGCTGGCCGCGCACTTTCTCAATACCCACGCGCGCCGCTACCGCAAGGACCTGCACGGCTTCGAGCACGCCGCCATGCAGGCTCTGCTCGACAATCCCTGGCAGGGCAATGTGCGCGAGCTGAATCACGTGATTGAGCGCGCGGTGCTGATGGCGCAGGATCAGATGGTGCGGCCGGCGGATCTGGCCTTGCGCGGAAGCTCGCCCGGTGCGGCGCGGCTGGAGGAGATGAGTCTCGAAGAAGTGGAAGCGTTCCTCATCAAGAAGGCGCTAGCGCGATTCAACGGCAACGTCAGCCAGGCGGCCGGCGCGCTGGGCTTGAGCCGCAGCGCTCTGTACCGGCGTCTGGAGCGCTTCGGTCTGTAGGATTTCTCACGCCATGGAAGGCCCACGCTGGATCGAACACCTGCGCCCGGCGCATGAGCAGCGCATGTTTCTGCTGGCTCTCGGCGCGGGTCTGCCCGCGGTCGCGGTGGCCCTGATTCTGCTGTGGACCGGCACGTACGAATCGCGCTACCAATGGACCCTCACGGTGGTGGTGGTGCTGGTGTGGTGGGGCTGCGCCGGAGCGATTCGCGAACGCGTGGCGTCGCCTCTACGCACGTTCTCGAATCTTCTCGAAGCCATGCGCGAGGGCGATTACTCCATCCGCGCGCGGGCTTCCTCAAGCGAGGATGCGCTCGCCGACGTGATGACGCAGATCAACGCCATGGGCGCCACGCTGCGCGCGCAGCGTTTGGGGGCGCTGGAAGCCACCACGCTGCTGCGCAAAGTGATGGAGGAGATCGATGTCGCCATCTTTGCCTTCGATGGCGACAACCGGCTGCGGCTGGTGAACCGCGCCGGCGAACGTCTGCTGGGCCGCCCGTCGGAACGCATGCTCAACGACAACGCGCAGGCTCTCGGACTGGCGGAGTATCTGGCCGGCGATGAGACCCAGACCGTCCAACGCACTTTCGCTTCCGTGGCTGGACGCTGGGGCATTCATCGTTCGCAATTTCGCGAAGGCGGCTTGCCACATCAATTGCTAGTGGTCACCGATCTGACCCGCGCGCTGCGCGAAGAGGAGCTGCAGGCCTGGCAGAGGCTGGTGCGCGTGCTCGGCCACGAACTGAACAATTCGCTGGCGCCGATCAAGTCCATCGCCGGCAGCCTGGAAACGATGCTGCTGCGCGACGGGCAACCCGGCGTCGAGTTCAACCAAGCCGATTGGAAGGACGATGCCCGCCGCGGACTCTCGATCATCGCCTCACGCAGCGAAAGCTTGAGCCGCTTCATGGGCGCCTACGCGCGGCTGGCCAAGCTCCCGCGCCCGCAACTGGGACCGGTCGAGGCCGGCCCGTGGATTCGGGGCGTAGCCGGGCTGGAGCAGCGCATGCCGGTGACG
>CAWISY010000131.1:0-34729 GCA_963838455.1 Bryobacterales bacterium
TGGACGCGTGCGAGCTGAGGAACACCTCCACCGGGAAGGTGCGGGCCTTCTTGAAGGTCGCGCGGAAGTCATCGATCATGCCCGGGTATTGGTCCAGACTCTGCAGAAATTGTCCGTTTAGGCTGCACTCGATGAAGGTGTAGTAGCTCTTGCCGTTTTCCTTGAGCGTCGTGCTCCAGGCCAGGCATCCGCGCGTGTGGCCGGGCATCATGTGCGCGGTCAGCGTGGTTCCGCCCAGCGAAACGGTGTCGCCGTCGTCCACCAGCCGGTCGATCGGGTGCTCCTTGCCTTCCGGATGAAAGTCTTTGGTTTTGGGAGCGTCCACGCGTCCCACCACCACCTGCGCTCCGGTCAGCTCCTTCACCATGTTGTCGCCCCCGACGTGATCGGGGTGAGCATGGCCGGCGATCAGAATCTTGATGTCGGTAAATTTGAAGCCCAGCTTTTCCACGCTCGCCTTGATGACCGGCACAGACGACTCGTAGTCGCTGTTCATGAGGATGTCGCCGTCAGGCGTGACGATCAGGAACGAGGCCAGCTCCTTGGTGCCCACGTAGTACATGTTGTCCATGATCTTGTGCGGGGGGAACGGGTCGTTCCAACCCGCCGGCACCCGAGGGGCCTGAGCAAACGCAGCAAGCGGCAACAAGGCCATGGACAGTAGCAATTTGCGCATGAATCATCTCCAGGCGCGGGCGAATCCGCACCTCTCTAAGAGGGTACTCCATATTGCGGAGCCCGATGGGATATCATGTGGACGATTTCGCGTATGCCCCCAATGCAGCGACATCTTCGGAAAATCTGGTTAGCGCTATCAACTTGCATGATTGTCGCGGCCGCCCCGGCCGGCAACTCTGCAGCGCCTGATGGCGCCGTTGCCAGCCTCGTCAACCAATACTGCGTCACCTGCCACAATCAGCGCCTCAAGACCGGCGGCCTGACGCTGGATCAAATCGACTTGACGCAGGTACCGGCACACGCTGACGTGTGGGAGAAGGTGATTCGCAAGCTGCGCTCCGGAACCATGCCTCCGGCTGGAGTTCGCCGTCCGGACCGTGCCGCCTACGATGCCGCGGCCACCTGGCTGGAGAACCAGATCGACCAGGCCGCTGCCGCTCATCCGTTTGCCGGCCGGCCGGCGATTCATCGCTTGAATCGAGCCGAGTACTCGAACGCCATTCGCGACTTGTTGGACCTGGAGATCAACGTAACCGAGTTGCTTCCTCCCGACGATTCCGCGTTCGGCTTCGACAACAATGCCGAGGTGCTGGGCGTTTCGCCCGCGCTGCAGGAGCGCTATCTTACGGCGGCGGGCAAGATCGCGCGCTTGGCCGTCGGCGATCCCACGCTCCCCGCCACGAGTGAAACCTGGCGCATCCGCCAGGACCTGTCCCAGGATCAACATATTGAAGGAACGCCACTGGGAACGGTCGGCGGCGCTTCTGTGCGCTACACGTTCCCCTTGGACGGGACCTACCGCTTTCGAGCCAAGCTGTACCGCACCAATCTGAACATCATGCGAGGTCTCGAAACCGTGCACCAGGTGGAGTTCAGCCTGGATGGGCGCCGCATCAAGCTAGCGACGTTCGGCGGAAATGAGGACCTGGCGGCGCTCTTCGACAAGCCCACCGATACCGGTGACGCCGTGGACGCGCGTCTCGACGTGGAGGTTCCGGTGACGGCCGGTGCGCACACCATCTCCGTCGCGTTCCTGGGCAATCCCCAATTCGCCGAGCCCGCGCGCCTGGAGCCGTTCCTTCGCAGCTCCGTCGACAACTTCGATTGGAGCGGCCATCCTCATCTGCAAACGCTGACCGTGAGCGGGCCCTTTGATCCGGCAGGCCCCGGCGACACGCCCAGTCGCAAGCGAATTTTCCTGTGCGGGCCGGAACCAGGTAAGGATTCCGGAAAAGATTCCGATGCCTGCGCGCGGCGCATCGTCTCCAAGCTCGTCGCCCGAGCGTATCGCGAGCCGGCCGCCGCGGACGCCGATGTTGACCGGGTCATGGCGGTCTACCGCGCCCGCAAGGACTTCGACGATGGAATTGAGGCCGGGCTGGAACGCATTCTCGCCAGTCCCAAATTCATTTTCCGCGCCGAGCGCGATCCGGAGAAGCTGGCTCCTGGAACCGTGTACCCGCTCGATCCCAAGGATTTGGCCTCGCGCTTGTCGTTCTTCTTATGGAGCAGCATCCCGGACGAGGGGCTGCTGAACAACCATTTAAAGGACGCCAGAGCGGTTGAGGCCGAGGCTCAACGTATGCTCGCCGACCCGCGCGCCGAGGCGCTGGTGACGAATTTCGCGGGCCAGTGGCTGCAGCTTCGCAACCTGGCCAACTTTCAGCCCAACACGGATGAGTTTCCGGATTTCGACGATAACCTGCGCCAGGCGTTCCGCCGCGAAACCGAGCTCCTGTTTCAAACCGTGCTGACGGAAAACCGCAGCGTGCTGGATCTGCTGAACGCCGATTTCACGTTCCTCAATCAACGTTTGGCAGAGCACTACGGCATCGCCGGAATCTATGGCGATCGCTTCCGCCGCGTGACCGTCACCGACGACGCGCGCAGAGGATTGTTGGGGCAAGCCAGCATCCTGGCGCTGACCTCGCATGCGGAGCGGACCTCGCCGGTGCTGCGCGGAAAATGGATTTTGCAAAATCTGCTGGGGCTCGAAGTGCCCCCGCCTCCGCCGGACGTTCCGCCGCTCAAGCCCGTCGAACCCGGTGAGAAGCCCAAGACCATGCGCGAGCAGATGGCGGAGCACCGCGCGAGTCCGGTGTGCGCCTCCTGCCACAAGACGCTCGATCCGATCGGCTTCGCACTCGAGAATTTCGACGCGGTGGGCGCGTGGCGAACTCAGGAAGCCGGGAAAACCATCGACGCCTCCGGCGAACTGGCCGACGGGACCAAGGTGGATGGGGTGGTCGCGCTGCGCCAGGCGATTTTGAGCCGGCCTGAGGTCTTCGTCGAAACCGTGACCGAGAAGCTGCTGATCTACGCGCTGGGCCGCGGCCTGGATTATCGCGATATGCCCACGGTGCGCCGCATCGCGAAGGATGCCGCCAGACAAAACTACAGCCTGTCGAGCCTGATTCTGGGCGTCACCGCGAGCACGCCGTTCCGCATGAACACGGTACCGGCAAACGAATGAAGGGAGAAACGTCATGCTGATCGCCAAGAAACATCTGTCTCGCCGAGCGCTTCTCAAAGGCACGGGGGCGACCCTGTCGCTTCCTTTACTGGAGGCGATGTTTCCCGCGTTCACGCCGCTCGCTAAGGCTGCGGCCGCGCCGCGCATGCGCTTCGGAGCCAGCTATTTTCCCAACGGCGCGATCATGCAGCAGTTCACGCCCAAGCAGGCGGGGCACGGATTCGAATTCACGGAGATTCTCAAACCGCTGGAGCCGTACCGCAGCCAGCTTGCCGTGATCACCAACCTGACGCGATCGCATCCCGGCAGCCAGGTGGGCGATCACGCCGTCAGCGCCGCGGGATTTCTCACCGGCGTGTGGCCCAAGCGGACCGAAGCTGAGGACGTGCTCGCCAACACCACCATCGACCAGGTGGTGGCGCAGCGCATCGGCCAGGATACTCCGCTGCCTTCGCTCGAGCTCGCGACCGAGGATTTTACTGGCTATGTCGGGGGCTGCTCCCCGGGGTTCAGTTGCTCCTATATGAATACGCTGTGCTGGAGCACTCCCACTACGCCGCTGCCGATGGAGACCAATCCGCGCGCAGTGTTCGAGCGGCTCTTCGGCGAACCCGGATCGGCGGAGCAGCGGTCGCAGCGCCTGCGCGATGAACAGAGCGTGCTGGATTCGATCGCGGAGGATGCTAAGGATCTGGAGAAGCAGCTCGGCGCGCGGGATCGCGCCCGGCTCAGCGATTACTTGGACAACATCCGCGAGTTGGAGCGGCGCATTCAGCAGATCGAGGCGCACAACGCGAGCCAGGTCAGCACGCCGGAGGCTCCCATCGGCACGCCGGATTCCTTCGAAGAACACGTGGGGTTGATGTTCGACCTGGCCGCGGCGGCGTTCGCCTCCGACACCACGCGCGTGTTCACGTTCATGATGTCGCGCGAGCTGAGCCAGCGCACCTATCCGCAGATCGGCGTCACCGAACAGCACCACTCCGTTTCGCATCATTTGAACAAGCCGGACAAGATGGCGCAGGTGGTCAAGATCAACAGCTACTACGCCCGCCTGTACGCGAAGTTTTTAGAGAAGTTGCGCGCCACGCCGGATGGCGACGGGTCCGTGCTGGATCATTCGCTGCTGGTGTACGGCGGCGGAATGGGCGATTCCAATTCGCACGCCTCCGATCCGCTGCCGGTGGTGCTGATCGGCGGCGGAGTCGGCAAAGGCGACCGGCATGAGCAGCTTCCGCTTCGCACACCGGTGGGGAACCTGTGGCGCAACGTGGCCGCGAAGTTCGGCCAGCCGGTGGAGCATTTCGGCGACAGCTCCGGAGTTACGGATGTCCTCTCTTAGCGGGATGCTGAAAAAGGGCGCGAAGCAACCGCTCCCGACCCAGGGGGCGCCCCGTCGCGGCTCGGTTCCGAGCCGCACGCGCCAGCAAGCGGTTTTTTTTCTGGCTCTGACCGCGAGCGCGTGCATGGTACACGCGTCGGCGCTGGGAGACGCTGTCCGCGCGGGCGGCCTCCCGCAAACCAGCGCGCTGCTCGCCAAGCACGCCGACGTCAATGCGACGGAGCCGGATGGTTCGACCCCGCTCGCTTGGGCGGTCGAATCCGGCAACGCGGAGATGACGGCGCTGCTGCTCAAAGCCGGGGCGATGGCTGAGACGCAGACTCCCGACGGAGTCACTCCGCTCTCGCTAGCCGCGCAGGCCCGCAATTTCGAGATCGCGAAGATGCTGCTGGATGCCGGTGCAGACGCGAATGAGAAATTTCCCGGCGGCGAGACCATACTGATGCTCGCCTCGCGTTCAGGCAATCCCGAATTGGTGAGCGTGCTGCTGGCGCACGGCGCGCGAGTAAGCGACAAGGGGACGGAATTCGGCGAGACGGCGCTGATGATCGCGGCCGAAGCCAACCAGGCTGAAGCTGCCCGCGTGCTTCTGGCCCGCGGCGCGGAGGTCAACGGGCGCTCCGCGAAGCTCGAATATCCGAAGGACCGCTTCGGGCTCGAAGGAGTGCTCACCATTCTGCCGCACGGCGATTGGACTCCCCTGATGTATGCCGCGCGCGAAGGCTCGGCGGCTGCCGCGCGAGTGCTTTGCGAAAGCGGCGCGGAGGTGAACGCGGTCGATCCGGATGGAACTTCGCCGCTGGAACTGGCGATCCTCAACGGGCACTTCGACACGGCCGCCGTTCTGCTGGAACAGGGCGCGGATCCGAATCTGACCGATAGCGCTGGGATGGGTCCTCTGTATGCGACGGTCGACATGAATACGCTGGGCGAGGTGTACGGCCGTCCGCCGCGCCGCTATACCGACAAGCTGAGCCCGCTGGATCTGATGAAACTGCTGCTCGACAAGGGCGCCGATCCCAACGCGGGCTTGAAAAGCGCCGCGCTGCAGCGAGCCCACACCCCCGGCGAGCCTACCCTGGGCTCGGGCGCCACGCCTCTCATGCGCGCGGCCAAGAACGGCGACGTGGCAACCATCGAGCTGTTGGCCGCCCGCGGCGTGAATGTATCGCAACCCGCGAAAAATCTGACCACGCCGCTGATGTTCGCCTCCGGGCTGGGACGCGGCGTCGGAACCTTCGCCAAGGATTACGCGACCGATGCCGAGATGCTGGCCGCGGTGAAAGCTTTGGTGGCGCTCGGGGCCGAGATCAACGCGATCAGCGCGGCCGGTCAAACCGCGATGCACTTCGCCGCACAGGCCGCGGACACGAACCTTCCTACGCCTTCAGATGATATCGTCCGGTTTCTGGCTGCCCACGGGGCGAAGCTGGACGTCGCCGATAAGCAGGGCCGCACGCCGGTGGAAATGGCGCAGGGCAAGGGATTGCGCGGCCGGGCCGGCGGGCCTGTGACGGCGCGCGCATCGACCATCGCACTTCTGCACGAGTTAGCCAGCCACTAGAACCGCTCCCTGTGGTCGCGGCTCTGTACGCGGTTTAAACTGAGCCGCGCCCGAAGGAAGCGGGCTTGAGGCAGTCTATGGATAGCCCTGGAGCCGCGGCTGTCCGGGCTTCCACGGCTCGGCAGGCAGAGCGTATCCGGCAGCGTTCGGCATCTTGACCTTCGGCAGGCTCTGCTGATCCATCACCTCGTCCTGCTTGATCACGCCGTTCTTGTACAGCAGGAAGGCGGTGAGCGAGTAGACCTCGTTGGGCTTGAGCGACTCTTCTTCGCCCAGCGGCATGGCGCGATGGATGTAATCCCAGATCACGGTAGCGTACGGAGAGTGGACCGCCATCGCGTTGGAGTCGTTCACGCAAGGCGTGAGACATGGCATGCCCGCGTGGGCCTTCGGATCTTTGCTGCGGATGAGCGTAGGCGCGTGGCCGCCGGAGCCATCGACGCCGTGGCACCCTCCGCAACCCTTGCTGACATACAGCGTCTCGCCTTCTTTGGCAGTCCCGCGCCCCTGCGGAAGCTCCTTCCCGGTGGGACTGATGGTGATGTCCCAGGCTTTGATTTCCGCTGGGGTCGGCGTCCTGCCGAGGGCGTAATCGGGCGCCTGCGTCCACGCAATCTGGCACAAGCCGACAGCAGCGGCCGCAATGAAGAGCCTACGCGAGTCCATTGTGAACGCTCCCATCGCTCGCGACTTTCCACGGCATCACGGTGTTATCCGCGCCGGGGGCGCGGAAATCCGCCGTGAGCGGCTGATTCCAGTATTTGGCGGCCTCGGCGCGAGTCGGCTGCACCGTGCCCAGTTCGTCGGTGCAGCGCGACATGATGGTGCACTCCTTGCCGTCCCACTTCCAGTTCATGCCGAAGCGGGTGTGCGCCATTTTGAAAGACGGTGACCGAAGCTCGGCCGCCTTCCAGGCCTTTCCACCGTCTGCGGAAATCTCCACACCGCGGATCGCCCCTCCGCCCGACCACGCCAGGCCGGAGATCTGGTAAAAGCCGGGGCCTTGCAACTTTTGCCCGCCGGAAGGAAACGTGATCACCGATTTCGGCCCGATCATGTGCGTCAGCGCCGCGACCTTCGGGTCCGGATTGATGTGGCCGTAATCGTCGTAGGTCATGTAGTACCGATCGACCAGTTTGATGCGGCGCAGATACTTCACCTGGTAGATGCCTTCGAAGCCCGGGACCATCAGACGCAAGGGAAAGCCCTGCTGCGGACGGAGAGGCTCGCCATTCTGGCCGTAACAGACCAGGCAGTCGTCCATCGCCTTCGCCAGAGGAATGCTCGACGATCCCTTCACTTCCTCCGCGCCCTCGGCCACAATCCAGGAGGCGCTGTTCTGCACGCCGGCCTCCTTGAGCAGCAGCGACAGCGGCACGCCGGTCCATTCCGCGCAACTGGTCAATCCGTGCGTTTCCTGGACCGTCTTGTGCGTCAGCTTCGCGCGGTTTCCCAGGCACTCGATGAAGTGGATGCGCGAGACGTAGGGGAATCGCTTCAGCTCATCCATGGTGAAGATCAGCGGCCGGTCGACCATGCCGTGGATCATGAAGCGATGCTCCCGGGGAGCGATGTCGGGGACAAAAGCTCCGCGATGCGTCGCCGTGTAGTGGAGCGACGATGGCGTGATGATCCCGACCGAATCCTGCAGCGGGGTCAAGACGTGAAACATGAGACCGAACTCGTCCGGGGAATGCCTCTCGGCCACCGGGATGCGGACTGAGTTGACGAAGTGCGACCGTTCGCCATAGGCGACCAACTCGTCGACTTTTTTCTGCGGCGTCCCCTGCGTCTGCGCCGGGGCAATTTTTGCGCTCCCCGCGGCCAGACCAGCCAGCGTGGCGCCACCTTTCAGGAATCCCCTTCGATTTGGCCTCTTCTTGGAATCCATGGGGCTGCTCCTTAAACGACGAAGTTTGCCGGAATCAGGCTCGGAGGTTCCGGTCGTCCAGAGTATATACCCTTTTCGGCTTCAATTTTCGGTTGGGACTTTCTCGATGTGATCAATAACCAGGGTGTCTTCTGAGATCGTCGACTTAGTGAGTTTAAGGCCGAGCTGTTTCTCTAAGGCTTCGAAAATATCCGGAGCCGGATCGGCGCCGGCGTCGAGGGACGGTGCACTATCCATCCCTCCCGGGCCAATCCTCCCCGCGAACTTCAGGTTGAAGTCATATTTGCCAGTCAGGCCCGTATGATCCACCACGTGGCCCATGGCGTACCGGTTCGTGCCGGTAATCGTACCCAATCCCGCGGCAAGCTGAAACATCAGTACAGAGAGCGGCTGCGCCCGAAACGTCAGGTAAGTCACGCCGCTCCTGGAGTCGCCTCGCATGCCGCTGGTGCCTGGCGGGATCTCCGGGAAACCGTCGGAATTGGTCTTCGCGTCTCGGGGCACGTCGCCGGGCCGCGCGGCCTGAGCCGTGGGATCGGCGGTTTCCTTCAGTTTCAGACCGCCTTTTGCGACGGTGAGTTCATATGCGGAAAATTCCTTGGAGACGTGGTGGAGCGTCATCTTGAAGCGTTCCGCAAGCAGGTTCTGGAGCATGACGTTCGACTGCTCCTTCGTGGTTCCGGGCGGGACCTTGGCGACGATGTCGTATTTCTCGTCGTAGAGCCATGCGGGACCCGAGATTCGGTCGAAGTCTACGCCGTAAGCCGCGCGGATGATCTGAATGAGTTGGGCTGTCCGGAAGGTGACCGTTTGTTGATCGAAGGTACCTTCGCGGCTAGCGTCAGGGCGCGTTCCCGGCGCAGTGGGTCTTACCGAGGCTACTTCGAAGGATAGGTTTGCGGCGTGTGGAGCTTGGCCGAAAGCGCCACCGGCGAGGATTCCGAGGGTAATAAAAACAATCGTGAACCGCATTTGGGCTGTGCGCGAGCGCCTACTTGAACAAATCCAAAATGTCCTGGGGAAGTTGGGTCTCCGGCTTGTCCCAACCCACCTCGAAGTACTTCTCCCAGTCCTTGGCCCACGGACGGCCGTAGTAGTCGACGTAATTGGGATCCGACGCCGTGAGCTGCGTCGGCCTGCCGTCGACGTCTTTGATGTTGCTCAAGCACTCGATGTAGGTGTAGCGGCGGTTGGGGTCGTCGGGAGTGGCTCGGCGGGCGAAGCGATAGCTGGCGCGCACCGGCGCGACGAAGGCCAGCGGATCATAGAAGATCGCCTCGTGATCCAGGCCGATGAATTTGCCGGCCGCATCATAGGCTGGCTTGAAGGTTTCCACCGTCTCCAGCTTGTCGCTGGTTTCAAACATCGCGTGGGTCAAGGTCCAGCCCTGAATGTGCGCAGTCCAGGTAACCAGCGTGGTGCCGTCCCAGAATCCGATGGTCTCGCCGTACCACTGCAGCACCTTCTGCACGTGCTCGGTTTTGCCCACCATCACCTGGCGCAGGAAATTGTCGGCGATGCCGGAGATGAACTGGACGTTCCAGGTGCTCATGGTGAGCTGAAAGTTCCCGGCCTGCGAGGGCTGCGCCCACCAGCGGATGAATCCCTCCGGGTAGCAGAAAGACGCGTTCCACTGCGGAGCGTTGGTCACGGCTTCGTGATAGATCAACTGCACCATCCGCTTCTGATACTCCGGCGTAAGCAGGGAAAGCACCGTGGGAGCCTGGCTGACGCCCCAGATCCATTCCGAGCCGTGATCGGCCTGCGTGTCGCGCGAATAGTAACCATCCCAATCGGGGACCGTTGCCTTGGTGTAAACCGTGGGGCCTCCCTTGGCTTTGGCCGCGGCAAGCAGCGCCTCGTAATGCTCCTTTGCGGTCTTGTAAGGATACGGGCTGAGGATGCTCTCGCGCTTCAGATCGTCGTCGCAGTTGCCCCAGGAGGCCGACGCGGGCGGATTCGAGCCCATCCGCTGCTGATTCCACATCTCCGTGAGCACCCGCGGAACGTTGCAGCGGTAATAGCGCTTATCCAACCAATTCGCCTGGTCCTTGTAGAAATTCTTGGAGGTGAACAGATCGATGGGCAGAGGCTGAACTCCGGCCGGAGGTCCCAGGATCACGGGAGCACGGCCACGGCCGCCACCCCGCCCGGGTCCGCCATTGCCCTGGAATCCGCCTGGTCCGCCGCGGCCCGGGCCCTGTGCAGCCCCGCCTGGTGCAGCTTGGGCCTGGCCCTGTCCGCCTTGATTTTGCGCCCACAGGCGTTTTGGTCCGGGCGCGAATGCCAGCGCCAGAAACGCGGCGATGGTCGACATAGCGAGAGAATGTTTTGGTTTCATATGGCTGGGCTCCTGGCGATGCGTCTTAAAAGTAGTCCCGGCCATTTTACCTGCGATTGCGCAGGTACTCAATCACCCCTGGCTCCGAACCCCTCCCGTCAGCCGCGCCGCAGGTTGATGCCGCCGTTGTTGGTGGTGATATGAATCAAGGGTCCGCCCGAGCCGAGATTGGTGTCCAGAGTTCGTGGCCAGATTCTGCCGGTCACGGTTATGGGAAAGTCGGAGCGGATGTTTCCGTGCGAGGTTTCCGCCCTGACGTGCGCGGAGTAGCCTTCGGGCATGCTCACCGTGATGCCGCCGTTATGGGTGTCCAATTCGAGCTGCCGGCCCTGCCAGCTCTTCCCGAGGAGTTCCGCCATGATGCCGCCGTTGTGGGTGGTCCCGCTCACATCTCCGGCGACCCGCGCCAGGTGAATCCCGCCGTTGTTCGATTCCGCGACGATGGTGCCTTGAACATCGGAGACCATGATGCCGCCATTGTGAGTCGTGGCGCCGATATTGCTGTTACGGGGCACGAATATTTCGAAGGAGACGGTCCACCAGCGATCGTCGTTGGTCTCTGGTCCCTTGGGGATGATGGTCCCTCCGGAATCGGAGACGCTGACTTGTTTGAGCAGCGTAGAGGCATCGGCGTCCCGATCCGCCCAAGCCTCAACGCGCGTGCGCACCAGCACGTCGTTGCGCGACCACCCCTTCACCGTAACGCCTCCGTTGGAGCCGGGGCTGGCCACGATCCGGCCCGTCGACGGGAAGGTTTGCTCGCGCATCTCGCAGGCGCGGGCACGGCGATCGTAGTTGCCGTAGCCGTAATTGTCGCAGGTCAGCTCCTTGGCTTTGTTGTCGTGCATCTGGTTATCCCGCATCTGGCCGCAGAGGGCGAGGGGGATCATCATTGCGAGCGCAAGTTTCATGCAGTCTTCTACTGAGAATGTTCCGACAGGTTACTCACCGGCCTGTCTCCGCCGTTCGCCGAAAACCGGTCGAAGCCCATACTGTTGACCCGTAGGATGGTCAGCGGAAGGAGTTTCTCATGGAACAGGCCCTGGTACAGAAGGCAACGACACAGAAAGGCTACAAGGGAGCCGGCATGGAAGGTTTCACAGCGCGGTGGTATGCCTCGCTGACCCGCAAGTCGATGGAGGATTTCAAGGCTTTGGCCCGGCGTGTCGCGGCCGAGCTTCCCGCGGGCAGCCGCGTGCTGGAAGTCGCGCCTGGACCCGGCTACTTCGCGATTGAGCTGGCCAAGCTCGGCCAAGCCCAATCAAGCGTGTCGTTACCGGGCGGCTATCGCATCACCGGCCTCGACATCAGCCGCACCTTCGTGGATATCGCGCGGCGCAACGCGATGGAGGCTCGCGTGGCGGTGGAGTTCCGGCAAGGCAACGCCTCGCACATGCCGTTCGAAGACAATTCCTTCGATTTCCTGTTGTGCCGCGCGGCGTTCAAGAACTTCACGCAGCCGCTGGAGGCGCTCCAGGAGATGTACCGGGTGTTGCGGCCCGGCGGGCGGGCGCTGATCATCGACCTGCGCAAGAACGCTCCGCCGGAGGCGATCGACCGGGCCGTCGATCAGATGCACGTGGGAGCGGTCAATGCCATGGTGACCAAGTTCACGTTCCGCCACATGCTGCTGAAGCGAGCCTACAGCCGGGGAGACTTCGAGCGGCTCCTGGACCAGACCAAATTCGGACCCATCGAGATCAAGGAGGAGGACATCGGGCTGGAGCTTGCCCTTCACAAGGAGGTCAGATGAGACCCTCGCGGCGTAGCAATGCTTGCAGATTCCGTGAGCCGTGAACGACCCTTAAAATCTCAACGCCATCGGGCAGCGGGAGGTAGAGGACGAGAATCCGCTCGAAGTCCTTTACCCGGAATACTCGCAGCGGTTTGAGGTCGCGGTGCGTCAAGCGGGAATTCCATCCCATGTTTGGCTGGGTGGCAAGAAGAGCAAACGTGTCGTGAGCCGCAACGAGGAATCGGTGGCCGAGTTCGGGAGTTCCAGCGTTAGAGTAATAAAACGCCTGATCCTCAAGATCCTGGTACGGCTCTTGGTCTGACGACGTAGCGGCTCTCGCTCACCGCGTGCCGGCCTTCTTCAGGCGTTCGTCTTCCTCAGGCGTTCATTGAGGCGGCGGTGCTTCTCTTCCCAATAACCAGGCCCCACCTGGATTGGATCTCCAGAGTTCAGGCCTTCCAGAGCGAGCGATTCGAGCTGCTCCTCGCCCGACTGATCGGCCCGGACGAGCCGTTCGAGATAGGCGGGGACGGTGAGCCCTTCAGCCTCGGCTCGCTCGCGCAATCGAGTCTCAAGTTTCGGGTCGATTGTGATGGTCATGGCTGTCCTCGTCTCTCGATAGTGCTACGACATATTTTACGGCATTGCGCCGAGCTCTACCCGAATCACTATTCCCTATTCATGTTCCCGCGGCAGTTCTTCGCCCCGCACTTGCACGGCGACACATCCACGTCCTTGGCGAAGTTGTAGTTCACCGTCAGCTCCTCACCCCGCCGTATGGGCCGCAAACTCATGTAGATAATGTGCCCCTTCATGACGCGAGTGATCAGGTTGGGATTGCAGCTATGATTGATGATCTCGGCTCCGCTGCCGCCGATGGAGCCGTCCAGGGTCCAGTACCGGTCCAGCTCGAACAAGTACGTGTACTTGCCCCAATCGCGCTTGTTCGCCTCGCGGTTGCTGATGCGCTCGCCGGTGTACTCGATCACCTTGCGGTTGCCCGGGATGGGCTCCCCGGCATAGACCCCAAAGCGATGAATCTTCGACGGTTTGATCGCGAGCTTGAAACAGGCACGGCGGGGATCGATCCGCGGCGCCTTGACCAATGTTCCCATGTGAATTTGCGGTTTCCGCTATTGTACCGCCAGACGGGCCTTGGTTTATTAAAGTTGCATGGCGGCGCACTTTTGTGAAAGTTGCGTGGCAACTTGTAAAGGACTAAGATCGTCTTACCTACTAGCTACTACCCCCGGGAGGTTTGGATGATCCGCAAGTTGTTGCCCGCCTTGGCTGTCCTCTTACTGCCCACTTTGGTTCTCGGCGAGGCGAAAATGCTGCGCCATCCCACCTACTCCAAAGGCAGGATCGCGTTCACGTACCTGGGGGATCTGTGGATCGTCAATGAGGACGGCAAGAACCCGGAGCGGCTGACCGACAACAAGGCTCGCGACATTCTCCCCCGCTTCTCGCCGGACGGAAACTCGATCGCGTTTTCTTCCAACCGCGCCGGCAATTACGACGTGTACGTGATGCCCGCTACCGGCGGCAATCCCCGGCAGTTGACCTTCCATTCCGAAGACGACATGGTGGCCGGCTGGACTCCCGACGGGAAAAAGATCATCTTCGTTTCGGACCGGGGCGACGGCGTGTTCCCCGAAGTGCGGTCGCTGTACCAAATTCCGGCCGAGGGCGGGATGGAGCAGCCCATCAAGACCGACTGGGGCGCCTGGGCCAGCTATTCTCCCGACAGTTCCAAAATGGCTTTCACGCGCCACCCCAGCGAATGGAGCCGCCAGCACTATCGCGGCAGCTACGCGGCGGATCTATGGGTGGAGGATGTGAAGGCGCAAACCTTCAAAAAGCTCGGCGATGAGGATTATAAGGGCAACTATCTGTGGCCCATGTACGGCCACAACGGCGAGATCTACTACGTTGCCGACGAGCTGCCCGCCGAAGCATCCGGCAATGCGAAAGGCATCAAGTTCGGCGGACCGGAAGTGATGCAGAGCCTCAACAACATCTGGAAGATTTCGGAAAAGGGCGGCAAGCCGGTGCAGGTGACCCACCACACCGATGGCAGCCTGTTTTATCCCAGCATGTCCGCCGACGGCAAGGTGATCGTGTACGAAGACAACTTCGGCATCTGGAAGCTGGACGTATCAAGCGGCAAGAGCACCGAAATCCACGTCGACATCAAGGCCGATCTCAAGGATAACAACCTCCAGTTAGTTACCTACAACAACGACGCCGACGGCTTCAACGTATCGCCTTCCGGCCGGCGCGTTGCTATAGCGGTACACGGCGAAATCTTCACCATCGCCGCCGAGCGCGGGGAGACCCAGCGGGTCACCGACACGCCCTGGCGCGATCAGGACCCCAAGTGGTCGCCCAACGGCAAGTGGATCGCCTTCATCTCCGACCGGACCGGCCGGGAAGAGGTCTGGCGGTCGGATGAGCTGGGCAGAGACGTGAAGATGGTCAGCGACGTGGACTGCGAAAAAGGCGAGTACGAATGGTCGCCGGATTCGAAGTCGCTTCTGTGGAACTGCTCCGACCATAAGCTCCGGCTGACCGAGCTGGAGTCCGGAGATACTCGGGTCGTCGCCGACAACGACCAGGGCGACCTGGATTCGCCAGCCTTTTCCCCGGACGGCAAGTGGATCTCCTACTCCAAAGACGACAAGCTCTCGCGCAGCCATGTCTTCGTCCGGCAATTGGAGACGGGAGCGGAGACGATGATCACTTCGCCCGACTTCCTGATGTCGACCGGCGCGATGTGGACCGCGGACGGCAAGAAACTGCTGGTGCTGGGAGGTACGGGCACGGCCAGCACCGTCGGCTCCGGCGGCGCGACGTTTCAGCTTTACAGCGTGGCGCTGACGCCGGTCGAAAAGGACCCCAATGATCGCGACATCAACACCGAAGCCCAGGCGGAAGCGCCGGCCGATACCGGTGCAGGCGGGGGCCGTGGATTTGGAGGCGGCGGACGAGGCCGCGGCGGGCGCAACGGCGGCGGAGAGAGCGAATCGACCGGCCCGCAGGTAAAAATCGATTGGGATGGTCTGGATCACCGCGCGCAGCTTCTCTCCCGCGGACTCGGCTCGGTCGGCTTCGTTCTTCCTTCCCCCGACGGCCGGACTTATGCGGTTCTGAGCGAAGGTGGAGGGCGCGGCGGCGCAGGCATCTTCACCGTTTCGGAAGACGGCACTCGCGTTACGCGCGTGTCGCAACAAGGCGCAGCAGCCGGAGGAGCCGGTGCGCCGCAGTGGTCCAAGGATGGGCGCACTCTCTACTTCCTGCAGGGCGGATCGATCTACTCGGCTTCGGTAAGCGGCGGCGGAGGCGGCTTTGATCTCGAAGGCGGCGATGACTCGGGCGCCGGCGGAGGCAGAGGCGGGCGCGGCGGACGCGGCGGAGCCGGCGGTCCCACCATCGCCAACGGGCCCACCCCCCGGCGCATTCCTTTCACCATCCGCCTGCAGGTGGACGAGGCCGCGGAACGCCAGCAGATCTTCGAAGAAGCCTGGCGCACCATGAAGTACCGCTTCTACGATCCCAAAATGAACGGCGTGGATTGGGAGTCTTTGAAAGACACTTACGAATCCCTCCTGCCCAACGTCGCCGACACTGACGAATTCCACGTGCTGGTCATGGACATGATTGGCAAGCTGAACGCTTCCCATACCGGCATCAGCGGCGGCTCGACCCCCGGGCAGGCGCGGCAGGAGCGCGCGCAAACCCGCTATCCCGGCTTCGACATGGAGCCCGACGCGTCCGGTTACTACAAGGTCTCCTATATCTACAAGAAGGGGCCCGCGGATCATGACTACGTGAAGCTGCACGTGGGCGATCTGATCCTGGCGCTAAACGGCAAGGAGCTCAAGACCAGCGACAATTACTGGAAGGATTTCAACGTCCTCACCGGGCAGAAGTTCGAGTTCACAGTGAACTCCAAGCCGAGTTTCGACGACTCCTGGACCGTCGCCCTGGAGCCGTTAAGCGCCCGGGACCAGGATGGTCTCCAATATGAGCGCTGGGTGACGGAACGCCGCGAGACCGTGGAGAAAGCCTCCAACAACACCATCGGCTACCTGCACATCCGCGATATGGAGTCGCAGTCGCTGCGGCAATTCGAGCAGGAGCTGATCCAGAACCTGGACAAGAAGGCGCTGATCATCGACGTCCGCTTCAACGGCGGCGGAGGCATCGACCAGCAATTGCTGCAGATCCTCAACCAGCGGGTCAAGTACCAGACTTCGCGCGCGCGCGACTCCTCCGACGTGCCTCGCCCGTCTGAGGGATTCTTCGGCCCCATGGTGGTGCTGCAGAACGAACGCTCCGCCAGCGATGCGGAGATGTTCCCGGATGGGTTCCGCGCCCTGGGGCTGGGCAAAGTGATCGGCGTGCCGACCTACGGCGCGGTGATCGGCACCGGCGAATATGACCTGCTGGACGGCTCGACCATTCGGACGCCGGAAATCGGCATCTACACCTCGACCGGTCAGAACATGGAAAACTACGGCGTTCCTCCGGACGTCTACATCGACAACACCCCGGGAGATTTCCTCGCGGGCAAGGACGCGCAACTGGCCAAAGCAGTCGAGGTTTTGCAGAGCGAGATGAAGTAACGCCCGCTCCTTCCAGTCGCGGCTCTGTTATCGTTCCAAACTGAGCCGCGACCGAAGGAAGCGGTAACTTATCGTTTCAGTGGATCTTCGACCCACGGCGGCGTGGCTTCCATCAAGCGCCCGAGCTCCGGCTCGAGCGTCTCCATGGCGAGCTTCATCTCCCAGGCAATCTTGCGGTAACTGAAGTGGCCCTTGACGCCGCTGCGCAGCCGCGCGATGTATTCGGCCTCGGCGAAATCCATCTTGAACAGGAAGCGGGAGCGCGCGGCGAACGGCAACAGGTAATGCGCCGCTTCCTGAGGAAGCTGCGCCATCGCGGTGAAGGTTTCGTTCATGGCAGATGCGTAAGTCTCGCCGAGTCCGGCTTCGGCAATCGCCTCAGGCGTGTCATACCCGAGCTTTCCGGCGTAAGCCTGGCGGAACTGCTGGCATCTCCGATGGCGATGGAGATCCCGATACGCCCCGATGTCCATGACGATGTCGAACACGTAGGGCCCGCCGCGGAAAGCGCGAAGGAGCTCATCCCGGCGCGAACGTGACCCGAGCGCAACATCGATCACCTCATTCCTCCGCGACGCCGGCCAGGAGCGCGCAGTCTCATACAGCTCGCGGAAGCTGTGACGGGTGACCGGATAGAGCAGCGTCGCGGCGATTTCGGAGTGCGTGTCCTCCGGCTTCAGCAAATCGACGGCCTGCGCCGTTTCATTGCGTGCGCGAGGCAGGTTCTGTTCAGCCCACTCGGTCAACCTGCGCCGCGACTCCACCAAATGCTCATCGGGGTCCATATGCCGGGCGAGCGTGGGCGCCAGCGGTTCCACTGGCGCAGATGGATCCCACAGGCAGTCGGGCTTCGCCGCGCAGGCTTCGGCGATCTCGCCCGCCAGCTCGCGAACCTCCGCATATTCGGACGCCTTCAATCTGCGGATCTGGCGCTCCAGCGTGCGGATGCTGGTCACTTGTCCGACCCCGGTGGGGATGCCGAAAAACAGCGTATAGCGGGCGATGTCGAAGGCCCGGGCGGCGATGTTGCGCTGGTACGCGTCGGGCTTCATGTCGTCCGGCCGGGGCAGTTTCTCGGTCAACAGCTCCGCCGCCTTCTCATGGATGTTGTGATACGCATGCAGCAGCCGAGTGGCCGCCGCGTCGTAAATCCGCTCCTGTTCAAGGTCCAGGCCGGAAGGCCCCACGAAGCCGCCGCGCGAAAAATCCTGGTACCGCGAGGATCGCGCCTGCCCGTCCCAGAGCTGCTCGTCTTCAATCTCGGTTGCGGCCAGCTCCGAGACGCCTTCGAAGCACAGCACCACGTGACCCAGGTCCGCGATGGAGGCGTGGCCGTACTGAAAATAGAAGCTCTCCAGGAATTTGGTGGAGTCGTGCGTGCGCACCCACTCCACCGAATCGCGAATCGAATCGGGAGACCGGCTGTAGCGCGCCAGCGCATAGGCGCTCTTTTCGGGCGGCATCGGCGCTACGGCAATTACTCTCGGATTCTTCGGCGTCAATTTCCGGCACGCTCCAGGTGCTCTTGGCGTATCGCAGCAACGCAGTCTCCCACTTGCGTCAAGCCAGAGGTTACCACGCCGGGGTGACGGGTACAGGAAGCCCAACCCGCATGAAGAATCGCGCGAACGCTTGCGATAGATGCTCACGATACGGCGGAAGTAGGCGAAGCCGAGGCTGATTGCGCTCGGCAATCAGACCTTCCAGGAACACCCGTGGCGCCGTGAAGACCTCATGGAAATCGACTACGCGATGCTCCGTGGTCACGGGGCCATCCGTGAGAGAGTTGAGAATGGCGAGGTTCCAGATCAAGCCGTCGCAGATGTCTCCGCAATATCTCCGCCAAGCCTTTTCCGAAGGGTTTTGGTTGCGGCCCCGCTCCGCCTCTTCCCAGATGCCACGGTATCGGCTAAGAGAATAATGCGGGCACAATACGACGTTGGCAACTTTGTCGTGCTCCAGATCGCAGGCCTGGGTCATCACAACCGTGTCAGCGGCGAAAGCATCGACCGCCTGCCGCAATACTTCGGTCTCGCGCGCGCCTTCAATCTGACCTATTTCCTCTTTCCAGCCCACCAGCGGGCAGTCGAATATGAGGTCGCCCTGAGTGAGCCGAATTTTGGGCTCCACGCTTGAATACCAGACCTCAGGCATCGTCGTCATCCGATGGAGAGCGGCCCAACGAGACGCGTGGTACGAGCCTCCTCAGCTTTCCAACGGGAAGCTCTAGGGTTTCCGTAAACAGAATCCGACGTGCGGTCCGTACTGGCATTACCCCCCGCCAAGCGGAGAGCTCAACTTCGTTCAGAGTTAGCGTCTCGGCTGAGGCAAAGCGATTGAAAGTCAAAGGCGCTTCCATAAGCAACACTTGTGACATCGGCGGAAGACCGCTGACTCTATAACGCAATTGATGCGGCCCTCCGTGGAGGGACGCCAGATTGGCTGCAACCACAAGCACAACTTGCCTTGGCTCTTGGAGAAGCGATTCAGGTGGTTCCTTCTCACGCACGACCTCGGCGGTCGTACTTGTGCAAGCTTCGCACGATGGAAGCATTTGACCCCAGAACGGCACGGCTTGCGCACTCATTTTGTTCTCCCCCAGACCTTCAGTTGGGTGGTTTCATCGGTCAGATCCGTGAAACCGCACACGATCCATTGGTGAGCGACATCAAACCACTCTTTCAAGTCATCTTGCGAACCGGCTCCCAGAAATCCACGCGCGGTCAGCTCGAAAACATACAGCGGCCGTCCTTCATCGCGATGAACTGCATCCCTCACAGTCATGTGAAGCCGCCCGCACTGATTAGGAAGGGCAAACGTAGTGCGCCAATTGATGCTCTCAGGAGCCGGCAAGAAACGCTCGTCCTTTACGCGCCAGGCAAAGTCTGCGAATATCCTGCCAAGATCGGCATGAGTAGACCATCCGTCGCCCTGAGGCACATGATTGACGTACGTGAGTTCGTATTGCAAGGGTGAAACGCGACCCAATTCGTGTTTGCGCAGAAATAATTCAAACAGGTTCAAATGACTGACGAACATACCGAATACCTGTTCGAAACGCGGATACTTGTTCGTCGGGCTGGCCTTCCGCCAGTTGTGAAGGAATCGATCTCGCTGAACTTGGATGACCCCACTGCCATCCTTATGGACGAACCAGACGCGCGGAAGCGGCGGAATCTCTGCAAACTCCGGCTTCTGGTCGACCGGACGCTCGCCGAAGGTTTCAAGGATCGGAATGATCGGCGGAGCTTCCTGACAGGTGGGGTAGTCGCTCTTGAATACCTCCCAAAGAAGGCCAATGTAGGGCGTCAACAACCTGTCCAGAGGCTTGAACAGGATGCCGCAAACCACTTCATTGACAGGCGGGCTGTCGTATTCCGGAAGTATGCTAGTCGCCACCTACACCTCTCGGCTGCTCGAACTCGAAGTATTTCTCCGAGGCCACACCCACACAGGCAAGGGAGTCTCCTAGTCTAAATGGCACCCCTTAGCGTTGCCAAGCCTCACGCGAAGACGGCCTCTCTGCAAGTATACTTGCAGGCTTGCCGCAATTATACTTGCATCCTCCAGTACGCTGCAAGTAAGATTTCAGATGTGACCGATCCCAAGGAACTACGCCAGGAGCTGCGTAAGTCCATCCAGTCGGAGTTCCTCCGGCTGAAGGATGAGCACAGGGGTGCGCTTGAGCTGGCTGCGAAGGAAATCGGGGTCGATCGACAACAGATGCAGCAATGGGCAAAGGGAGTTCCTGTCCCTGCAGACGTGCTGCTCATGGCGTTGATGAAGTGGGGTTCGGTCATACGAATAGATGAGCCACATTCGGAAGGAGCAAGTCCCAGGCGGTGGGAGTTCTCCATGAGTGGAAAGGATAGAGAGCTACAGAAGCCGCGACTGCGACCGGTTCAGTTATCGCTTTTGGACGCCCTCAACGACTTTCAAGAAGAGAACGTCCAGGTGAGGGTCTTAAAAAAAGGACCTGGACGGCTTGAGCTTGGACTAGAGATCGGATTCAAGAGGGCAAAATCCTGAGAGCGCTCCCACATGGCAACTCACGTTAGCCAAGGGTTAACATAAGCGAAGTTCCGCCTCATGACCATTCGCATCAAGAAGCTTCATCCCGACGCCGAGCTGCCCGCTTACGCGCACGGGCCTCTGGAGGATGCGGGCCTGGATCTGCGCTCGGTGGAGCGAGTGACGCTGCAGCCGGGCATCGCGCGAGGCGTCGCCACCGGCATCGCCATCGAACTGCCTTCGGGCTTTGAAGCGCAGGTGCGGCCGCGAAGCGGCATGGCGCTGAAGCATTCCCTCACTGTCAACTTCGGCACCATCGACCCGGGCTACCGCGGCGAGATCCGCGTTGTCATGTTCAATCTGAGTGAGCAGGACTACACCATCGAAAAGGGAGACCGCATCGCGCAACTGGTCATCGCCCGCTATGAAGCCGTCGAGTGGGTCGAGGGCGAACTCAGCGATTCCACACGCGGCTCTGGAGGATTCGGGTCGTCAGGGAGATAGGCCTTTGAGCCGGGAAGGACTAAGCTTTTACCCTACCGGAGCCGATTCATAGCCTTGGAGAGCTTTCGCCCCGCAAAGGCACTCCTGTTAGAAAGGATCCTGTGGCCGAGTCACCTCGCAACCCGATGTTTGCCCCGTGGCTGGACCTGCGCGCCTACAAAATCGACGACCCGGTGGAGCGGCTCAAGTTCCTGCGGCGCGAGATGGATGCTCTGGAGGCTGAGGAAACAGCGCCTCGAAAACGCGGGTCGAAATGGACGCCGCATTGGAAGTGGAGCATCGCGGCTGCTTCCCTTGTGGCGATTCTGGCCGCCAGCCGGCCGAGCCCGGCGTCTAACCCCGGCCCAAAAACGGCGCCCACAGCGCCTTCCCAGGCGGTTTCGTCCCCGGCTCTTGCTTTCCCAGCTCCTGCTCCAAGAGTCGTCGACACGCTAGAGACCCCCACGAAGGTTTGGCGCGTGGAGGGCTCGGGAACACTCGAAACCTATAGCAACGGGCTGCGCGTCGATGTGACCTTCGCGGAGTCGAACAAGCCGCGCGGGCCGTACCCGGTATTTCCGCTCGCAGGAGGCTCGCAACCGGTGCGTTATCAGGGCGTTCCGGCGGGCATCGTGTACCATACCAGCGAGAGCAATCTGGCCGACTTCGACGAGACCCAGAACCGCCGCCTCAAGCAACTGGGGCGGAATCTGCTGGAAGTGGTGCGTGAGGAGCGGGCTTACCACTACGTGATCGACCGCTTCGGCCGCGTTTTCCGGGTGGTGGAAGAAAGCGACGTGGCCAACCATGCCGGTCATTCGATTTGGGCCGATGCGGATGGCATCTACGTGAATCTCAACACTAGCTTCCTGGCCGTGGCGTTCGAGGCGCAGACGGGCGATTCGAACTCCGTCACTGCAGCGCAAATCCAGGCGGCTCATATGCTTACGGAAATGCTGCGATCCAAGTACTCGATCCGCGCGGGCAATTGCGTCACCCACGCCCAGGTCTCGGTCAGCGGCGTGAACGACCACATCGGGAGCCACACCGACTGGGGCTCGCAGTTCCCGTTTACTGCCGTCGGCTTGCCCGACAATTACGCCGAGCCTCTACCCAGCCTGACGGCCTTCGGGTTCGACTACGATGGAGCCTTTCTCGACGCGGTTGGCGGGCGCTGGAAGGGATTGGATCTGGCCGAGGCGGAAGTGAACCGCCAGGCCCGCGCGCAGGGAGTTCCGGCGGCGCGCTACCGCGCCATACTGCAACACCGGTACTCCGACATTCTGGGCGCCGTCACCGCGAATGAAACTGCCAATGACGCGCAAAGCGCACAGGGAGGAAGCTGAACATGACCCAAAACAACACCCTAGGCGTGGACGTCGGCACCAGCCGGATCGTGCTCGCGCGGCGGTCTGGAACCGCGAGTACCCCCGAAAACACGTACGTCTCGCAACTGAACGCCTTCGTCAGTATCCCTTACTCCAAGATTACGGTGGCGGCCTTGCTGCGCGAAAACGTGCCGCATACGATCGAGGCGCAGCAGATCCTGGTTCACGGTAATGAAAGCGAAAAGTTCGCCGGCCTGCTCAACGCCGAGATCCGCCGTCCCATGACTCACGGCGTGCTCGATCCCAAGGAGCCGGACAGCCTCAAGGTCACCCGCGAGATTCTCTCCCGGATGCTGGGACCCCTCATTCAGGAAAACCCCCGCATCAAACCCAAACTCTGTTTCACGATTCCCGCCGCGCCGCTGGGAGCCCAGGAATCGCTGACCTACCACGAAGCGACCCTGCGCCAGACCCTCGAAGAGCTGGGTTTTGAATCCGCCAGCATCAATGAAGGCCTGGCCGTGGTTTACGGCGAGATGGAGGATTCCAACTATACCGGCATTGGCATCAGTTGCGGCGGGGGCCTGTGCAACGTCTGCCTCGCCTATCTCTCCGTGCCGATCGTCAGCTTCTCCATCCCCAAAGCCGGCGACTACATCGACTCCAACGCGGCTCAAGTCACGGGGGAGCGCGCTAACCTGGTCCGCCTGGCCAAGGAAGACTCCTTTCACTTCAACGGCTTCTTCGCCGACAAGATGCAGCAGGTGATCGCCGTCTATTACGACGACATGATCCGCTCTCTGGTCGGGGCTCTGAAGGAAGCCTTCACCCGGACCGCCAACCTGCCCAAATTCAACCGCCCCATTCCTATCGTGTTAAGCGGCGGCACGGCGCTGCCGGCGGGATTCCGCGAGCGCTTCGAGAAGCTCTTGTGGGAACAGGAGTTCCCCATTACCGTGTCAGAAATCCGGCTGGCCCAGAACCCGCTCTATTCCACCGCCAAAGGCGCTTTAACCTGCGCCTTGAGCGAAGCCTGAAGCATCTGGATATACTGAAGGGCAGCGCATTAGCCCTCGTCCAGCATGCAACCGACACTGTTGCGAACAACCGCCCTGCGGCGAATCCACCTCCCCGAACCGGCCGGCTCCGATTCCTGGAAGCAGGCTTGGCTGCGTGACTCCCTGGCATTGACCTTTCCGGATTTGGGCCTTGCTCCTGAAAGGGCCGCAGCAGCTTGGCGCGGCTTCGTCGACGCCAGCGTGTTCCTGACCAACCTGCATCTGCCGTCGGAAGCTGCGGAGGCGCTCGCCGGCTTCTTCGCTCCGGACGGGCCGGATGCCTTGCTCATCGAGAATCTCCCGGTGGATCCACATCTGCCCCACCCGCCCTCCGACGGCAAGCGCCCGGCGTCGAAAACCGCGGTGTCCGAATCGGTGATCGCGGGGCTGATCGAGGGCCACGCGTCGATCTTTTCCTACATCAACGAAAAGGCCGGCGCACCCATTCACGAGATCACACCAGTGGCGGGTTCCGAACACACCAGCTCCAGCGCCGGGCGAGTCCCCTTCGCCTGTCATACCGACGCGGCATTTCTGGCGCCTAATTTCGCTCCCCGAGGGCTGCTGCTGTTCGGCCTGTTGAACCAGCCGCGCGCTCACACCGGGGTCCTGCCGGTGGATCGGATCCTGGATGCCGCGCCTCCCAGCCTGGTGCGGTCGCTCGAAAAACCGATCTTCCGTCACCCCTCGCCGTCCAGCTTCCAGATCGCCGCGGCTGTGATCGCGCCCATTCTCTGGAGGGACCGCGACGGGATCGCCCGCATCGCCGTGCAGACCCACGCCGTTCAGCCGGTGAATGACGAAGCCCGTGAGGCGATCACGCAGCTTCGGGCGCTGCTGGATACGCTGGAGACTGAGCGAGTGGTGCTCAAGCCCGGCGACGCCCTGCTGTTCAAGAACGATCGCGTGTTGCACGGCCGCGACTCCTTCACGGGCGAGCGCTGGCTGCAGCGGGCTTACTTCACCAACTCCCTCGCGGCATTCCGTGAGCAAACCAGAGCCCGTGAGCAAACCAGAGCCCGTGAGCAAACCAGAGCCCGTGAGCAAACCAGAGCCCGTGAGCAAACCAGAGCCCGTGAGCAGACCGGAGCCCCGGCGAACGCCTTCGTATTCGACGCCGAGCAACTGCTCCTGAGCGCATAAAAATTTTCTTGCGCCCCTGGTGCGCCATCCGTCATAGTAGAAATTGAGACGGAGCGGCGTGTCCGCTCCACGGTGATTGAGACGGGGTAGGAATTGAGACGGGCCCAATTTGGCCTCGGGCTTGTCATCCCAACATTACGTATGTCTTCGGGAAGTTTATGGCGGACGAAAGACTGTTCCTCACCGAACTGTTGGGCCTCAAGGTCTTCGACCTTAAGGGGCGCAAGATCGGTGTGGTCAAAGACTGCGCCATTGTCCCGCTGGTCGACCCGGTCCGCATCGATCGCTTCCTGATTGGCACCGGCACCGCCTGGTTTAAGGTCCGTTACGATCAAGTCCGCTCCATCTCGCTCGACGGGATTTTTCTGCGCGATGAGATCCTGACGCCGCACCACTCCGACGAATACATCATGCGCGTGGTGCGCGACCTGCTGGACCAGCAGATCATCGACGCGCAGGGGCGCAAAGTGGTCCGCGTCACCGACGTCACCTTCGAGATTCGCAACGAAGGCGAGTGCCAAGTGCTGTGGGTGCTGGACGTCGACGTCGGCATCCGCAGCGTGCTCCGCCGGCTGGTGCAAGGCGTCATTCCCCCGAAATGGGTGCGCAAGCTGCAGACGCGCATTCCTCCGCATTCGATCCGCTGGGAATTCTGCAACATCCTGGAGCCCGATCCGCAGCGCCGCGTGCGCCTGAACATCTCGAATCACCTGCTAGAGGACATGCACCCGGCCGACCTCGCCGATATCGTCGAGGACCTGGGCCCGGCCGATCGCGAGGCCATCTTCGAAAACATCGACAGCGAGGTTGCGGCCGATGCTCTCTCAGAGATCGATCCCGACATTCAGGCCAGCATTCTGGAGTCTTTGGAGACGGAGAAGGCAGCCGATATCGTCGAGGAGATGGCTCCCGACGAAGCCGCCGATGTGCTGGCCGGACTGGAAGAGGAAACCTCCAACGAAATTCTGGAGGAGATGGAGCACGATCCCAAGAACGAAGTCAGCGAGCTGATGGAGTTCGAGGAGGACACGGCAGGCGGCATGATGAATACCGAGTACGTGGCTCTGCCCGAGGCCTCCACCGTAGCCGACGCCATCGCCGCGCTCAAGCAAAATGAGGAGCTGCTCGAATTCCTCAACACCATCTTTCTGGTGGACGCGCAGGAGCAACTGGTGGGCACCGTTCCGCTGGCGCGCCTGTTCCTGCACGGAGGCGCGATCCCGCTACGCGACCTCGCCGCAGAAACGTTAATCGAAGTCCCCGTGACCGAGCAGCAGGAGCAGGTGACGGAGCTGTTCGACAAATACAATCTGCTGGCGCTGCCCGTGATCGACGATCAGAGGAAGCTGGCCGGAGTCATCACGGCGGACGACGTGATCTCAGTGCTCAGACAGAAATAGAGTCGCCGGCGAATCCTCTCGCCCAGCTGCTGGATTTCTTGGGCCGTCTACAAGCCGCGAACGTGCACTTCAACCTCGGCTGCTACCGAGAAGCAATCATGGTCACGGTGGCGTCCCCGAGTCATTATCACGAAATCGAGTTCTTCTCGGACGGGCATATCGAGGTGCAGTCGTTTGGCCCAGGCAGCCCGGTCACTCGATCCGGCGCGGATGAGATCTGCGAGGCCATTATCCGCGAAGTGAACGGCTGAGCGCCGCGCGGACAGCGTCACCCCATCGCGGCCTTTTATCCCAAAGCCGCCAGCGATTCCTTCACCGTCGGGTGCTTGCCCGATTCCACATCTTTCCTCCGCAGCGTGTGGAACTGCGTGAGGATCGCATTCGCCTTCGCGAGCGCGGCCACGCGCTCCGTGAACGCTTCCAGCTTCGATCCCGGGATGGCATAAAGCGCCACGTCGGGCTTGAGCACGTCCAGATACGCCCGGGCCCCGCAGCATCCCAGGCTCAGCGCCGTGCGGCCTGTGTTGAGGGCCTGCGGAATCACGCCGCAGGCGGGACGGCCCATCGCCGGCGGCAACCCGTTCTCCAGTTGCTGCGAGGCTTCCGACAGGATCAGCGTCTGGTCCGCCTGCACGAACAACAGCACCACGTCCGGCTGCACCGGCATCGATCCGAGCGGCCCATACACCACCACCTTCGCGGCCTTCTTGGAAGGAAGATCCAGCACCGGAATGAACGGCATATCCTCCGGCCGGACGTAACCCAGATCGCCGAACACCTTCAAAGCGTCCTGCAGATCCGTGGCCACGCCGGGACCATCCTCCAGGTGATGCGTGTACATCCCGATGGAGCAGAGATCGTGCTGCTGCGGCACCGTCGCGAACACGTGGGTCGCGGCTTCCTGCCAGAAGCGGCAGCCCGCGGGAACCGTGCCGGAGAAAGTCTTCACTCCCGCCGGAACTTCATCCACGAAGGCTACCGCCACCGGCGGCTGCGTCAGATTCAAAGATTCGGTCAAGGTATTTGCAAACGAGGCAAGCGAGGTCATTATGTAAGGGCCTTTTATTTCATCGTAGAATACGGCAATGCATCCATGAACGTGGAGTCGTACTTCTTCACCAGTGGACCGTCCTTCTCACTTTCGGTCTTCGCCTTCACCCATTCGGGATCGGTGTCGAAGGCCTTCCAGTTCTGGGCGGCTTCCTCGCGGCTCTTGTGAGCCACGATGTAAATGAACGTGTCTTTCGACTTCGGATCGTCGCTCACCGGCACCCAATAGGCGATGACGTCTAAGTGGTGCTTCTTGAATAGAGCGACGGTGTGATCGCGGAAGCGAGCCTTCAGGGCTTCCAATTTTCCCTCATTCGCGGTATAGATGCGCAGCTCGTAAACGTGGGACTGCGCGGACGCGGCACCCTGCGCCGGAGGCGCATGCAGTGCTACCACGGCGAGGCCGGTCGCGAGTAAGGCGAACAGCAGGAGTCGTCGTGTCATGTGATCCAGAATAGCGGATTTACTGTCGAGCACACTTTACTTGTGCTTGAGGAAGCGCGCGAAGCCCTGCCGGGCGTCTTCGGTCATGCGCGCCAGCGCGTTCATCTCCGCTCCGGCTTCGAGCGCGGCTTCGAAGCTCATCCCGTCGATGGCGTAAAGCAGCTCCTTGGTCAGGCCGATCGCGGTCGCGGACTTCGCGACCAGCGCCGCGGCATAGGCTTCTACGCCGGCGTCCAAATCGGCATCCGGAACAACGCGAGTGATCATTCCCAGCTCATACGCCCGGCGAGCGCTCACCGGTTCACCCGATGCCAACAAATCGAAGGCCCGTTTTTCCCCCACCATCCTGCGCAAAAGCACCATCACGAGCGCCGGGACGAATCCGATGTTGACCTCCGGGAATCCAAACTGGGCCGACTCCGCGGCGAGCACCGCGTCACACGCCAGCGCAAGCCCGCACCCTCCGCCGAGCGCCCTCCCATGCACGGCCGCGACCACCGGCTTGGGATGATGGCGAATCGCCTTGTACAACGCCGCTAATCTCCTGGCTGCGTTCAGGAATTCAACCGCACCCGCGTCCGCAGTCTCCGCCATCATCTGCAGATCCATCCCAGCGCAGAAATCCGGACCCTCGGCCGTCAGTAAGATCACTCCGCCGCCAGGTCGATCCGCGCCGGCAAGCGCGCCGCGCAAGTCCGCGATCATCCGCTCGTCGATGGCGTTGCGCTTCTCCGGCCGGCTGAGCGTGATGCGTAGACTTCCGCCGCGGACGGACTCGGATTTAATCAACCTTGATCTCCATCCTCGATCTCCATCCTAAGCAGGGCGGTCGAATAAGTCTTGCCCTGCGGGTCGGCCTTGAGCGCGAGCGTTCCGCCGCCATCCAGCGCCTCATGCAGCAAGAAATTGAGCGCACCGAGGTTCGGCACCTCGAACCGCTCGACCTTCCCCTTGCAAACCCCCTCAAAATGCCGCTTCACCCGTTCCGCAGTAACCTCGCGAACCAGAAGCGGGTAATACTCGGGCTTGCGCGCAATCAGCCCGATATTGGATGTATCGCCTTTGTCGCCGGAGCGCGCGTGCGCCAGCTCGACTAATTTTCGCCGGGCCATAGCGTCACCTCCGGTTGAACTTCGCTTTTTTCGAGCAGCGCCGGCCAGTATGCCACGATCTCCTCCACCTGTGGCCGCCCGCTGCCCAACCCCGACACCACCGGCGGACCGTTCAACGCCAGCGGCGGGATCTCGCGCGTGAAGCGCTCGACAGCAGCCCGATTCTCGCTGCGCACGCCGAAGCGCAAGACTACCTCATTTAAGAGCGGCTCCATCGCGGGTGTTGGTTCCGCCACGGCGATTCCGTGACAGGCGTTGGCGCCCAGAAACTCGGCGCGCATCGCGTCGAAACGCAGGCTCAGCCGATCCAGCCTCTGGCGCAGAATCTGCTCCGCGGCTCGCGCCTTCTTATACGCATCCGGCCACGCATAGACCAGCGATCCGATGGCTTTGTACCCGGCGGAGTAACTGATGGAGACTTTGTAGAACTTAGTTGCGGCGCGACCTCTGATGCCGCTGAACCGCACGCGGTCTGGACCTGCCTGGGTAAGCTGAATCGTTGTGAAGTCCGCGACGCAATCCGGCGTAATGTATTCGCGCGGATCGCCCATTTCGTAGAGAAGCTGCTCCTTGACCGATTCGATGGTGACGCGTCCGCCGGTGCCGGCGTGCTTGGTAATGGTAAAGGAGCCGTCGGCCTCGGCCTCGATGATCGGGTACCCGATGCCGGCCATGTCCGGAATGGTCTCCCAATCCACCTGGCAGTTCCCGCCCGTGCACTGTGCGCCGCATTCCACCGTGTGCCCGGCGATGGTGCCTGCGGCGAGCTTGTCCCAATCCTCGCGGCCCCATCCGAATTCGTGAATCATCGGCGCCAGCGCCAGGCCCGTGTCCGTTACGCGTCCCGTAACGACGATATCGGCGCCGCGGCCTAAAGCTTCCGCAACCGGGAATGCACCGAAGTAAACATTGGCGCTGCGCACCTGGTCGCGGATAGCGGAAAGAGACTCGCCGGTCTCCATGTTCTTCAACTCGACGCCGCGCGCCAGGAAATCGTCCAGCCGGTTGAGGATGTCGTCGCCGGCCACCATGGCCACGCGTGTCGAGATTCCCTGCCGGCGGGCAACGTCCAGAACCGCCTCGCAACAAGCGCGCGGATTGACGCCGCCGGCATTGGCGATGACGCGGATACGCCGCTCCTTCAAATCCGGCAGCACGCGTGCGATCATCTCCACAAAGTCGCGCGCGTAACCCGTTTTGGGGTCGCGCGCCCGCTGCTTCTGGAGGATCGACATGGTGACCTCCGCCAGATAGTCGAGCGTCAAATAATCCAGCGGCCCACGCCGCACCTGCTCCACCGGCGCTTCGAGCGAGTCGCCCCAGAACCCTTGACCATTGGCGATGCGGATCAGTGGAGTGTCTCCGAGGGTGCCCGCTACAACTTCGCCAGTTCGCCGAGGAGCTTGTCCACCTGGGCATTGACGCCAAGGGCCTGCCTCCGTGCAAGCTCCAGGAGCTCTCCCAGGGCAGCGTCTTCCACGCCGTCCACGTCATTGGTTACACGTAAGAGCTCGTCGTCGCCGGTCCGCAGCGTTAGCGCCCGTTCTTCGACATCGTTCCCCCAGCGGTCATCTTCGTGCCAGCTCTGGACCGTCGCAATGAATCCGCCCGGCAGCACGGAAAAGTATTCCGACTCTCGCGCGGTGGCTTCCCACTTGATGCGTCCCGCCCGGGTCTTCGTTAGGATTTCCTGAAACAGCTTCAGTGCCTTGACGTCTTCCATAGGTCAGTTGGCCCTGTCCGCGGCTTTCACTGCGGTTCCGTGTTCCTCGCTAAAGATGACGTTGACGTGTTGGCAGGACCGCGCCAGTCGCGCCTTCTGCAATGCAGACATTTCGGAAATGGATTTTGCGGTCAACGCGCTGTGAATCGAGTTAAGGTGCACCCGTGCACCTAAAAGGTTGTTCTTGGATTGCTCCGCAAGCTTTGCATCCCATCGATTCACGAAGTAGCTCACCTGATTCAAAAGGTCACCAGCCCTCAGCAACGCCATGTCGCCACGCTCCATGCTCACGAACCGGACGATCTCCGCGGCGATGCGATTGGCATCACTCATGTCTTGGCTCAACGATTTCAGTAGCACTGAATCCCGCGCCTCCTCCGCCGCCTTCGAGGCGCGCTTGGAGAAGACGAACGCCAGGACGCTGAATACCAACCCCGCGATGGACGCCCAGCTCGCGAGGGTCCCGATTAGGTCCATATGCAGTCGTCACATTAAAGATTATCCCACTCACGGCCGTCGATGACCGCCTAAGCCACGTAGCGCGCCCCTGCGAGCAATCGCGCGGCAATCCTGCGCCGCAACGCGATGGTATCGACTGTGTCGCGCTTGGTGAACCGCCGCAGCACGGCGAGGTGGGTGCGCAGCTCATCGCCCTCCGCGCAGGCGGCGAGCACGGTGCGGGCGGATATTTCGATCGCGTCCATGGCGTCCGAGGTAAATACGCTTGCCATGTCCGCGGCGTTCTCGCGCTTGTTTTTTCTGGCCCGGAGAATCGCGGACTCCATCGCGAAGGAATTCATGAGGACATCGGTAATGCCTGCCAATACTTCTTGCTGCTCTTCCATCTTGTCCCCATAGCGTTGATACGCGGCGCCGAGCAGAAATAATCCAATCTTCTTCGAGCTGGCAATGAGCCCCGCGTCAGCCGAAGCGGGACCGCCTAGAATCTCCGCCTGCAGCTTCTTCACCGCGGCCACCAGCGCTAAAGTCCCGCGCTGCGCGCGCTTCAACAGCATGCCCGTGGCCAGCAGACGGTTGATCTCGTTGGTGCCTTCGAAAATCCGGTTGATGCGCGAGTCGCGATAGGCTCGCTCCACCGCGTAGTCCTGATGGTAGCCGTAGCCTCCGTGAATCTGCACCGCTTCGTCGACCACGTAGTCCAGCATCTCCGATCCGAAGATCTTGACCAGTGAACACTCCACCGCGAACTCTTCGGCGGCTTTCAAGACTCGCTGGCTCGAGTCGGCATCGTTCCAGGACATGCCGCACAGCCGCGACTCGATCGCGCCCACCACTCGATACGCCGCGCTCTCATTGGCGTACATCCTCACGGCCATCTCCGCCAGCTTGGATTGAATCATGCCGAATTCGGCGATCGATTTTCCAAACGCCTTCCGCTCCTTGGCGTAGCGGATCGAAACGGCAAGGGCCTGGCTCGCACCGCCATGCGCGAACAAGCCCAACTTCAGCCGGCCCAGATTCAGAATATTGAACGCGATGATATGGCCGCGGCCAATTTCTCCCAGGACGTTCTCCGCGGGAACCTTGACGTTGTCGAAATATACGGCGGTGGTGGAGCTGCCCTTGAGCCCCATCTTTTTTTCTTCCGCGCCGGGCGAAACACCGGGCCACGCGCGCTCCACTAAGAACGCCGTGAACTTCTCGCCGCCGACCTTCGCGAACACCGTGTACAGATCCGCAATGGCCCCGTTGGTGATCCACATCTTCTGGCCATTCAGCACGTAGTGCGAGCCGTCCGCAGAAAGATCCGCGCGAGTGCGAGCGGCCAGCGCATCGGAGCCGGCCTGCGGCTCAGTCAGCGCATACGCCGCGAGTATTTCCGCCGAAGCCAGCCTGGGCAGGTACTTCTGCTTCTGCTGCTCCGTCCCGAACAGCAGCAGCGGCAGCGATCCGATGCCGGTTTGCGCTCCATGGCAGGCTGCATACGACCCGTCACGCGCCAGAATCTCGCCGACGATGGCCATCGACGTGAGATCCATTTCCATGCCGCCGTACTTCTCGGGCAGAAATACCGCGGTTAGGCCCAGCTCCGCCGATTTGCGCAGCACGCGCTTCAACACGTCGAATTGCTGGTGCTGGATTTCGTCCAGGTGCGGTGCGACCTCCTGGCTCCAGAACTCCTCGGTGGTCTTGGCGATGGCCCGATGCTCTTGCGTAAAATCCTCGGGAGTAAAAACGTCCTCGGGCTTCGGCGACTCCAGCAGGAAGGCTCCGCCGTTCATCCTAATTCAACCTTTCGAAAATTCCCGCCGCACCCTGCCCGCCGCCGATGCACATGGTGACCATGCCGTAGCGGGCCTGGCGGCGATTCATCTCGCGCAGGATGGTCGCGGTCAGTTTCGCGCCGGTGCAGCCGAGAGGATGCCCCAAAGCGATAGCGCCTCCGTTCGGGTTCACGCGCTCCGGATCGAGCCCGGCTTCGCGAATCACCGCCAGCGCCTGCACCGCGAAGGCTTCGTTCAGCTCAATCACGTCGATGTCGGATAACTTCAACCCAGCGAGCGACAGCGCTTTCGGAATCGCGCGCACCGGACCGAGCCCCATCAGCTCCGGCGCGACCCCAGTCACAGCGAAACTGACGAAGCGGGCTTTTGGATGCAAACCAAGTTCCTCGGCCCTTGCGGCCGACATCACTAAAGCCGCGGCGGCGCCGTCGCTGGTCTGCGAAGAATTTCCCGCCGTCACGCTGCCGGTCGCGTGGAACACCGGCTTGAGCTTCGCCAGCGCCTCCATCGAAGTATCCGCGCGCGGGCCTTCATCCTTGTGGAACATCGCGCGGTGCGTTTTCGGATGTCCGTCTTCGAGCACTGTGGTTTCGACATCCACCGGTACAATCTCTTCGTGAAAGTTTCCGGCCGCCTGCGCCGCCAGAGCTTTCTGGTGACTGGCGAGCGCGAACTGGTCTTGTTCCTCGCGGGTGATTCCGTACTTCTGATACACCTGTTCCGCGGTGAGCCCCATGCTCATGTAAATCCCCGGGCGATGATCCACCATCCACGGATTCGCCGAAAACTTGTTGCCGGTCATCGGGACCATGCTCATGGACTCCGCGCCGCCCGCGACCAGGATCTCGGCGGCTCCGGCGCGTATTCGCTCCGCCGCCATCGCGATCGACTGCAATCCCGAAGAACAGAAACGGTTGATGGTCACGCCAGGTACGGAATCCGGCAAGCCCGCGCGCAATGCCGCAATGCGAGCCATATTCAACCCGGCTTCGCCCTCCGGCATCGCGCATCCCAGAATCACGTCTTCGATGGACGCCGGGTCTACTTGAGGATGCCGCTCCAGCAGACCGCGAATCGCGAATGCCGCCAGATCATCTGGCCGCGTGTTCTTGAGCGCACCTCGCCCGGCTTTTCCCACGGGCGTGCGCACGCAATCGACAATGACTGCTTCTTTCATTAATTAGTTTCTCAGCGGTCTTCCCGTCTTCAACGTGTATTGAATCCGCTCTTGCGTCTTGGCGTTTCCGCACAGGCTCAAAAATGCCTCGCGTTCCAGATCCAGAATGTACTGCTCGGGAACCGATTGCTCCCCGGTGAGCCTTCCTCCCGAAAGCACATGCGCGACCTTCTCGAGCACGGTGACGTCGTAATCGGAGATGTAGCCGCCCTGGCGATAGCTCCAGATGCCGAGCTTCAGCAGCGCATAGGCAGCTTCTCCGGCGACCTTCACTTGCGCGCGAGCGGGCGGCGCATAATCCCGCGCGAGTTCCAGCGCCAATTCCTTGGCGTCGCCCACCAGCCGGTCCGGGTTCATCGTGATCCGGTCGGTGTCGCGCAGGAACTGCATCTGCCGCGCTTCCGCCGCGCTGGAGGAAACTTTTGCCTGCCCGATGCGTTCTCCGATCGCGCGAATGTCGGCGTCGCGCAGCAGCATCTCCTTGCAGCCGCCCGCGGCCGGCAGAACGCCGACGCCCACTTCCACCAGCCCGATGTAGGTCTCGGCTGACGCTTGTACGGCTGCGGCGTGCAGCACGATTTCCGCGCCGCCGCCCAGCACCCGCGAAAACGGCGCGGCGATCACGGGCGCCGGGCGTACTTCATCGCCAGATTCATCTGCTGGAAGCGATGAATCATGTCGCCCAATTCTTCCCACTCCTGATTTTGGGCCGCCATCAGCACGTACATCAGATTCGCGCCCGCGCTGAACGTCTCGCCCTGGTTGGCGATCACCATCGCCGCGAAGTTTTTCTCGGTCTCGTCCAGAGCGGCCTGGATCATGCGGAAGTGATCCTCGCCGATGGTGTTCATCTTGCTGTGGAACTCGACGCACAGCACACCGTCGCCCAGATCAAGCAGGGA